>JBGTGK010000106.1:0-25952 GCA_041746795.1 Phormidesmis sp.
AATGGGTGAGATGAAGCCGGTAGATTCTGATGATGTGTGTGCTATTACCCTGACAATGGCCGATGGCACCCTTTGCCAAATTACCTTGAGCGCCGTTAGCTACGCTGGACGTGGCCACTTTGTTGAAGTTTATGGCGATAAAGGCACCTTAGTAATTGGCAACCCTAGCCAAAAAGACTATGTTAATGGCTTCAAAGTTTGGTTGAGCGAACTGGGTGGCGAACTTAAAGAGATTCCTGAACCCGAGCATCTTGCCTTTCCTAAAATTTATGACGATGGCCGAATTGCTCCTTTTGTTCGAGTTGTTGATCATTGGGTGAGCTGTATTGATTTTGGGCGGGCGATCGCGCCCGCTATGTCCGAAGGCATCTACTCTCAATTACTGATGGATCTTACGCATCGTTCAAATCAAAACAAAGCTCAGATTGCCGTTCCTCCGCTATAGCGCTTTTATAGCGCTTTCGAGCCTAAAAATAACTGGTAGGTTCTACTATACTGAGCGTATCCTTTGCGTTTGGCATAGCCGATGCGATTCTTAAATCCCAAAACAGACTTTGCCTTTAAAAAGATCTTTGGATCAAGGCAGAGCAAGGACGTTCTCATCAGCTTTTTAAATGCGCTGCTGTACGAAGGCCAGCCGACTATTGAGGATTTAGAGATTATCGATCCTTATCAGGCCCCGCAGCTAAAGGGCATGAAAGATACCTTTTTAGACGTTAAAGCCACTGTTAAAGACGGCAAAACTAAAGACGGCAAAACGGTTATTATCGAAATGCAGGTGTTGAATGTGATAGGTTTTGAGAAGCGGGTACTCTACAATGCCTCAAAAGCTTTCTCAATTCAGCTAGACAGCGGCGAAGACTACAACAAGCTGCATCCAGTCATTGCGCTCACCATTACAGACTTTGAGATGTTTCCTGAGAGTTCACAGGTTATCTCTCGCTACGTCATGAAAGAAGTAAACGATTTGACGACCTACTCAAACGATATTGAGCTGGCGTTTGTGGAGCTGCCTAAATTCACAAAGTCATTAGACGAGCTAACTAGCGTTACCGATCGCTGGATTTATTTCTTAAGGCAGGCAGATAGCTTAGAGATGATTCCAGAATCGTGGCAAGGGACACCCGCCCTAGAAAAAGCTTTTCAGATTGCGGAGCTTAGCAACCTGAGCCGAGAGGAATTAGATATTTTTGAGCGTAAGCAGAGATTTTTACAAGACAACCGAAATTCTGTGTTGAAGGGAATAGAGCAGGGAATAGAGCAGGGAATAAAGCAGGGAGAACAGCAAAAAGCGGAGGCGATCGCTCTTGCCCTCTTAGACGTATTGGACGTAGAAACTATCAGCCAAAAGACCGGACTGAGCGTAGATGAGATTCTAGCGCTCAGATAACTATTTGATCCTTGAAGGCGGGCCTAGTTTGACGACAGCTTTTCTAGTGCGCCTTTGGTGGTATCGGCTGAGGATGAATTGCCTTGAGACTGATAAAGCGCGATCGCCTGTTCCAAATCCGCCTGCGCCTGCCCGCGATTGCCCGACTCTGCCTCAATCAATCCCTTCAGATGGTAAGCCTCAGCGTTACGAGGATTCAGCGTTAGCGCCCGAGACACCTCCCGACCTGATTCAGCATAATTTCGCTGGTTAAAAAAGGCCTGAGCCCGATCAAGATAATTCCGCTCATAATCAATCCCTCTAAATCGCCTTTCTAAAGTAGAAATAGCGCGAAAGCTGTCCGTGCGCTGCCCGTAAACAGCAGGCACCTCGCCTAAGGCCTGACGAACCTCGGTGTTGGTGATGGTTTGCAGCGATCGACGGCTCGCAATAGCCTGAGCGACTGCCACCGCCAGCCCTTCTCCTACGCTCACGTTGAATTCGACAATTCTGCCCGCCGTTGTCCCCAGCCCGCCAAACCCAGAAGCGGGGCCAAGCACCGCCAAGTTCTCTTTTTCTTGAGGCAGCGTATGGCGAAATCCGTAGTTAAATATCGGCATTTGATCAAAGTCAAACAGCCGCAGCGCCGTTCCATCGACGCGCTCAGCGAGGCCTTCAATGCCACCGCGATCGTCCAAACGGTAGCCAAAGGTGCCGAGCGCCTCATTGGCAGGCACACCGCCTGCGGCCATCAGCGTAGCCGAAAGCTCATCAATGGGGTGGGCAATTTGGCCAGCGCTGCGAATATACAATTCGTTCATAACTTCAACGCGCGGTACGCCTATTTTTTCAAAAAGGACTTTTACCTCGTTGGCTACCGCTCGCATCTCAGGCGTCGGCTTAGCGCCAGAGGCACTGAGCTGCTGCGCCGTTGTCGCATCTGAGTAAAACAGCAGCGCGTTAAAGCTCAGCCGATCGGGTAGCACCGCAATATTCGCCCGGTCGAACAAAAAGCCAGATGACTTGATGTCGTATTCCTTCTTCAAATAGCCATGCACCAAGACGCTGAAGGCCAGCGACCGGACATCCGCCGAGTCCGGCGTCCCCTGATACATCAGCTTGGGATTGCCCTGAGAGTCCACCATGTTTTGCAGCATCTCTTTGCGCTTAACCGGGTCATTGCCGCTAGCTGCGTTTAACCAGCGCTGAGCCGCCTGATCGGTCGGGTCGAAATAGCGGTAAATCAGCTCCTTTTCCATCTGGGCAAACTGATCGATCGTAACGCCGTACAGGTCAAACATCAGGCCGATGCTCAAAGCGCTATTGGGAAAGCCGAGCGCTTCTAGGCCTTTCGTCATTTCTACACCGCTAGCGGCGGCTAGCTCGCCACTTTGGCTGCTGTCAATGAATTCTTTGGCCGCATAGGTTTGGCCGCTGGCTGTAAAGGCGCATACCAGCGAGCCCGCCGTTTGCACTGTGCCCAAGCTCACGTTACCAACTACATCTATGCCATTACTTTGTAAAGCCTGCATAAAGTTTCGAGAGGCGGTGAAGCGATCTAGGGCGATAGTGTTGACCCGACCCAGGCTCAAAAACGCCTTATAAAGGCGACTGGGCTGACCGAAGGTGCCGTAGCGCGATCGCAACCTTTCTGGTACCTGATTGCGATCAAGATAGGCCAATCCGCCCCTTACCAAGTGCCCGCCGATGCCTTTGCGCGTATCGCCTTCGGTCACTAGCGCTACGTGACCATCCAAGCCTCTAGCCTTCAGCTCACGCTTCACCTGTAGCGCCGTCATTACCCCAGGGATTTCATCACCAAATACCACCACGTCATAGTTATGTGCGCTGGGAACCGCCGGACATACTGAGCCTGCTGAGGTTGCTGAGACAGTACTAGAAGCCGATGGCGAGGCCGATAGTGTCGTCGTTTGGGCAGCAGCAGGAAATGCTGTACCCAAGCTCGTTACCAGCGTGATGCCAGCACAAAAAGAAAGTAAGTACTCTCTCATAAATTAATCTCTATAATGGCGCTAAACCAGTAAACAAGTGTAAAGCTATTAGGAATCGCTGACAATCTCCAGTAATCCTGTCCAAGAATACAGGCCTGCCTGCCCCGTTCAAGTGATATTCGGGTTCCTGTTTACACACACTTTAAGGTTCCCACCTGCTCAGTAGCCGGGTGGATGCTGGAAGGCAGTTAATGGGCTTGATCTATCTTCTGAGCCACGGACAGCAGCTCCGTTTTCTGCTAGTGCTTGCCTACAATAGCGCCTGACGTGCGCAATCGGCTTATGACCGTGGCATTTTGCGCAGGCATATAGGCTTTCCAGGGCATGTAGCCTGCCGTAGTCGGTGAGCGCCGCTAGCGAGGAAGAACATCGCTTAAACGAAATTTCAAAGCAGGTAGCAAAGGTGAGGCGATCGCATCGCCTAGCCTGTATTGCTGCTGACGATACTCATCTCCCTCTAGATGACAAACTGTGAAAGTAGGCTGTTTGGGTTTGCCAATAAAGGCGGTTCCCCCCAGCCCCCGAAAGTCAACAATCCAGTATTCAGGAATGCCGAGCAGCGCATATTCTTCCAGCTTGCGAGCGTAGTCAGTTTCCCAATTGGTACTCACAACTTCTACAACCATCTTGATGGATCGTCCTATGGTAATCACAGGCTCCCTTTCCCACCGAGGCTCATCAGAGAGAACCGCTTCATCTAGCACTACAACGTCAGGGCGACGAGCGGTAGCAACGTCACCAAAGGGGCGAATTAAGCAGGTTCGAGGAATGAACCAGGAAAGCTTAGCAGGCTCAATAGCTATATTTATCTTGGCCGCCAGTTTGCCGCCCACTGCTTTGTGAGGGCCAGTAGGCTCCATATCAACAAGCTCTCCGTCAGCTAGCTCATAGCGAAAATCGTCACCGTATTGACCGATAAAGTCATCGACAGTAAAGGATTTTGTGATTGTGTAGGTCATGAAACTAGCCCTTTTATCAGCGGCTGGATTGTGGCTAACGCCTATGGCGACGCTTCGCGTTGGCCTTGCCACGCCCTTGGCGTTACGACTACACTCAGCCAGCCAAGTTTTCGGTACATTATCTTACTGCAACTCCCTTAGCTTAGCCAACGAGAATGATGGCTACAGTTTAGCAGGTAGCATCAGCCGTGACTTTCTCTAGTAGCCTAGCCATAAGCTTTTTAGGATCGTAAAGAATATAAAATCCATCGCCACAACTTTTACGATGCCTGTATTTGTTAGCTGCATCTAGCTACATCTAATCGCTCAACAGATGTCCAGTAAAGCTTAACTCGACTGCATATCAGCTGATCTAAATCAAATTCGCTTTCACCATAAAACAGGCACTAGAAAGAGTACCAAAATTCTCTACTAATGCCTATACTGCTTGATCAGATTCGGACTGCTTACGCTACAGACGCAAAGGGCTTGAGCACAACCTTAATGCAGTTTTCTTCTTTGTCCCTAAAGATTTTGTAAGCGCGAGGGGCATCTTCTAACGGCAGGCTGTGAGTAATCACAAAAGAGGGATCAATTTCACCGCGCTGAATTCTCTCTAGCAGCGGACGCAGGTATCGCTGTACGTGCGTTTGCCCAGACTTCATCGTCAGTCCTTTATTCACAAAAGCACCCATCGGCATTTTGTCGATAAAGCCGCCATACACACCCGGAACCGAGACTTTACCCCCCTTACGACAGGCGACAATAGCCTCTCGCAGCACTATCGGTCGGCCTGTTTCCATCCGCACCGCTTGCTTCACCGTATCGTACAGAGCCATAGCACCATGGCCGTGTGCCTCCATACCCACCGCATCAATGCAGCAATCAGGGCCCATGCCGCCGGTCATCTCTTTAAGCGCACTGCCTACGTCTACTTCTTCATAATTCAGCACCTCTGCGCCAGCCGTCTTAGCCAAATCTAGCCGTTCAGAGAATCGGTCTATCGCAATCACGCGCTCTGCCTCTAGCATAAAAGCGCTCCGAATAGCGAACTGACCCACCGGGCCGCAGCCCCAAACGGCAACCACTTCTCCTGGCTGAATGTCACAGTTTTCAGCGGCCATATACCCCGTTGGAAAAATATCAGTGAGAAATAAAACCTGTTCATCGCTCATACCGTCAGGAATTTTGATGGGGCCAACGTCGGCAAAAGGAATGCGAGCGTACTCAGCCTGTCCGCCCGCATAGCCGCCTAGCAAGTGTGAATAGCCATATAGCCCAGCGGGTGAATGACCGTAAAACTTTTCGGCCATCCAACTGTTGGGGTTGGAATTGTCGCACAAAGACCACAGATCGCGATTGCAGAAAAAGCAGCTGCCGCAGGAGATAGTAAAGGGGACAACGACGCGATCGCCCTTCTGCAAGTTCGTAATCGCCGATCCCGTTTCGACCACCTCGCCCATAAACTCATGGCCCAAAATGTCTCCCGACTGCATCGTCGGGATATAGCCGTCGTACAGGTGAAGATCCGAGCCACAAATGGCCGTAGAAGTGACTTTAATAATGGCATCACGCGGATTGAGAATTTTAGGATCAGGAACCGTATCTACCCGCACATCTTCAACGCCGTGCCAACAAACAGCTTTCATTAAATTTCCCTAAATTAATTAAATTTCCCTAAATTACTTGTTTCTTTACCAATTTCTTCGAGACTGTTCTTCCTAGACTTTCTGAGTAAAAATCTCCAGCTTAAGACCCTCGCGACTGCCCTTCTACCGTGGCGATTTCTCCCGTCTCCATTAGCTGCTTAAACCGGCTAAGCGCGTACCCAATTTGCTGTTCTGGTTCTTCACCAAACAGCTTTGCAACCGCCGCCGTCAGCGCTCCACCGGGCGGATTATATTCCATCACAACCTTTACCTCAGTCCCCCGATCGGCGGGTGCTGGCTGAAACCGAATAAACCCAGAGTTCTCAATATCCGCATCTTCAACAGAAGCCCAAGCGATTAGGCGATCGGGCTCATCTTGAATAATCTCAGCGTCCCATTCAACGCTTTGATCTAACGGCGCATTCGCTACCCAGTGAGAGCGCCGCTCGTCCTGCATAGTGACAGATTTAAGATGACCGATAAACTGAGGCAAATTTTCCAAGTTGCGCCAAAACTGATAAAGATCTGAGGCAGAACGATTGATCGTCGCCGTTTTCTCGACTCGAATAGCCTGGTCGAGACCTACCGCTTTTTCTAACTGATGCACCGTGCTTTTTTGCTGAGCCCCTTGATACAGTAGGCCACCGCCTGCCGCTGCTAGCATAATGCCGCGTAGCGATCGCTGGCTCAACCCCGATAAAACCAGTGCCCCACCGCCAACAATAGAAGCCCAGCGCTCTAAGTCACTCGCCTTCTGATCGTCCGAACTTTGGCTGTCCGAACTTTGGCTGTTTAAGTCCTGATTTGTGCTGATGGAATTTTCCATGTGATTGTCTTCTAGCTCCCGGTAAGTCAGGAATGTAAGTCAGGCATTTGCGAACCTGCCGCCAGCGTAGGAGACGATTCCACCGGCAACCTCGCTCAAAAGAGGGAGGCTTTCATGACCGTAAGAACCATACGACAGGGGCCGTATGCCGCCTACAGTCCGGTTGAGCCAAATCCACCCTCTCCTCTAACCGAGTCAGATAGGCTGCTAACTTCCTCTATGTCGGCTCGCAGTAGGGGAGCAATCACCATCTGAGCAATCTTCATACCTGCGAGCACCTGAAAAGCCTGCTTACCGTGGTTGATCATGATCACGCCAATCTCTCCTCGGTAGCCAGCATCAATGGTTCCAGGCGTGTTTAATACGGTAAGAAAGTGCTTAAGCGCTAGACCGCTTCTCGGCCTGATCTGGGCTTCGGTGTTGGGAGGTAGTTCTATGGCGATGCCAATGTTGATCAGGGCAGTTTCGCTGGGGAGGATGGTTTGGGGTGCGATCGCAAACAAATCCAGTCCCGCATCGCCCTCATGCTCGTATCGAGGCAGTCGTGCCGACTCAACTAACCTTAAGACTTTCACTTTTACTTTTTGCATAAGCGACCTCTCAGCCTCGCGACCATTAATGAACAGAAGTAACCCTTCTCAAGCTACTGCTCAGGAAGAGACAATTGATCATCAGGCGAAAGAATAGGCTTAATCTGCGAGATAAGTTCTGTCATTTCGGTGCAAGCAACCCGCCAGATGACTTCAAGGCTAATATTGTCATATTCATGCACTAAGCGGTTGCGAAGTCCTTTAATTTTTGACCACGGAACATCAGCTAGCTCGGCTTGCCCTTCTTCTGATACCCGTCCTGCGGCTTCTCCTAGAATTTCGAGTCGCCTGATTATGGCATCTTGAAGCTGTTGATTTGCTACGAACTGCTCTTCTAAAACGTTTTGGACATAGCTGTCAACTAATTCTGCTGATTGAACAATATCAAGCAGAGAGTGAAGATCCCGAGAATTCATAAATAACCTTTGCAGTAGACAAAATTTCTTTGCGGCGTAAGTAGTTCCGGCTCCTTTCGATGCCGGAGCGCATAATGATATCTACATCTCTATTAAATAAGCACTTCAGTTCCTCTTCCATCTGATCTAGCTCCCAAAGAGTGGGAAGAGCATCTGGATGAAATCGAACCATTATATCAATATCGCTATCTTTTGGGCGAAAGTCGTCGCGCAGCACTGAGCCAAATAGCGCAAACTCAGTTAGATTCCATTTCTGACAAAACCGCTCTATCTCTGGCATCGGCAGTTCAATGTTTTTGAGCTTCATGAAGGTAAGGGCTTTAGCGTTTGATCAATTATGCCTTACTTGCCAACCTGCGCCAGGAAGATATACCTCAGAAAATATGCCTCAGGAAGTTGATTTAAAGTAGGAAAGTCCCTAAAGTGGCGATTTGATCATAATTCGAGCATTCTAAATGAAAACGTTTACGCTTAACGATGGCACTGCTATTCCTGCTTTTGGCTTAGGTACCTGGAAGTCGAAGCCGGGCTTGGTGACCCAAGCAGTCACAGAAGCGCTGAAGGTGGGCTATCGGCATATTGATGCGGCCTGGATTTATCAAAATGAAGCTGAAGTGGGTCAAGGCATTCGTGAGTCTATTGAAGCAGGCATATTGAAGCGCGAAGATCTGTTTGTAACTTCTAAGCTTTGGAACACTTTTCACAAGCCTGAAGATGTCGAGGCTGGCTGTCAGGAAACGCTCACCGCGCTTGGCCTAGACTATCTCGATCTTTATCTTATGCACTGGCCAATTGCTTTTAGACCTGGCAAACCAGATCATAAAGAGCCCGATGATTTTTTATCTTTAGGTGAATTGCCTGTTTCAAAGACGTTTGAAGCAATGGTAAAGCTGCGTGAAAAAGGCCTAGTAAAAAGCGTGGGCGTTTCAAACTGCGGGATTTCAACGTTGAAAAAGATAATTGACGAAAGCGGTGTTGTGCCTGCGATGAATCAGGTAGAGCTACATCCTTATAACCCGCAGAACGATCTGTTGAAGTATTGTGAGGAAAAGGGGATTCGGCTGACGGCATATTCTCCTTTGGGCTCGGGCGATCGCCCCGACAGCATGAAGCAAAAAGACGAGCCGCCCTTACTCGAAAACGACACCGTTAAATCAATCGCCGAAAAAGCAGGCCTCACGCCGGGTCAGCTGCTGATTGCCTGGGCGATCGACCGAGGCACCGTTGTTATTCCAAAATCTACTAACGCAGGGCGAATCGCTGAAAACTTTGCTGCCGCCGATCACGATCTCTCAGCCGAGGCCCGAGACGCGCTCAACAATATCGATATTCAACATCGTTTTGTCAATGTAGACTCCTGGCTTATTCCTGGAGTAACCTACACAGGCGAAAGCTTTTGGAGCTAGCGTGTTCCTAGTCTCTTGATTGTCTATTGAGTCTTTAGTTTGCCAAACAAGCGCTTCTGTTTTGCAGAGCGCTTGACGGCAGACCGCTCAGTCGCCGCTTCAGCCACTCTTCTATCAGCATCTTCTCGACGCAGGCGTATTTGCGCCATAAAGAACTCTTCTAGCGTGGGTCTGGCGATTTCTAGCTTGGCAATGTGTGCATTCATCAGCCGGGCAGTCGCCATAAACTCAAACGGACTCTCGTACAGGGTGCCTTGCCAAAAGCCGTCGCCAAAGGTAATGTCTTGCAGCCAACGATCCAAAATATCAAGACTGCCGCCATGACCTTTTACCTGGTAGTGCGTAGGATTGCCTAGCAGCTTTTTAATTTCGCCAACGCAGACGATTTCGCCTTGGTCGAGAATGGCAATGCGATCGCATATCTTTTCCACATCCGAGAGCACATGGGAATTAAAAAACAGCGTCTTCCCCCGCTCTTTTAGCGACAAAATAATTTCACGCACCTGAAAGCGCCCGGTCGGATCTAGCCCTGACATCGGCTCGTCTAAAAACACAATCTCAGGATCGTTAATCAGCGCTTGGGCCATCCCCACTCGCTGCAACATCCCCTTGGAGTAGCGGCGCATTTGCTTCTTAGCTGCCGAATGCCGATCGAGCTGCACCAAATCCAGCAGCTCCGCAATCCGCCTGTTTTTAGCCTTGCCCGTAATCCCAAACAGCCCAGCCGTATAGCTCAAAAACTCCCAACCCGTCAGATACTCATAGAAATATGGGTTCTCTGGCAAATAGCCAATTTGAGACTTGGTGCCGCTGTCGCCCGCTGGCTTATCCATCAGCGTCGCCTTTCCTGCCGTAGGCCGAATAATGCCGAGCAGCAGCTTCAGCAGCGTTGTTTTCCCCGCACCGTTGGGGCCAAGCAGTCCGAAGGTTTCTCCCTGGTATATCTCTAGCGAGCACTGCTTCAGCGAAGGCGGCGCGGCCTTGAGCCAAAACCCGGTGCGATACACCTTGCGCAGGTCTTTAGTCGCAATAATGGTGGGCTTGTGAACGATCGCCGCAGAAGCGGGAGATACGCTGCTATTAGGAGAAGAAACTGCGTTCATAGAAGGATGGCAAGGGGGTGACGTATGATTATTTAAAGCAGCTTACTTAAAAACCGCAGGAGATAGTGAGAGATGGATCGCTCAAAAATTGTGGCTATTATTACCGGGGCAATTTCTATTTTGCTAGCGGTCGGCTATCTCCTACTGGTTCAAATACTAGATTTTCGCGGTGAAATGATTCCCGCGCCAGTGAGTTTTCTAGGAACTTTCATGTAGCAATTGAGACATGATGCCTTAGAGCATCAAGTTTAGAGCGTCAAGTTTAGAGCATCAAGCTCCCGTTACCTGGAGCCATGACGACAAATCACGTTCAAGCAAGTCTTGCAGACGCAGAATGTCTTCACGGTAGTAGTTTTCTAATAGCTGACGATCTTCATCTAAAAGCGGTAGGGCTTCTTTGCCTTGGGAATTGGCTGAGATTAGGCGCGATCGCAACTTCTGCCGCTGTGCCTCAGGTAGCACTACCTTTAGCGCTGCTCCTGCGGTCGATCGCAGCGGATTGCGAGTGCGTAATAGCTGATTAATCGCCTGGTTTTTAGGAACTTCAGCCTGCTGCTGCTGCCTATTAGTATCTGCCTTGAAGTTATTATCTACCCCGATAAAGGTATACACCTCGCGCATCAGAGCGTCGCTATCCTGCTGTAACGTCCTGTACAAAAAAATCTTCACTTGTTCAGGCCCAAACACCTCTAAAAAGTGCTTAATACCTTCGTAATAGCGCCCTTTAAGCAGCGTGTATGAACTCTCACTGCTGTATTTAACTTGGTCGGCCAGCGGCTTACGATTGCCAACAAGGTCACGCACGTTCATTAGATAGTTAGAATAGGCTCTCTCTACCGGATTGCGCAAAAACGCCATCAGCTTAGCGTTAGGCACATGAGTTTGGATTTTAGGCACTGCCTGTTCATGCATAAACAGGTAGTTTGGCGAAGCCTCTCCAATGGCAATTTCATCTGTTACGCCATCAAACAGGGCTTGATAGTCTTGAATAGTCTGAATTTTCTTTCTACGATTCGGCTGCGGTGAGCCGTCAGCGCTGCGTGCATCTGGCTCGCGGCCTAAGAACTCTGGTTCTTTCAGGGGGCTCATATATACCTGCGGATGCTCGCGCAGGTACGTATAGATAGACGTGGTGCCTGCTTTTTGAACCCCAAAAATCAAGAAGTTAGGAAGAGCCATGCTGAAAAATAGGAGTGAGACGTTTTGCTAGAAGAGTGAGTCCCTTACTTATACAATCCTTTGAGGATTAAGCCGTATCAAAAAATACACTCTTAGTCTACATATACGTAGGCTTAGTCTTTGCTCAAACATTTTACCCATGATTTCGTCAGTTTCGAATAGTCTTGCGAAAATTGCTATAGCCAGTGGGTATGGCGGGCATTCTGAGCTTGCGACCTTTATCCCAACTTCAAACAACTGGCCATGACAATCAACGAAGGGCTTTTTAAGCTCGAAGTGACTGACCATCACGCAGTACTCGGATTTTCTCTGGCAGAAGAGCCTAAAAAGGTGCGTAAGCGCTACTTGTACATCGCCCGACAGCTTCATCCTGACAGCTTGCGCGATACCTCTAATGAGCAAAAGAAGCTGGCCAGTGAGCTGCTTTCTAAATGGGTGAACCCCGCTTATGAGGCCCTCAGTCAGGAAAAGTCGGCGAAGGAGCACAGCCTTTTGCTGAAAATGAAGCAGCAGCAGCTTGTCGCTCGGCCCATTTTGCTGTCGGCCAAAAGCGACGCGGCCAAAAGGCTGCTCGGTACTAGCAACTTGGAGCATGACTACTCAGCGGCGCTGCAAAAAGTTGCGGCGACTCAGTTTGACGATTTGACTCGGGTGGATAGCGCGATCGCTCAAATCAGCGAACTCAACGCCGTCTACCTGATGCGCAAAGGCAACGTCGGCCAAAAGCCCGATACGGCCCCAAGCACCACCACCGAAAAAGCACCCGATTCATCCGAATCCGTACCCCGTCGCCCGCGTCACGAGGCCATTATCGAAAGCTATTTAGGCCGCGCCAAAGAATTTGACTATAAACGGGACTACTCTCGCGCTATTTTAGAACTGCGAGAGGCGATCGCCGCCCACCCCAAAAGTGCCCCTTGTCACGGCTATTTATCTAGCCTGTATCTCAAGTCGGGGCAGGCTACGCTGGCAAAAATTCACGCCAGACAGGCCCTTTCCCTCGATGCTGAGAATGTCATGGCAAAAGCCGTGCAGGCCAAACTTGACGCCACCGCAGCCAAGTCTGCGCGTGCCGGTAAAAACGGCCCAGGCAAAAAGGCAGGTGCCAATAAAGGTACTGGTAAAGGAGGCGGTTTCTTTAGCGGATTGTTTGGTGAAAAAAAAGGATAAATGCCGCAAGGAAAAACAGAAGGGAACGCAGAAGGGAAGCTTTATCACCCCCCCACGGGTGGGCGCGACTTGCTCCCGCTCGACGTGGTGCAAAAACGTTGGATTGAAGACCGGCTAGAGCAAGTTTTCCATCGGTGGGCCTACCATCGCATCATCACCTCCACCGTAGAGACGATGGATACCCTGATGGCGGGCGGCGCAATTGATCGCATTGAGGTGATTGAGCTACAGATGTCTCAGCTCGGCGGCCAAAGGCTAGGACTGCGCCCCGAGCTAACGGCTTCTATTGCCAGAGCCGCCGTCACGCGGCTAGCGTCGGTGACCTATCCGCAGCGACTTTACTATAACGCCAACGTATTTCGGCGCACGGCCAAAGGCAGTCAAGGGAGCCAGCAGGAATATCATCAGGCAGGCATAGAACTGCTCGGCGCGAGCGGTCTGATGGCCGATGCTGAAGCAGTTTTACTGGCGTCTGACTGTTTGCGATCGCTAAACCTCACCGACGCCAGCATTGTGCTAGGCGAAGCCGCCCTGACTTATTCGCTGCTGTCCGCCTTTCCTGAAGACATTCGCGAGACCATCCGGCATCACATCGCCGCTTTAGACCTAGTAGCGCTACAGGAAATGTCCCTGCCAGAGGGCTTAGAGCGCTTAGTCCTACGCCTGATAGACCTGCGAGGAGAACCGCGAACCGTGATCTCTAAACTCGCTGAGTTTGAGCTAAACGATGAGCAGCAAGAAATTGTTGGCAGGCTAAAGTCACTGGTTGAGCTGCTAGAGCTAGAGCGGGACAGAGGCATTCCCATTCCGTCCATCGTTTTAGACCTGAGCCTGATTCGCCCCTTCGATTACTACACTGGCATTGTTTTTGAAGTCGTCAGCGGCGGTCACCTTCAGCTAGGCCAGGGCGGCAGATACGACGATTTGCTCTCAGAATACGATGCACAGGGCGCAACCGGCTTTCCTGGTATCGGCTTTGTGCTCAATATCGAGCAGCTTCATCAGGAGCTGATGCCCAGCGGCCAGCTACCGAGCAAAACGCCGCCTAGCGACTGGCTGATTGTGCCGCAAGATGAGTCAGCGGCGGCAGCGGCTTTGGCCTATGCACAAAAGGCACGTCAGTCAGAAAATACGGTGCGGGTGGAGATGAGCTTGGCGGTGGGGCAGTCGGCGGCGGAGATTCGAGCGATCGCCCGCAAGCGCAACATTGCCCGAATCGCCTGGATTTCGCCAGAGGGCTTACCTGATATCGAAATAGTTCACTAAGCTAAATAGAAGACAGCTAAATAGAAGACGTTCACCTTACCTATAAAGAGAAACCTGTGTCCCACACCATTGTCACCGACGTTTGCGAAGGCATTGCCGACTGTGTAGATGCCTGCCCGGTAGCCTGCATTGATGAAGGCCCTGGGAAGAATAAGAAAGGCACTGGCTGGTACTGGATTGACTTCGATACCTGCATCGACTGCGGCATTTGCTTGCAGGTATGCCCGGTAGAAGGCGCAATTTTGCCCGATGAGCAGCCCCAGCTACAAAAGACGCCCACATAATCGCACGTTTATAAAGAAGTAATCCTATGCCTGCCGCTCTTCCTGTTGTAATTGTCGCGATCGCCGTTGTCTTATTCGTCACCCGACTACTCAACCGTTAAGCCCTTGTCCTTTCTTGACAGAGGCTAAATCACTGTTTTCTTTGTGGTGAGGGGGCGATTCTCCTGCGGAGAGGCTGCGCCATCGCGCTTCAAAAGCTTTTAGGAAGCAAAGTCTTAAAAGGTATACGATACTGCTGGCAAACTCCACAATAGCGACTCAAGCCCAGGAAACTCATTGTTAGTATCCTTGTTAAACCCACGAGTTTTCGTGATTTCATCGTTTGGAATTTAGTTCGCCAACAGTATCGTATATCTTTTGAAACGTACAGAAAGCGTGTCTTACTCGATGTCTCAGAAGAGCTTTCTTGAGAGATTTAAGGGCTTTTAAAACATGCCAAGTGGACTGATAGGTATGGCTCTCTTCATTGTTGTAATCATACAGCGCCGAGATAAGCAGAGTGTTGACCGTCCGATTAAGGCTCACAGCGATGACCGGCTTGACTGATTCGCTAGGTTCCTTTTTCGTAAGCACGACGAATCTCTCTATATAGGCTCCTTCGCTTTTCGAGTATTTGTGTACGATACTCATCCAGCTCCTGCTCTGTGAGGTTTGTATTGCCTTGCCACACAGTTCGTTTGAATGTTTTTACGAACTCTCCATACTCTCTCAAAATGACCTGCGCTTCATCAGCGCCTAAAAGAATTAGTTTTCCTTCTGCACTTGATAGGAAGCTAAATGTATCGAACACAGCTTTAGAAGCAGTTTCGATTCGCTGATTTAGCTCTTCAGGAATAGCCCCCTTACGATCATTCTTTCTTACATATTCGACCATGTAGGCCCAATACTTCAGCACGGCATTAGAGAACTGCTCCGTTTGGCCTGCTATTTCTTCCAATAGCTCACGCTGCCTTGATATTCGGCTCTTTTCAATTTCACGATCGTGATTGAGATTTGTAATACGATACGTGGCTATGCCTGAGATCAAAGCTCCGAGGCCAATCTTAACTGCCGTATCTACGATGTCTATAACTTCTGTTGGCACCAAACTTCCTTTTAAAACTTAGCTATTGACGAGATAGAAAGATTGCGCCTAACCACCCTGTGACGGTAAATAGGTGAAATGTGTCTTCCTGACCACCCAAATAAGATAATTATAGGCTGGAACCCCAATCCTTTGGCTGTGATTGCCTTCCTTAATCCTATTGGAGTGATCCTAGCCAACGTGCGGGCAGATGCGCGATCACCCCATCTTTTGTCAATGGGCCATTAGCGACTGCATCCCACCCTAGCTGAGAGAAGTTGACATGTTTCGTATCGACTATAACGGGCAAGACCGTCCGTGGGTAAACATTGAGCTTGTTTGGGGTTCCAGAAAGCTAAGGCGACAAAGAGGCTGAAGTAGTGCTCAGCGGGCCAGCAACAAGCATAATCCGCTTCAATCTTTGGCATGTTCAGCCGCGCCTCTGATCTCTCATTTCCCGAGATGCATGAGTCGCGAGAATGATTGCCCGATGGCGCGACTAACTTAGCCGATAAGCTCACTGATAAGCTGTGCCACCTCAAAGCCTTGGGCTATATTCTCAAACTCAACGATCTCACCATTAGGCCATAGCACTACGGCTTCGAGGTCGGCATCGGTCGGCTTTGGCTCCAGTGGCACATAGGTGGTACCGTTCCATCGGCTAAAGTCTAGCCGGTCTACTGGATAGCGATAGCTGCTGCCGTTCTCAAATTCAATTTCTAGCGATCGCACCTCTACAAGATACCGAGCCGCTATGGGCTTAAGCTTTAGAGATAGTTTGGTCGCTGTTTTACTGCCTGCCACGGTCTATACCCTCCCAACGTTGTTTCAGTTCAATTAGATTTTGATTAGCGAGAGTAATAGCTGCTTTCCTTAGCTTTCGATCTTGCGCGGCGGGGTTGCTTTCTTCGCCTGCCATCCATACAGCCTCGTCGCCTGATATATCTATTCTGGTGGTAAAATTGCCTTTTTTAACATGGACATGCGCTGGATCGTGGTCAAGCGATGGAATGTAAAACTTATAGCCTTTAATTCTGAAGATTTCTGCCATCTTGAATTCTAGCAACTGTGGCCAAACACCGTTGAAAAAGGGAGGCGAGTAGCAGCGGTATTGTAAGGCTTTTTGAACTGTTCGGATTAGCTTACACTCATTACACAGCCATTTCCTTAAAGCAGCTCGTCAGCGGCGTAGCAGAAAATCCGAGCGCTCTAGATACCGTGGCTTTTGCCAACGACTCAGCTACGGCGGAAGTATTTGGCAAAGCTGGATTCTTGGAGGGTCAGGCAAATGGGGCGTCCGTGGGGGCAGGTGCGCGGTCAACTCTGCTTTGAGACCTTTCACAAGTAGGCTTATTGGTATTTTTGAGTTAGAAAATCTATGTATTCTGCTTGCAGTTCGTTATCGCTAGGCGCTGAGATAGGACGCTTAGCAATGCCTCGGAGTCCGGTGAGGGTGCCAGAGGGGATAGCCTTGGGTTGAGGGAGCATAGTGAGCTGTTTTTGATAGAGAAAAAGTCTGGAATCAGTCCGCTTCAACCGGGTTGTTAGACTGGTGCCGCTGAGCGATTTGGAGCAGCAACCGCAACGCTTCATTGACAGATTCATCAGTCGAAAAAGCCTGGGCAACATCAGGATCTAATCGAACCAAATTTGTCCCTGTTCGATATCTTTCAACATACTTGCCTCTAATACCTCCCGCCATCTTAGAGAAGTCGTATTCACGGCGCAGTTCGTCTTTTAGCTCGTCAGTTGCTTTCTTCATAAAACTTTCTTTCTGGGCGAGTAGCTTTTCGGGCGCTGATAATACGGGTGTAGTTTTCTCGGTCAGTATGTGAGACGACTAATAACTGGCCCAACTCAGACATCCCGATGATAACGTATCGGTTCTCGCCCATGGAATGGTCAGGATCAGGAAATGTTATCGACAGCGAGTCATTAAATACGGTCGTTGCTGACTGGAAAGAAATACCGTGTTTTCTTCGATTGATAATAGCTTTCTCTGGGTTCCACTCGAATTCCATGTAACGGCTCTCGTTGCCTATCAGCGTATCAGCAAACCTGAGCGCTAAATACCGTGGCTTTTGCCAACGACTCAGCTACGGCGGAAGTATTTGGCAAGGCTGGATTCTTGGAGGGTTAGGCAAATGGGGCGTCCGTGGGGGCAGGGGCGCGATCGCCCCGTTGCAAAGATCGCATTCGCCCCACCTCGCGCCGCAATCGCATCGTGCAAAAGTTGACGGGCGATCGCACTACCCACTCAAGCAACCGCTGCTGCTGAATCGTAAACTTGCACCGTCAAAGCACCCACCGTCAGCGTCTGAACGGGAGCCGGATTCGAGCTATCAGCGGGGGTCAAAGCAGTGCCGTAAAAGAATTTCCATCTTTGGATAAGCCCTGCCAGCGATCGGATGCAGGTTAAATCAGGTTAAATATTCTCCCCAGTTTCGTCTTTCACGGCGCTTGTGCTTCATGATCGCTACATAAACTGTCTTAAATACGCAGCCCCACCTCCTGTGAACTCACCCCGCTCCGGTCGCCCTTCGGGTAATTCCTTTGGCGATTCTTCTGGTAATTCCTCTGATAATTCTTTTGGTAATCGCCTCGACCTGCCAAATATTCCTAACCTGGGTCGCTGGTGGCTGCTGTTAGCGCTTGTCATCCTGCTAATTGCCTGCTCCAGTACTTTCACTCACTGGCTCACAGAATATTGGTGGTTCAGTACAGCAGGATTTGCCAGCGTATTTAAGCTGCGGCTGGGTTGGAGCGTGCTCTGTGCCATTTTGGCCTTTGCAATATACGCCGGAGTACTGCTGGCTAACTTCTGCCTGGCGATGTGGCTGACGCGCGATCGCCCCTACTACAGTCCCAAAAACAGCGAGTGGGCACCCCTTGTTCCCGGCCTCATTTTCTATGGCGGAATTGGTCTCATTATTCTTTTGGCAATCGGCGCAGCCCAGCGGGGTAGTCAGGCCTGGGAGCCGCTGCTGAAGTTTTTCAACCCCACTGCTTTTAACGTTGCCGACCCGATTTACCAGCAGGACGTTGGCTTCTATATCTTTAAAATGCCGGTGTACCAGGGCCTGCAAAGCCAGGGGCTAGAGCTGCTGATTTGGTCAATGCTGCTTTCGCTGGTGGTGTACGCCCTGCGGGGAGAAATTCGCTGGGAGCGCGGCTGGAAGTACTTTTTAACCGGGCCAGTGAAGACGCATTTGTGCTGGCTGCTCAGTGCGATCGCTCTGGTCATTGCCTTTGGCTACTGGCTCGCCCGCTACGATTTGCTCTACTCGCCTAGCGGGGTGGTCTTTGGCGCGGGCTACACCGACGTTAACGCCAGGCTGCATTCCTACGGCGTTATGGGCATCGTGACGCTGATTGTGAGCGCTCTATTTATCGTCTCTTTATGGAAGCAAGGCTTCTCACTACCGATTACCAGCATTGCGCTGTATTTCACTGTCTTCCTCATCATCAGCGGCGTCTATCCCTGGATTCAGCAAACCCTGATCGTAAATCCCAACGAGCTAGATAAAGAAGCGCCCTTCATCGCTAACAATCTAAAATTTACGCGGCAAGCCTATGGGCTAAGCACTGTTCAGCGCGAGGAATTCATCGTCAAAGACACGCTGGATACCAATGCGATTGAGAAAAACGAAGGAACGCTGAGCAACCTTCGCCTGTGGGACTATCAAACGCTGCTCAGCACCTACCAGGAGCTGCAAAGCCTGCGCCTGTACTACCGCTTTCACGATGTCGATATCGACCGTTACACCTTAAATGGTGACTACCGTCAGGTCATGCTAGCCGCCCGCGAACTTGACTATAACGCAGTGCCTGAAAAGGCGAGAAATTGGGTCAACCAGCGGCTTAAATACACCCACGGCTACGGCGCTGCTATGAGCCCGGTCAATCAGGTAACGGCAGAAGGCCTGCCTGACTTCTTCATCAAGGACATTCCGCCTAAAATTGCGCCTGCTATCAAGTCCAACATATCTTTAGATGAGCCGCGCATTTACTACGGCGAAGAGACCGACCACTACATTTACACCGGCACCAGCACCGGCGAGTTTGACTATCCGCTCGGTAACGACAACGCCACTAATGCCTACAAAAGCGCAGGCGGCGTTCCCATCGGCTCGCTGTTTCGTCGGCTCGCCTATGCCTTCGATTTCGGCACGCTAAAGCTGCTGACTTCCAACTACTTCACCCGCGACTCCAAGCTTCACTATTACCGCGATGTGGTGACTCGGGTGGGCCAAATAGCGCCTTTTCTGCACGTAGATAGCGATCCTTACCTAGCCTTAGTCGACGGGCGATTTAAGTGGATATTAGACGGGTATACGACGAGCGATCGCTATCCCTACTCTGTGCCTTTAGCCAGCTCTCCCTACGCCGAAGCCTTTCTAACCGCTACCAGTGAAATACAAAACATTGCTCAGAGCAAAACCAACTACATTCGAGACGCCGCTAAAATTGTAGTCGATGCCTACGACGGCTCTGTTACCCTCTATGCCGTTGATGAGACCGACCCCATCCTAGCGACCTACCAAAGGATATTTCCCGATCTGTTCACGCCGGTAGCCGCCGCATCCGACGATTTGCGCAGTCACTTTCGCTACCCGCTTAACCTGTTTCAAATTCAGTCGCAGATTTACCGCGCCTATCACATGGAAGATACGGAAGTTTTCTACAACCAGGAAGACCTGTGGGAGTTCCCTCAGCAGCAGGGCAACAGCGGCGATCCTGAGCAAAGGCAGCCCTACTATGTCACCATGCGACTACCCAATGCTCAGAAGGAGGAGTTCCTGCAAATTCTACCTTTCACCCCGCTGAACAAAGGCAACATGGTCGCCTGGATGGCGGCCCGCTGTGATGGCAAAAACTATGGCGAGCTGGTGCTCTACGAATTTCCTAAGCAGCTGCTAGTGTATGGCCCCCAGCAAATAGAAGGCCGGATCGATCAAAACACCGATATTTCTCAGCAGCTCACGCTATGGAATCAGCAGGGCTCTAGCGTCATTCGCGGCAACCTGCTCGCCATTCCGGTTGATCAATCCTTACTCTATTTTGAGCCCGTATACTTACAGGCCGATCAGGGGGCACTGCCTGAGCTAAAGCGGGTTATCGTCGCCTTTAAAGACAAGATTGCTATGCGCCGAACGCTGCCCGAAGCCCTCGCAGCCGTCTTTGGCACAAGCCCACCCGCCCTGCCCGCCAAAGCAGGTTCTAAAGCGCCAGCGCTGAGCACGGATAATAATTCTAGTGATTTGGTACAGGCTGCGATCGCGGCTTACAACCAAGGCGAAAAAGCCCTAAAAAGCGGAGACTGGGCCGCCTATGGTCAATCTCAGCGAAGCTTAGGACAAATTCTCCAGCAGCTCAACGGCAGTCCATCTGATTCAACGACTCCCTCGCAGAACAAACCACCCCAAAGTAAGCCCTTGCCAACTAAGCCAACCTCAGCGCCGCAACCTCAATAAATATAGCTTCTGTCATATTGTCCAAGACACGATCATCGGCTGAAACTGTTCAAAACAGCAGGCAGCTTTAGCGCTCAACCACATGAACTGTCAGCTTGCTATTTTCTATCTCCGAATGAGGGATATCTTTAAAACGCACGGTTAATGTCTGCGGATTAAGCGCCTTTTTGGGCTCAAGCGTGCTTTCCATCAGCCGCTCGTAGGCATCTATCGCCTGCTGGAACGAATAGTTCTCAACTGCAAACTGACGCCCCTTCTGGCCTAGCATCTCCAGCTTCTCAGGATGGTCATACAAAGACTGAATAGCCTTAGCTAATTCAACTGGGCTTTCGGGCTCTATGACCAGCCCACTGCCGCTTTGCAACACCGCTTCGGCAGCTGAGCCATGCGAAGGCACTGACGCAATGATAGGCCGCCCGCTCGCCATAATTTTTTGAGTTTTTGAAGGCATGTTAAAGCCGACGACATTATGCTTTTGCAAAATTAGCGATACATCTGCTGCTGCCAGCATGTCGGGGAAGGCTTCTTCTGTTACAAACGGCCTGAGCATCACGTTGTGGACGTTAAGTTCCTGGCACAGGTTTTTCAATTCCGCCAGCTGACCGGCTTCTCCTACAATCACAAATTGGATGTTGGGATTATCCTGCATTCGCTCCGCCGTGCGGATGATAGTATGTACGCCCTGCGTACGAGCAATATTGCCCGAATAAAGTACAACAAACTTCCCTCCTAGCTTATGGGCACGGCGGAAGGCGTTTTCTACTTTGGGCAATGGCCTAACAAAGTCGACATCCACCCAGTTAGAGATACACTCCATTTTGTGGGATGAAACGCCTTTACGCCTCAGGTTTTGGGCAAAAGAAGGGGTAATCACGCTGATTTTGGTAGCGCTGGCGTAGGCAAATTTCTCAAGCTGCTGAAATACTTTAATGGCCAGTGGGTTGGTAATCAGGCCCGTTTGAACAGCGGCTTCTGGCAGGATATCTTGCAGGCTAAGTACGGTGGGGCAACGGTAAAAGGCTTTAGCCGCCGCCACTGGCAGGCAGGCAGGTAGCGATGGGCTGGTTGAAAGAATCACATCAGGACGCCAGCCTGTGATCGCCTTTAAGAAGCTTAAGACTGAAAAGCTACCGTCTAGCAGGACTCGGCCAATGAGGCTTGGTTTGGGCTTTACAATCACGAAGCACCGTTCAATTTCTACCCCATTGCGAATTTCTTTTTTATACAGCTTGCCTTGGTACTCGGGATATATCTTACGCTCTGGATAATTGGGCATCGCCGTAACAACCCTCACCTTGTGTCCCCGTTTAACTAAGCCCTCCGCAAGCTCAGTCATCAAAGGGGCAATCCCAATAGGCTCTGGGTAGTAATTGTAAGAATAGATGAGGATACGCATGGGGGCAGGTTCTTTCAACTAGGCGTTTTCAGGGATACGTAGAAGGCGTTTGATGGGATTAGAGCGTGAACTTATGAAAGCGCTATCCGTATTTATGACTATTTGCACTTAAAGCCTATGCTTGATGGCCGGCTTAGCTCACGAATATTTGGCTGGCTTCAGCTAATCTTTAGAGAGCAGGATGTTTGTGTAAGTTTCTTTATAAAACATCTGTTCACTAAAACTATTTCACGTCCAACTAGGTAGTGGTTCATACTGATAGCCACTACTAGAATAAAAAAAGGCTTTGCTTGGGGAGAGTCCTTCAGCGCTAGGTCATTTGATGTACAGGCGCACGAACTGCATATGACACTAACTTCGTTTGATAGGTAGCAAATGTCACCTCAGGCCCAATTTACTAATTCCTAATAGGAATGGTAAAAAACTCAGATAATTCACACATTTTTTATGTCTTCAGCGCACCGCTTTAGCTAAAACTCGCAAACAGGAACCATAAAGCATGGCTACGAAAAGGCAATCTCAATGGGACGCTGCAAGGCTTTTGTCAACGCTGAACTACTTCGGCGAAATTCCGTTTGCAGGAAGCTTTCGCTGGCTGCAACAGTTACTAGGGCAAAACGCTGTCATTCCCGGTATTAAACTGAGCGCTATGAAAACAAAAATCGCTGTCGTTGGCGTTGACTGTGCTCAACTGATTGAGTCGCTACAAAAGCAGCTCGCCTCATCAGCCGATTTAATTCTCTATGAGCTACGACCCGAGTCTGCTGCCTCTAAGAAGCAGACTGACGCTCTCCCTGATGATTTAAAGGATCTTATCCGAACAGCAGACACCGTAGTTGTATTAAATACGACTAAGTGTCCAGATTTTATGAATGATCTGACTAATTACTGCCGGAAAACCTCTGAGTTTGCCTGCCAAAGCGTGTTTGATTTTTCACGGGTAGGTTTTGACTTGTCTGCTTGGGGGGCGCTTGATGACGTTGTTATGGGCGGCGTAAGCCAGGGCAGTTTTTTTAAGCGGGAGCAATGGGCAGCGTTTGCAGGCAATGTTTCGACTGACAATTCGGGAGGGTTTTCGTCGGTTAGGACTAAGAACTTTGATCCGCCTTTTGATTTTTCGGGCTGGCGCGGTATGCGGCTGCGCGTGTTGGGCGATGGCCAGCGATATAAGTTTATTTTGCGCAACAGCGGAGATTGGGACAGCCCGGCGTATATCTATGGGTTTGATACTGTCCAAGGCGAATGGATCGATGTCAGTGTTCCATTCGAGGAGATGGTGCCTACTTTCAGGGCAAAGTCTGTGCCGGATGCCCCGGCTTTTGATCCGGCTAACGTGTGTTCTCTTCAGCTGATGCTCAGTAAGTTTGAATACGACCGTCGCTTGAATCCTGAGTTTGTACCAGGGCCTTTTGAGCTAGGCGTCAGAGAAATCGGCGTTTACCGTCCTCGTCGTGGCGTGCGGTTGGTTGTAGTAGGCGAGCAGAATGAGAATGTGCAGCTGCGTGAGCAGTTAGATGAGGCGCAGCTAGACTATCGGTTGATTGAATCGGGGAATGAAGATTTAGAGAGTGCAATTTTAAAAGTTCTATAATCCGATGCTGACTAAAAAGCCCTGATACAGCTACGTATCAGGGCTTTTTAGCAAAATCTGCCGTTGGGCTGTTAGTAGGATGGGCGAGGGTTGCGATCCTCTTGCAAAGGGGCTCTGCTATCGCCGTTTACCTGTTGCTTGGCCCGGTTGGCACTCTTTTTGAGCGCTTCGAGCCTGCGAATGTAGCGATCGCGCTGTTTTTTCTTAGGCGTTTGCTCAATCAAGGTTTTCAGCGCACTGCCCAAGCTTTTGTAGGCATTAGGCAGCGTGTAGCCAAAGCGAGTGGCAATAGAAATCGCCTTTTCGTCTGCGATAATCGACTCTTGCAGCGTTTTTTGCCCGTTGTTTCGCTTGTACAGCCGCCAGCCAGAAACGCCACATAGGCCCATGGCCAGCACCAGCAGCAGTCCGTCCTGTACCCACAGCTCACCGACTGCCCCACCCAAGCCAATCGCGAGCGCGGCCATTTCCCAGCCATCCCGAGGAATCGTATCGCTTTGAACGCGAGCAACCTCATGCCAAAACAGCAGGTTGCGCTGATCGATCGCCAGCTGCTCCCATTTGGTCAAATCAATTTGTACTTCTACCTGGTCGCGGCCTAGCTCTTCGCAGGTAATCAGCGGCGGCGCTACATCAGTGGCGGGTTCTACGGTGACCCAGCTTTGCAGCTCGGGGGGTAGCAGACTCCTCAGCCGACGCAGTTCACCAATGTCGGCGCGAGGTGAGGTATAGCTGGCGTAAGAGGTCATAGGTCTAAGGGCGTCTCAACGATAAATGAAAAACGATCAACGAAGATGCTGCCTTTGATCATAGCGGGTCGTAATCTTTACGACAGCAAGCTTTGATAATGGTTATAGCACGCTTGTACAATGGGCGGCTTTGGTATAAAACCGTCCTCTTTATATTCTCGCAGATTTTAAAAGATTGGAGGGTTAAATATGCTAAAGGATGATCTTCAGGCTTGAAGCAGCAGCTTTAAAATGGCGTCATCTAATAGCTGACATCCCTGTTCTACCGATTCTGTGCGGCACAGCTGGTCGCGCAGGTCAGCCGCGCCAGTGAAGTCTTTGGCGTACCAGGCCATGTGCTTTCGGGCCTGGCGAATACCGCGATCGCCCTTATATTCCCATAGCATAATTAGATGCTCGCGGGCGCACTGAAGTCGCTCAACGGAGCTAGGCTGGGGCAGGCGATCGCCCGTTTTAAGAAAATGATCGATTTCGCCCACCAGATAGGGATAGCCCAACGTCCCCCGTGAACACATCACGCCATCGGCTCGGGTCTGCAACAGGCAGCGGACGGCGGCTTCTACTGAAAAAATATCACCGTTGGCAATCACGGGAATCGTCAGGGCTGCTTTTACTTTACCAATCCAGTCCCACTGGGCCGTGCCGCTGTAGCCTTGGTCTCGGGTGCGCCCGTGCAGAGTAAGCATCTGTGCCCCGGCGGCTTCCATCGCAGAGGCAAATTCAACCGCATTAATCGCGTCATTCGACCAGCCAATGCGAGTTTTAACGGTTACTGGCACGTTTACAGCCTGGCAGACAGCTTCGACAATTTGCACGGCGGTCTCTGGATCGCGTAGTAGAGAGGAGCCGCCGCCGTTTTTGGTAATTTTGTTCACCGGGCAGCCCATGTTGATATCAATCGTGTCTGCACCTTGACCCGCAGCCTTGCGAGCGGCCTCAGCCATAAAGTCGGGGCGGCAGTCGAACAGCTGAATGCTAATCGGTCGCTCGTCAGGGTCAATATCCATCACCTCAGGCAGCTGGCGTAAATGCTTCAGTTCGGCGGCGCTGACCATTTCGGTATACAGCATTGACTGGGGAGCATGGCGGCGAACCAGTCGGCGGAATACTTTGTCGGTAACGCCAGAGAGCGGGGACTGGAGGACGCGACTATTAACGGTGAGGCTGCCAATCTTAAGGGGGGATTGAAGGTGCGATCTCAGCTCTGCGGGTAGGTCTACTAGGCTCAACGTAGGTAGCTCGGCTGTAGAAGATGCCGGGAGAGTGTTAACGGACATAGTGAGCGGTCACGCGCTTGAAAGAAATTATGCTTAGAGCATTATTCTAGGGCGGTGATGACAAATTTGTTGAGTGTAGTCGGTGGGACAGCGGGCGGATTTGTAGGCGAAACAGCAGCTCTGACGGCAGCTTTTTCATGGGCAGCGGCAACGCTGATGTTTGGCAAGCTAGGACGACAGCTATCGCCGCTAGT
>JBGTGK010000107.1:0-4564 GCA_041746795.1 Phormidesmis sp.
AGGGCATACATCAAAATTGTGCCAATCGGGGACGAAACCGGCGCGATTTGTGGGGTGCCAACACCCTCTGGCAGCTTGTCTTGTACTTGCTGTAGGCGCTCTGCTACAAGCTGTCTGGCCTGGTAAACATCGGTATTCCAGCTAAAAATAACTTTCACAACCGATATGCTCACTGCCGAAGATGATCGCACCGTTTCCACGCCGGGGGTGCCATTGACCGCACTTTCAATCGGCAGGGTAATTAACGATTCGACTTCTTCGGGCGCTAAGCCAGGAGCCTCGGTCTGAATTTCAACCTGCGGCGGGGCAAAATCAGGGAACACATCTAGCGGCATTTGGGTGAGGTTGTAAATGCCCAAAACCGTCACCAGCACCGCCCCAATGACTACCAGCCAGCGCTGGACAATCGACCATTTCAAAATTGAGTTGAGCATAGTTTATCGAGCGCCTGCTGACAGTAATAGGCGGCTGTAAAAAGAATGAGATGGGTTCTAAAATTGGCCTGGATTTAGTGCGCTCAAGCTTGATCGGACGGTTGCGGTTGCTCACTAGCGACCGTTCGATGAGATCTGATACCCGGCTTAATATCTGGCATAGACGAAGCTGAGCCAAGATGGGAGGGCTCGACCGTTAGTCCGGCTGTGAGTGAAGGAACAGATTCTTTTTGCGACCGGCGACCTATCAAAAAAGCACCGGCTGCGATCGCCCCACCCACTGGTAGCATCGCCCACCACGGCAAACTGGAACTGGCAGCGACATCTGCTTCATCTGCCACTGCTTCGGTTTCGGTTTCACCCCCACCGCGCAGCGACTGAGCATAGAGCTGTGCTACTCGCTGGGTGACAATGCGATCGCCTTCAAATACGCCGCTCTTCACTTCCACCCAGTCTCCTGCCGTCTTTCCCAGGGTCACCTCTACAGGCTGGTAACCGCCGCCATTTTGTACATACACCACCTGCTGACCTTTAATTTCGGTCAGGGCCGATTGCGGCACTGCCAAGACAGGTTCTGAGCTACTCTTGTTTACGACTTCAATCTCGGCAAACATTCCTGGCTTCAGCGCCCCGTCAGAATTCTCAATCTCGGCCTTTACCGGAATGACCCGAGTATCACCTTCCACTACAGCCCCTACTACCTTGACTTTTCCTGAAAAAGTCCGATCCGGAAAGCCCGATACCTTGACCCTTACGGGCTGACCGATGGTAATTTTCTGCAAATCTTTCTCGTAGACGTTAGCAGTTGCTAGCACCGTGCGATCGTCAATAATCGTCATCAGCGCCGCGCCAGCATCTTGAGCTGACTGCCCTAATGACACTTCTCTATCAGTGATTCGTCCCGAAATTGGCGCGGTAATAGTGATAGTACCGTCTTCGTTGGCGTTTGCCCCCAGCTGCTGAAGGCGGGTGTCGTAGGTGGCTGTGCTTAGCTCAGCGCGAGATTGAGCGACCTGTAGGGCGGTTTGAGCGCGATCTCTCTCAGCGCCTGCATCTAGCACATCTAATCGGCTCTGCGCCTCTGTCAAAGCTTTTCTCGCCTCTGCCAAATGCGCTTCTGACTCCAAAAAGTCTCGTCGGGCGAGCGCCCCTTTTGCGGTCAATTCTTGGTCGCGGTCATACTGTTCTTGCGCTACTCGCAGTTCTGTTTGTGCCTGCGCTATTGAAGTTTGAGCAATTTGCTGCTGGCGGGCATAGGTCTGCTGTGCAAGCTGTAAATTCGTCTGCGCCGCCTGCACAGTGCCCGTCGCCTCGGCGCGGCGATCCAATGCGCTCACCCGTAGCTCTGCGAGTTCACCGCTGGTAATAACCGCTAGCGCCTCTCCCTGTTGTACGCTATCTCCCGGCTGTGCAAACAGCTGTACCACTGTGCCACCCGCAGGATTAGTCACCTCTACTTTGCGGCTAGGCGCAGTCTCAATCTGCCCGGTCACTTGAGTGCCAAAGGCCAAACGCCGCAGGGTGACTGGCTCCACCTTCAGCCCAATCCGCTTGGCGGTTTCGGCATCGACTTGAATACTGTCTGCTGAGGTTGCCTCTGAGCCCCCTTGAAATTCATTGCCATGACCTCCGTGAGCCAATACAGCAACAGGCGTAGTCAGCAGCAGCAAACTCAAGAGCTTTCCAGAAAGCCTACAAAAAGAGGAGACGCATTGACGGTTAACTTGGGTGGCCATAAGCGATTCTATCTTGCTGAGTAAAACGCAAACTCTTATCTGTCCGCTCATGGTTTCATATAAATGTGAAATCAGGATGAAATTGAACTGGCTATAGCGATCGCAACGGTATTTTATCTGTGTGCAAACTACGAAGTGCTTCTGGATTGACTGAAGAATCCAAAAGCACTTTATAGTGTGTTCGTTGAAGCACTTTATAGTGTGTTCGTTGAAATCTAGCGGATAAACCAGAAGCGAACCTAATCGCTCAAGCGTTTAATTTGTGCTGTAGTCCAAATAGTGAAGACGTACCTCTTGGATGCTGACTGTGCCATCACCATTCCGATCAGTCGCTGAGCTATGGTTTGAACCCTGTGCCATAGCGGCGGGCGCGATCGCTGCCGCAGACATAAGCAAAAACAGGTTGGCAATCAAAAAACGTTTCATAATCAAAATCCTTAGTAAGTGTGGGTTGCTTTCATGCAACTGTCTTCTACGATACAAAGTAAATATGAAACTAGAATGAAATCAGAGTCTTTTCTCTTTTTTGGTCGCCTTGTCTTTGCGTAGCAAAGTGATCAGAAAGATTTACTCTTTCAACTTCATAGTTCAAGCCTCTATCTCAAAGTACGGTTTGAAAATCGTCGAAATATTGTTGCTAATCTAACTTCGCTCGGCGTAGCAACATGGCGTTGATAGCCACAATAATTGTAGAAAGGCTCATTAGGATTGCGCCTACTGCTGGGGAAAGAACAATGCCCCAAGGCGACAGTACGCCTGCTGAAAGTGGAATCGCAATCACGTTGTAGCCAGTAGCCCACACCAAGTTTTGAATTGTCTTACTGTAGGTTTTTTTCGCTAGGTTCAGCGCTTTTACGGCGTCTAGCGGATCGTCTTCTATCAGAACTAAGTCTGCGGACTCAATCGCCACATTGGTACCGGCTCCAATGGCCATACCCATATTGGCTTCTAGCAGCGCAGCAGCATCATTTACACCGTCCCCAACAAAAGCTGTAGGCGCTTCCTGCTTAAGTTCTTTAATGCGGGTTACCTTGTCTTCTGGCAGAACCCGAGCATAGTAGGGATCAATGCCTAGCTCTTCTGCAACGCTGCGAGCAACTGCTTCGGCATCGCCCGTAATCATCACGGTCTGAATGTCCATTTCTTTCAGGCGATCAACTGCTTTGCGGGCACTCTCTCGTACTTGGTCGGCCATAGAGATAACGGCAACAGGACGAGCGACAGTCATTAACACAACGGCACTTTCTCCACGTTTATCAGCCTGATCTAGCGCATTCTTTAGCTCGTCAGGTAGCTGTAGTTTTTGTTCCCTTACCCATTCCGGGCGACCCAGGCGATAGGTTTGTCCATTTACCTCACCTTCTACTCCTTGACCTGTGATGGTTTGGAAGTTTTGCATTTGGGGCAGATCGAGCTGTCGCTGATTGGCGGTCTCGACGATGGCCTGGGCTAGAGGATGTTCTGAAGATGTTTCTAATGCCGCTGCGATCGCTAATGCCTGCTCGCTTTCCATTCCCTCCGCGATCACATCTTGCACCCCAAACTTACCCTGAGTCAGCGTCCCTGTTTTGTCAAATGCCATAATCCTGATGTCTTTAGCACGTTCTAGCGAGTCTCGATTGCGAACTAAAATGCCGTTGCTTGCGGCTAGCTTGGTAGAGTTGGCAATCACCAGTGGAATGGCCAGACCCAGCGCATGGGGGCAGGTGATTACAAGAACGGTGACCGCCCGGTTGATGGCAAAAACTAAGGTATCAATTGAGAGCCAGACAACAAAGGTGAGCGTGCCAGATGCGATCGCCTGGTATCCTAGCCAGCTCTGAAGCTGAGTAGAGAAATAGAGAATCGGCAGCGTAAGGGCGAGAGAGACAAAAAATCGTCGCTTGAACATTCCCGGAGTGTGGCCTGCATGTTTACCGTGGCCGCCGTGCATATCGTGACCACCCTGCTGCATACCGTGATTGCTGCCACTCTCCCTAGCACTGCTATGTCCCCCGTGATTGTGTCCGTTTCATATCAGGATTACCCATGCAGGCTTCGGCACAGTGTTCGCACTCCACCATGCAGGCGTTGGCGCAGCCTCTCCGTGGAGAATCGCCTGGTCAAAACTAGATTGATATTCTTCATGTTGAAGAAGCATAACGTTATCCTCAGAGATGTACCCATAAGGAGTAACAAAGTTTACTTGTGCGCACATCATCCTTCAGAAGGAACAACAACTTACCTCTTCCGAGATAAGCCGATTTCATCCTAATTTCATAATTAAGTGCTTCAACAGATAGTCAGCCTTCATTCTCTATAGAATTTCTGGTCTTTTCATTTCTGTTTTATATTTTTCTGTCAAAGTACCTTGTCAAACGTGTTTAGAATTGTTGCGATAAATGGCATAGCCGC
>JBGTGK010000108.1:0-9590 GCA_041746795.1 Phormidesmis sp.
TTTGGGTATCTCAGGTACATTCAACTTCCTGTTGGTGTTTCAAGCAGAGCACAACATCCTGATGCATCCCTTCCACATGTTGGGAGTCGCTGGTGTCTTCGGTGGTGCGCTCTTCTCAGCGATGCATGGTTCACTGGTGACTTCATCACTGGTACGTGAGACGACTGAGACTGAGTCACAGAACTACGGCTACAAGTTTGGCCAAGAGGAAGAGACCTACAACATCGTTGCAGCCCATGGCTACTTCGGTCGTTTGATCTTCCAATATGCTTCATTCAACAACAGCCGCTCACTCCACTTTTTGTTGGGTGCGTGGCCAGTAGTGGGCATCTGGTTCACGGCATTGGGCATCAGCACGATGGCGTTCAACCTAAACGGGTTCAACTTCAACCAGTCAATCATTGACTCACAGGGTCGAGTGATTGGTAGCTGGGCAGATGTATTGAACCGCGCCAACTTGGGTATGGAAGTAATGCACGAGCGCAATGCTCACAACTTCCCGCTTGACTTGGCTGCTGGCGAAGCGGCTCCTGTAGCTCTCACAGCACCTTCTATTAACGCGTAATAGTCACCTGACTTGTTACTCCTTGATTAACTCAACTTAATTGTTGGCAAAAAGCCCCTCCTACAATGTAGGAGGGGCTTTTTGTTGGATATATGCCAGAAGCCCGACTGAAGCTACACTAGGAAGACTCTATCTTGAAGTGCCTTGGAGTCTGTCGCTTAACGCTATGGCATCGTCTAAAAAAAATCGAGATAAAAAACGGCTGGGCTTTCACTTTCGACAGGAAGCTGACGATCTGGTGCGGGGGGTTTGCGGCGGGTTCCTTTTTGGTATTCCTTTGCTTTACACCATGGAGACATGGTGGATTGGCTCGTCCGTGTCGCCAGCTCAGCTGCTGTCGGCGCTGCTGATAAATTTGGCCGTCGCGTACTTGCTCAGCCGAACAGCGGGATTTCGCAAGGTTAAAGCAACTAAGGAAAGGGAGGCGATCGCCGATGCCATTGAAGCCGTAGCCCTTGGGCTTATCTGCGCGGCCCTAATGCTGGTTATTTTGCGGCAAATCACGGTTGAAACGCGCCTGAGTGATTCAATCGGCAAAATTGTTTATGAGAGCGTGCCGTTTGCGTTAGGGGTTGCCCTTGCCAATCAATTTTTAGGCGATCCAGACGATGGGCCACCAGCATCTTCTAGCCAAAAGACTGGCCAGTCTTCTCAAACGGAGCAGCCTCGGCTGTCGGAACGATTTTTCCCCGAAGGGAACCTAAACGAGACAGTTGCGGATATTGGCGTTACTTTAATTGGCGCAGTCATCATCGCTTTTAGCATCGCGCCGACTGACGAAGTGACTGTTTTAGTGGCATCCATGGAGAATCCTTGGCTCATCTTAACCGTGATGGTTTCGCTAATACTCTCCTATGGCATTGTCTTTCAGGCGAACTTCACTCGCCAGGGGCAGCGACGCCTACAGGAAGGTTTATTTCAAGGTCCTTTAAGCGAGACGCTGTTCGCCTACTTTATTTCGCTGCTAGCGGCGGCTCTAATGCTAGGCTTTTTCGGCAAAATTAGTTTCGCTACGCCTTGGGATTTAGCCTTTCGGCAGATTTTGATATTAGGGCTACCGGCAACGGTTGGCGGAGCGGCGGGGAGATTGGCACTGTGAAAAATTCAAAAGGCTCAGACGAAAAGCCCGAAGACTCAGACGAGAAGATGGAGGGGCGCTCAAACGACTCTGATCCGGCGTCCCAGTCGCCTGCTGAATGGATTAGCTTCTTGGTTGCCTCAGCTATTTTGGTTAGCGTTTTGGGGACAGTGATTTATTTGTGGGTACGCGATCGCAGCTCGCAGCCCCCTGAGTTAGCAGTCACCTCAACCATTGAAACGCGCCAAGGCAAGTACTACGTTCCGTTTACGGTGACCAACAGCGGCGACGAAACAGCCGCAGCGGTTCAGATCATCGCTGAGCTGAAAATAGACGGCGTGGTCGTTGAATGGGGTGAACAGACAATAGATTTTCTGTCCAGCCAAGAAGAAAAGAAAGGGGCCTTTATTTTTACGCACGAGCCGCACCCAAACGATTTGACCGTGAGGACAGCGAGCTATCAGGAGCCATAGATAGAGCTATAGATGGAGCCCCATATGAAGAATTCGAGTGAAGTCGTGTGAATCCGACTGGTGTGTATGCCTGCGGTGAGAGGGATAGCACTATTTGCTTCTCTTAAACTACTCTTAATATAATTTGATAGGCTTCCACTCTCATGAAAAACTTGTTGACCCAGCTAGCGGCTGTTTGGAAGAAACAGGTTCATCCTCGAATTGCTTCGTTTGTAGCCTTTTTTGGCATAGTTTGGCTGGCCGTCTGCGTTTTGGTTTTGTATGTACTTGTCAAGCTTTCTGATGATGTTTTAGAGCAAGAAGGCTTTGCCTTTGACAAGACAATTTTGCTACATATTCATCAGCTATCTAGCCCTACGCTCGACACGCTGATGATTGGAATTACTCATATAGGCAATCCAAAAACGGTCGTGCCTTTAACGGCGATTGTGTTCTGCCTTTTGTGGTGGAAGCGCTACCGAGCAGAGGCGAAGGTGTTTGCTTTAGATGCTTTTGGGGGCGTGGTTCTCAGCTATTTTTTGAAGCTGGCCTTTAATAAGCAAAGACCGCGTCTATGGCAGTCGCCCATTGTTGAAACGACGTATAGCTACCCTAGCGGCCATGCTTTGGGGTCTATGGTGCTCTACGGCTTTCTATCGTACGTTTTGGCAACGATTTATCCTCGCTACGCTAGGGTGTTTTATAGCGTGGCGACCTTGCTGATTGTCGCTATTGGGTTGAGTCGGCTGTACCTGGGTGTTCACTGGCCCACCGACATTTTGGCTGGCTACGGTATGGGCTTTTTATGGATTTCGGTTTGCATTGCGCTACTGCGGCTGCAAAAGGATGATGAAAAAAAACAAGGTAGCAAGATCCGCCAGTTGCAAGGCGACAAAATTAGCTGATATTGAGTACATTTAACTAAAGTTTTACTTGGTGAATGGTGCGCTATGTGTGGACGGTTTACTCAAACAAAAAATGGAGAGGTCGTTGCAAAAGCCTTTGGCCTGAACATAGCGCCCGATCCTCAGCCTAGATACAACATTGCGCCTACTCAGCCCGTGAGCGCGATACTCCAGAGGAGTGGCCCTGCCAACGCCCAGCCTAGAACCGAACGAGAATACCGAATATTTCAGTGGGGACTGGTGCCTTCCTGGTCAAAAGATCCGAGCATTGGCAGCCGCATGATCAACGCTCGCTCAGAGACCGTCGCCGAAAAGCCCTCTTTTCGAGCATCCTTCAAGCGGCGGCGATGCTTGATACTAGCCGACGGATTTTATGAGTGGCAGCGCTCAGGTCAGAAAAAGACCCAAAAGAAGCAGCCCTTTTACATTCAGCTAGACAATCAGAGCCTGTTTGGATTTGCCGGACTGTGGGAGATATGGGAGGGCGGCGACGGTAGCTACTTAGAAACCTGCACTATTTTAACAACTGAGCCCAATGAGCAAATGCAGGTGATTCACAATCGAATGCCGGTGATCATTCACCCTGAAGACTACGACCTGTGGCTAGATCCTGAGCTTCAAGATGGCAGGCACTTACAGCATCTGCTGCGGCCCTACGAGTCGGAGGCTATGCAAATGTACCCGGTAAGTGCGAAGGTGAATAGTCCTCAAAATGAAGCGCCGGACTGCATTGAGCCGCTGGAGAGTGAGCCGCTAGAGAGTGAGTCGTCAGAAGCTAAGAGCCGAAGGCAGGAAGCTAAGAGCTGAAGGCAGGAAACTTAGAGCTGAAGGCAGGAAACTTAGAGCGATAAAGACTACGTAGACACGCTCTATGTAAGTAGCCTATTGGATGAAAGATGTCCAAAGAAGGTGGTCTTGAGGCTGGTTAATTATGACGTGTAGTACAAACTGTAGTATTGTAAAGCTTTGTAAATAAAATATTAGGCTTCAGCACTGTATCTTCAGCGCTGAGGCTGGGTATTCATTGACATTCTCCCAATAAACAGGTAATACGTGCAACTCAGTACCCGACCCATAGTTTCCACTCCCCTGCCCGAAGAGCCAGCGCTTCCCTTCACGCTCAAAGACCTCAAGGACGCCATTCCTGACTACTGCTTTCAGCCTTCTGCTGGGCGATCGCTCGCTTACTTCTTTTTAGACATCGGCGTCATTGCTGCCCTTTATGCGTTGGCTCACAGCCTCAACTCCTGGCTATTTTTTCCCCTCTTTTGGGTGGCGCAAGGCACCATGTTTTGGGCTTTGTTTGTAGTGGGGCACGACTGCGGTCACGGCTCTTTTTCTCAGCACAAATGGCTCAATCATTTCATCGGCCATCTCAGCCATACGCCTATTTTGGTGCCCTATCATGGCTGGCGCATTAGCCACCGTACGCACCATGCCAATACCGGTAACATCGATACGGACGAAAGCTGGTACCCAATCTCCGAGAAAACATACGACGAAATGGGCGGTGCGGCCAAGTTTGTGCGCTTCAGTCTGTTTTTGTTTGCCTATCCGTTTTATCTGTTTGTGCGCTCTCCGGGCCGACAAGGCTCTCACTTTTTACCCAGCAGTCCGTTATTTCGCGCGTCCGAAAAGTGGGATGTCATCACTAGCACCACCTGCATCGCTTTATTTGTTGGATTGCTTGCCTGCGTTGGTATTTTTGTCGGGCCGCTCTTCTTGCTTAACTACTACATAATGCCTTACTTAGTATTTATTGTATGGTTGGATTTAGTTACCTTTTTGCACCATACAGAGCCTGACATTCCTTGGTACCGCAACGATAGCTGGAACTTTCTTAAGGGCGCAACTTCTACCATCGATCGCGACTACGGTATTTTCAACAATATTCACCATAATATTGGTACCCACGTTGCGCATCACATCTTTTTGAACATGCCTCACTACTACTTAAAAGATGCGACTGCGGCGATTAAGCCGATTATGGGCGAGCACTTTCGCGAGTCTAAAGATTCTGTTTGGACTAGCCTATGGCGCTCTGCGCGCGAGTGCATTTATGTGCCTAACGAAGGCCAGAAAGTGTATTTTCAAAAGCGTTAGAAATGCACCAGCCCTCCTAATATGGTTAGCGGAGGGCTAACATGACCTCAACTTTTTTAAGATGGATTGGTTTTGAAGCGTAGAATCTTAATTTCGTTAGGAGTAGGTGGATGGGCAGCTGCGGTTACCAGTCGTTATTCTCACCCTCTTTTTGGCCTGCCCCTCCTCAAAGAGATAGCTGGCGCAAAGGCACCCTCAGAGGGAAACGATGCACCTTTTCGTTTTGCAACAGCAGGCGATGTTGGCACGGGCGGATCGAGCCAATACCGAGTGGCAAAAGCAATGGCTACTCGGTGGCGCGCTAACCCTTTTCAAACCGTTTTATTACATTGTGGCTGCCGTCGTATTAGCAGGGGGAGACTACTTTCACTACTCTCAGCTACCCCGTAGCTTAGCTGCCGCCCCGCAAAGAGCTGCAAAGTTTGACTTTGAGTGGCAAGATTCTGGAAAGCTGGGCCTCATTTTGGGACACCATCTCATCTTTTTGGGCTTAGGCGCTCTGCTGCTCGTTACCAAGGCGCAGTTCTTTGGAGGACTTTACGATGCTTACTCAGAATCTGTACGGGAGTCACCTCTCCAACCCTCGATCCGGCTGTTATTTGGGACTACAGAACGCATCTATTCGATGTCCGCAGCCTGGAAGATCTGGTGGGTGGACATATCTATGTGGCCGGTCTGTTGATTGTCGGCGGAATTTGGCACATTTTAGTCCCTCCCTTTCAGTGGGTTAGGCGAGTCTTTTTCTTTTCGGGAGATGGGATTTTAGCTTACTCGCTGTTTGGGATTGCGATCGCAGCCTTTGCAACCTACTACTACTACGGCTTTGATTCGCTGGCCTATCCTGAGAAATTTTACGGCCCTACCCTGCAACTAAAATCGTCCCTGTTACCTCGCTACTATGAGGTGCAGCCCACCATGGTCGATTGGTATACCTCCCGCGTCTGGCTGGCGAATGCTCATTTTTACCTGGCCTTTTTCTTCTTGCAGGGCGACTTATGGCATTTCCAACGAGCAGCAGGCTTCGATTTCAATAGCGTGCTAGAAAAATGGAGACGGAATCGGGTTGTTGCTAGTGAAAATCCTGCGCTAGCTTACCAGTCTTCAAGACAGGTGCAGCCCCAAGCCATTACGGCTTTAGGATACGGTATGCCGGAGGCTGAGGCCAAGCCTCGCTTCAACACAGAAAGACAGGATGAGAACTATTTTTATCAGCCCATTCAAGGAATTTCTCGCTCTGATCTGACTACGATTAACGGTGTTGAGAATACGCTGTATCAGACGACTTACCAGTCCCAAAAAGACACGTTCTATCAACCTTCTAATCAAGATAAGCCCGAGGCTGAACCCTTGTTTGGATATAGCAGGAACGCTTTGGAACGTCTGTACGAGAAACCCAAAAAGCTGGCAGCTAAGCCATCTGCGTACTCTCAATCCATTGACACTGTATTCTATGAGCCTAAGCTCCAGAAATCAGCCAAGTGATTGATTAGGACACGCAGCCCACTGTTGTTGTTAGCAGTGGGCTTTTTTTGTTCAAACTGGATGTTCTTTTTTAATCACAATTTCTCTACCGCTCATAGACCGCTCATAGACCACTCATAGACCACTCATAGACCGCTCATAGACATTCTGAAATCTAGCTTTAAATCAATGCGTTGCTTACCTAATGCGCTTATGCTTGCGGTCAGCTAAGGGATTTGGTTATGCGCCTTGATATTAAACTTGATTTAAACTCTGAACGGGTTCAGCTGTACCTATTAGAAGGACTCGATAGCTGGGTTAAGCTGGGCCTGTTGTCGGAGGGGCAAGTGCGCGAGCTGGCGCAGGTCATGAGCCAGCCTATTCCTTCAGCAGAGAATGCTTCAGCCGCCTTGCCACCTTTCGTAAACCGAGCAGCGATTTCTACTGAAAGGGACTACGCTAGCTCATCGGCACTAGACGGTGTGACAGTAGAGAGTGGGACAGAGAGCCCGACTGAGGCTCTGCCAAAAGCTGAGCCCAAAACAAGTAAGCTTTTGAGGGCGCTCAGGCCGCTACTCGAAGAAATCAGCGTTATCTGGCTGCTGTTTCTGGGCGTATTTCTGGTTGTTGTGTCATCGGGATTACTCGCCGCGAGCCAGTGGCAGTCATTTTCGGCGGTCGGGCAGTATGCCATTTTGCTGGCCTACACGCTGGCGTTTTGGGGTGCGAGCATTTGGGCGCAGCGGCAGGCGCAGCTTCAGGTGACGGCTAAAATGCTGGCGCTGACGGCGATGCTACTAATTCCTATTAACTTTTGGATGATGGATGCCATTGGGCTGCGCAGTACGCCAGCGGGTATTGGCGTTGGCGGGCTTTCTGCACTGCTGTTGAGCGGTCTGTTGCTGAGGCTGCTGGCCCATCGTTCTAATCAGATAAACGCGATCGCGCTAAGCTGGCTACATTTTGGCTGGATAGCTGGAGGCTGGGTTTTTTGGCCGGTGGCCGCTACCTACGTGGGGACGGTAGGAACAGCCGCGAATTTGACCTATCAAGATCGTCAGTCAGTGCCTTTGGCGGATTTACCAGCCGAAGAAGCTGAAGGAACCGATGAGATTGCAGGAACTGAAGAAGTGGCGACGCGATCGCCCTCTTTTGACCTATTAGCCGTGTCGCTGTCGGTGCTGCTGCTGCTGTTCCGCAGCCTATTTGTAGTGCAGGTGCCACCGCATCAGCTAGGACTGGCGGCTGGCATCTGTGGCTGGCTGCTGGTGTGGCTCAACCGCAACCGGCGCAACCGTCAGAGCCAAGAGATTTGGCAGTGGGTAGGGTTTGGCCTATTGTTTGTGGGCTGGGTGATGACGGTGGTGCAGCAGCCTCCTTTGCAGGCGATCGCAATCAGCACCTTAGCGCTGTGGCTACTTTGGGATCAGCTAAAGCTGAGCTGGCAAAAGGGATACCTGCTAGCGCTGATAGGCACAGCAGGCCAAGCCTACTGGCTCCTGAGCGCGGTGATTCCACCTAAAACGCGAGATACCATACTCACTCAATTAGCCCAGCGGCTCTCTACTCAGCCGGTTTCAAAAGTTGAGTGGATGAGCCTGGGGTTTTTCCCTTTCTTGTGGGGATTGTTATGGTTTGCCCGGCGGCTGCGTCGCTGGCGTCAGCCTGCGCTGTCCCACCTCACTGAAGGCGTGACGCTGGCAGCCGGGCTAGGCATGACGGCCTTTAGCTCGGGCACTCGCTTTACCCTGGCCGCAAATCTGTTGCTTTCAGCCATAACGCTATTCGCAATTGTGCGTCGCCGCCCGCGTATAAAAGAGTTTATGGTGACGCTGGCGCATGTTTTTGGGCTCTCAGCTGTCGCCGCCTGCATCCAATACCTACGGCCCGAACTAGCAACGCTTACGTGGGCCTACGTTTTACTAGCCGGTGGCCTGACAGAATTTGCGCTTCATCTCACGCTGCGAAGCGATGGCGAAGCCTCTCTTGAGGAGAATCGCTGGCGGCAAAACACCTGGGGAATGGGGCTGTGTTTGTTTGCTTTGAGCTATGTAGCGCTGATTGAAGTCTGGAGCTTCCGTCCCAATTACGTCTGGCTGGTAGTGCCCATCACTTTAACCTTTGTAGCCAGTCATCGAAGGGCTTTGCATCCTGTTTGGCTCGCTAAAGTGACTCTGCTAGCGGTAGTGCTACAAACGCCGTGGCTGGCTGTCTGGGGCATTGCGATCGCCAGTTTTGCCGTCGGTACGCTTTGCATGTTAATCAACAGCAGGGTTTGGCAAAGCCGCTGGGCCGCGCTGTTTACGGTTGGCTCGGGGATTGCTTGCGTCACCAGCATGGCTTGCTACAGCATCGACGCGCTGAATATTAACGAAGACTATTTTTGGATTGTTTGGGCCTTAGAAATCGCCGCTTTAGGGCTAATGGCAAGGGCATTAGCTAGCCCAACAGGAGAACTGTCAGGGCTGTATCGCAGGGCTGCTGATCTGTGGGAACTGCTGCTAATGGCAGGACTGCTGCTGTTGGGCACTGCGATCGCTGCATCTTTTATAGACGACCCTCTCTATCAATCTTTTCTCAGCGCCTCAAGCACTCGTTACCTGCTAGCAGCCACCGTTTTGCTAATCGCTACGCTGCTAGAGGCTATTCGCCATCAGCCCGCTGACTGGCGCTACTGGAGACTGGCCTGGGCGACTGAGATTGCTGCTGTTTTAGGGCTGACGCTGGGGGGCGTAGGGACTGAAGGGATTGCGGTTGCGACACTGGCGCTAGGATTTGTGTCACAGATAGGCGCGTGTCGAGTATTAGATAGTCGTGCCGCCCTTCAAAAATGGCAAAGATTTGAAAAGTCATGCCGTTAATAGCTCAGCGTAAGCGAGCGATCTCCAAGTATCGGCTGACCAGGGTAAAGAAAGCTGAAAGTCAGGCAGACGCTGGAACACCGATAGTTCACCCATCAGCTCAGCTTTGCTTAAGCCTTGCAAAGGCACTCGCATCGGCGGCTCGGTTTCGCCTTCGAGCGTGCA
>JBGTGK010000109.1:0-24536 GCA_041746795.1 Phormidesmis sp.
CCCGCCGCAGACTTAATCGCCGCTGCCTCATCAGGATGAATGCCCAACCGGGTCAGGTTAACTCGGCCACGGTTGTCAATTTCGCGCACCTTCACCAGCACTTCGTCGTCCACATTCACTTCGTCTTCTACCTTTTCAACCCGGTAGTCAGCGAGCTGCGAAATGTGAACCATGCCTTCTTTACCTGGCATAAATTCAACAAAAGCACCAATTGGAATCACGCGAGTGACTTTACCCATGTATACATTGCCTGCTTCGGCGACGTGGGTAATGCCCTCAATCATCTTCTTAGCCTGCATGGCCTTATCAGAGTCGATGGCCGAAATGGTCACCGTACCATCGTCTTGAATATCGACTTTGGCCGTGGTTTTCTCGGTAATCGCCTTAATTTGCTTACCGCCTGGCCCAATCACCATGCCGATTTGGTCAGGATTGATTTGCATGGTGAGCAAGCGCGGTGCGTAAGGCGACACTTCGCTGCGTGGCTTATCAATCGCTTCCAGCATTTTCTCTAAAATGTGCAGCCGAGCCGGACGAGCCTGGTTAATGGCATCGCCAATCACTGCCATGGGCAAGCCAGTGATTTTCATGTCCATTTGTAGCGCGGTGATGCCGCTGTCGGTACCGGCTACCTTAAAGTCCATGTCGCCCAGGAAGTCCTCAATGCCCTGAATGTCGGTGAGGATGCGAACCTCTTCGCCTTCACGAATCAGGCCCATGGCCGCGCCGCTGACGGGCTGGGTGATCGGGACGCCTGCATCCATAAGTGACAGGGTGGAGCCACAGACGGAGCCCATAGAGGTAGAGCCGTTAGAGGAAAGGCATTCGGAGACGACCCGGATGACGTAGGGAAAGTCCTCTTGGCCAGGGAGAACGGGGATGAGGGCGCGTTCGGCTAGTGCGCCATGGCCGACTTCGCGACGACCGGGCGATCGCATGGGCCGAGTCTCACCTACCGAGTAAGGCGGGAAGTTGTAGTGGTGCATGTACTTTTTGTCATCATCTGGATGCAGGTCATCCATCATCTGCGCGTCGCCAGGGGTGCCTAGCGTGGTCACCGACATTACCTGAGTAAGGCCACGACGGAACAGGCCAGTGCCATGCACTCGGTTGGGGAGGACGCCCGTACGACAGGAGATTTTACGCACCTCATCGAGCTTGCGACCGTCAACGCGCACGCCTTCCTCTAAAATTTGAGCGCGCATGACCTTTTTAGTCAGGCTCTTAAAGGCATTGCCCAGCGCCTTTTTATTGCTGCCAACCGCAGTGCGAACGGCGCTATCATCGGCCAAGGCCTGGATTTCTTCGGCCATAGATGACTTAATCGCATCGAGCTTGTCATCCCGCTCTGACTTAGTTTGGTCAAATTCCTTCAGAACTTCTTTGATCGGCGCAGTCGCTTTATCTGCCAGGAACTTGGCCAGGTCTTCGCTTTCATCGGGGGCTGGCTCAGTTGGTCGATCGAGTCCCAATTCCTGAACTAAATCTAGCTGTGCCTCAATCAGGTCACGCACTACCTCATAACCAAAGTCAATCGCTTCGATCACGTCTTGCTCGGGGAGCTGATTGGCTCCCGCTTCTACCATGATTACGCCATCAGGAGAGCCTGCAACCACCAGATCAAGGTCGCCGTCTGCAATTTCCTGGTAGGTAGGATTAATGATAAAGTCATCGCCAACTAGGCCCACGCGCACAGCAGCCATCGGGCCATTGAACGGAATTTCTGCCAGCAGTACGGCAATGGAGGCACCTGTAGCAGCCAGTACGTCAGGCGGAACGTCTTCATCTAACGAGAGGGTGGTGGCTACAATTTGAATGTCGTCGCGAATCCAGCCAGGGAATAGCGGACGCATGGGTCGGTCAATCAGGCGACTGGTGAGGGTGGCGCGCTCAGGGGGGCGACCTTCTCGGCGAAGAAATCCGCCGGGGATGCGACCCGCTGCATAAAGACGCTCTTCGTAGTCGATCAGTAGGGGCAAAAAGTCGATGCCTTCTCTGCCAGATGAGCGTGTAGCTGTGACCAACACAGCCGTATCGCCAGAACTGATGAGCACCGATCCACCTGCTTGGGGCGCTAACAGTCCCACTTTCAGATGTATTTCTCGGCCGTCGATAGAAATCGACTTATCCATTTCTTGCATTGATGAATCCTTACGCTTTTTTAGTTTTCTCATTTTATGCTGTGGCAATCGTATCACTGTTAACGAAACCTTGGCAGGCCGGTATAGCAAGCGTAAGAATGTGATTCTTTAACAAAATGGCTGAGCGGTCACTCATTTCTCGCGGGCGTGGCTGATGAAAAATAAACGTTCTGGCAATGTTCGACCAATATTAGACCAATGTTCGACATCGCAAATCGTGCGAATCAACATCATTAATTTAAATAAATCGGGCAATTTTTGGAGCAAACGGCTTTAATCTAGCCAATACTTATTGATTCAACCCTCACCTATCCTTTCTTCAGTTTTATGACAATACTTGTAACTGGCGCGGCTGGATTTATTGGCTATTTTTTATCTCTGCGGCTGCTAGAAGCCGGGGAGCAGGTGTATGGCGTTGATGTTTTGAGCGATTATTACGACGTGTCGCTTAAGCAAGACAGGCTAGCTCAGCTGCAAGCGTTTGAAAACTTTACCTTTGAGCGAATGGATTTGAGCGATCGCGCCCTCGTCTCTTCCCTGTTTGCCAACCACAGCTTCGATTGCATCGTCCACCTAGCTGCCCAAGCAGGCGTCCGCTACTCCATAGAAAACCCGCTCGCCTACGCTGACAGCAACCTGCTGGGCTTCGTTAACATCCTCGAAGGCTGTCGCCACAGCAAGATTGGCCACTTAGTATTCGCTTCCTCTAGCTCGGTGTACGGCCAAAACCGCAAAGTCCCGTTTTCCACCGAAGACCGCGTAGATCATCCCGTATCGCTCTATGCCGCTACCAAAAAGGCCAATGAGCTAATGGCCCATTCCTACAGCCATCTGTACGACTTACCAGTGACGGGCCTACGGTTTTTCACGGTGTATGGCCCGTGGGGTCGGCCCGATATGGCCTACTTTAAGTTTGTAGATGCGATCGCCCAAAACCAGCCCATTGACGTATACAACCACGGCCAAATGAAGCGCGACTTCACCTATATAGACGACGTGGTAGAAGGCATCATGCGCGTGATGAAAAAGCCACCGAGTAAGCTGAGCACCGCCGCCGCCCAGGGAGCAGACAGCACCGCCGCTTACAAAATTTACAACATCGCCAACCACAGCCCGGTGACCCTGATGGACTTCATCACCACCATTGAGCAGGCCATGGGCAAAGAGGCCCAAAAAAACATGATGCCAATGCAGCCCGGCGACGTGCCCGCCACCTACGCAGACGTGCAGGACTTAATGGATGACGTTGGCTTCAAGCCCCACACGCCTTTGTCCGTAGGCATTCAAAAATTTGTCGCCTGGTACAAAGACTATTACCAGTAGTCAAACCAGTGGCTGAACCCGGCGGCTGAGCGCAGTCGAAGCCACTGGCCCAGTTGTCTATGAAGCTTTGCCTATGGAGCTAAGGAGATTCGAACTCCTGACCCCCTCAATGCCATTGAGGTGCGCTACCAGCTGCGCTATAGCCCCGAAAAACCAGACCCGAAATGCCAACTCAAAATTATGTCAGCCGAACAAATATAATCGCGTAACAATGATGCGCTCGTCAAGCAAATCGCGATAGAGTTTCAAAGGCGATCGCTTTAATCGCCCCGCCCTCCACCGACCGCAAGCAACTATGGCCGCCTCCTCTCCTTCTGCGTCAGAAGAACCTACACAAAGCTTTACTGCGCCCCCCATCCCCGACGCAGATTCCACCACTCAAGCAGCCATTGATACCCTAAAAACTCAGCTCCGTCGCAAGGAAGGCAGCTGGGTGGAATGGGGCAAAGCCTGCAACACCCTGCAAAAAACGGGCATGAATCCTCAGGAGGTTTTTGAGGCTACTGGCTTCGAGCCCATTCAGCAAAACCAGCTAATTGCTGCCTCTCAGGTGTTCGACTCCATGGTGACAGGCGGCGTCAGCGACGAGGCCAAAGCTCACTATGAAACCCGAGGCAGCGATAGCCTCTACGAGTTCAGAATTTTGTCCCAGGAAAGTCGGGCTGCTGCCGCTGACTTTGCCTATAGCAACGGGTTGGATAGCGATCAGGTTAAGGAAATCGTCAAAGGGCTAAGGGACTATACCTACAGCGATACGCCGCCGCCAGGGTTTGAGAAAACCATGGGAGATGCAGCCGCTTACTATTACTGGCGATTGGCCCGGCAGCAGGGAGACTTGCAGGCCAGGTCGCGCCTAATTGCTCAAAGCCTTCGCTTCGCGACTAGCGACACTGCCCGCAGCAAAATAGAAAAGCTGCTGGTTGACTTCTCTGTCGTCAAGGAAAAAAAAGCGCCCCGCCTGCCTATTTTTCGCCTGGAAAATGAAGCCGATTCCCCCGTGATTATGCCAGTCGCAGGCAAAATGCCGCTGGCTACTGAAGACTACAAAGCCGTTCCTGGCGTAGAGCCCGAAGCGCCCTTTGGTATGGTGAAATTCTCTGGCACGGGCGCATGGCTCCCCGTTCCCGGCTGGCAGGTGATTCTGAAGGCTGAAGACCCCATTGCGCTATTGACTCTTTGTAGCGCACTGCCCAACCCACCCGACGACATTCCGGCTAGCGATCAGCTTATGGTCGTAGTTGACCGGGCTCAGCGTGAGTGGAATGAGTTCACCCACTTTGTCGTAGATGCGGGCGGTCAGCTTGAAATTCGCTGGTTTGAAGAAGCGCCTGATACCAAGCTGCTAGGCGCGGTTGTTTTGATCATGCGACCTAAAAAGATACTGGATGAGGACTACACCCACGAATATTGGCAGACCGATGAGTAGTCATTTAGGTAGTCATTGGCGGGCGCACCTATATAAAATGTAAGTAAGGTTATGCAATAGCAGGAGAGCACCGATGGCCATAGAGCGCCGCCTCGCCCGAGACATGTTCAATGAAAGCGCGATTGTAGAGCTGCGTCAGGTCTGCATGACCCCCAGCGGTCTTTTTGAGCCTGGCAAATATCTGGTCGGCCAGTTGCCAGACGCCGCCTTCGAAATGGGCCTCGTCGAATCTCTCCCCCCCGTACGCGGCAAAAGCGAAGAAATTGCCCCGCCCACAAAAAAAGCCGAAGAAAAGTAAGCCGAAGAAAAGTAAGGAGCCCCCACCATTTACACCCGCCCCCTCGCCAAACTGATCGAAGAATTTCAGCGCCTTCCCGGCATTGGCCCTAAGTCGGCCCAGCGCCTTGCCATGCATATGATCAAGCGGCCTGAAGCTGAAGTCCGCGCCTTGGCCAATGCCTTGGTTACCGCTAAGCAGCAGGTAGGCCAGTGCTCACGGTGCTTCCATCTTTCAGCCGAGCCCGTCTGCGATATCTGCCGCTCCCAGGCCCGCGACCCCAGCACTATCTGTGTAGTCGCAGAGTCACGGGACGTGATTGCGCTGGAAAAAACCCGTGAGTACAAAGGGAAATATCACGTTTTAGGCGGCCTGATTTCGCCAATGGACGGTATTGGCCCTGAGCAGCTAAATATTGGTCAGCTCGTACATAGAGTCAATAAAGAATCCAGTAGCGAAGTGATTTTGGCTATCAGTCCTAGCATTGAAGGCGACACGACGACACTATACGTCGGGCAGCTGCTCAAGCCCTTTACTCGGGTCACACGCATTGCCTTTGGCTTGCCCATGGGCGGCGATTTGGAATATGCCGATGAGGTAACGCTTGCTAGAGCTTTGGAGGGTCGGCGGGAGTTGGATAGCTGAAGGGGGAGACAATGACCACGCCCCTCTCATGTACCTGTCCGCAAGGTAGCTTTGCTGTAAGAATGTGATACACAGGCGATCGCGTTGAGCCAATGGCAGGCAAGACAGCTAGCGGGCAAGCAGCGCAAATAGTTGGAGCATAGGGGTTTCAAATAAAATCGACCTAGCATCTTTGAGTGCTAGGCCGATGATCCGAAAAAAGAGAGCGCTGTAAGGTATCAGTAAGCCAGTGTTTCTAGCGTGTCGCGTAGATACAAACGCACTAGCTGTTCATCTGAAACAGCAGTGGTGATTGACTTGAGCTTCTCAGTGCGCCAGCTTTGATAGCCAGAGCTAGCCGCGATCGCACTCTTCAAGCTCTCCCACAGCTCAGTATCTTGAGCAGCGTGGCCGGTTTCAGCAGAAGACAGGTTTGCCATTGAGACCTCCAGTGTAAAGAACCCGGTAAACCCCTCAAGTGGCTTTCACAAGTTCTCAATTTCTTTAACAGTAGCGTAAGCACCCGGCCCTGTATGTAACGATTGCAACTGTTCAAGGCTTGCCTATTCGCTATCGACGTCTTCAGGCTTTGTTTCAACTTGACTGTCACGCTTCAAAGCAGGCCCCTCTACTTCAGCGCCACCAGCATCAAGGCTTTCTATGGCGACATCTTTCAAGGCTAGTTCATCCAGCTCAGCGCTGTCGAAACCAGAGGGCTCACCGTCTTTGGCAAGGCTATCGGCAGAAGGCTCCGCATAAACCTCCGTAGGCAGTATCTTTTTTACGCGCAGGCCCAGGATGAGGAAATCAGCGGCGATCGCACTCTCCTCCACAGGCACCACTCGCTTCAAAGTATCTGGCCCCACCAAAATAGATCGCCCCGCACTCACCGCAATCTGTAAAAACGCACAGACAAAAAAGAACGCGATCGCCGCGCTAATCAGGCCAGCAGCAGGCGTCATCACTGGGGTAATTTGGGGCGATCGCCCATAAAGCCACCACAGCACCCATCCAGAAAGCCCCGCTGTGATCACAGCTAGCACCTTCATCTGAAGCGTTTTCAATAGCTGCAAGCACCGCCGCTGATCTTCACTGAGTTCATTGGGCTTAAGGGCTAGCGGCGGTAAGCTGAAAATATAGAATGGTCTGGTTAGCTGCATCCACAGCGGGGGGACGATGCCGAGCAGGGCGATCGCCCAAAACTGAAAGCTCCCTGCCGTTGGATAGTCAAAAGCAGGGCCAGCCGAAGCCAACCCTGCTAAGCAAATATCAAGCAGCACAGGCACCGCCGCCAGTCCGACGAGATGCACCCACAAATAGCGGTTCTGCTGTAGCTGCATGAGTGCCATGAGGTTTCCTCTGAGAACTCCTTATGAGAGAAGAGGCCCCCTTTAAGAGCCCGACCTTACCCTAACTAGGCAGGCGCAAGCGTCCGACGCTGAGAGATCAGCTTGAAGGCATTAATAATATCGCCCTCCTTCCAATCGTTAAAGCCGCCGACTGCGACACCGCACTCAAAGCCAGCCGCAACTTCTCTGGCATCGTCCTTCATCCGCTTCAGCGAATCCAAATTGCCTTCATAGACAATCTCTTCGCCCCGCGTGACCCGGACTCTACAGTTGCGAGTAACCTTGCCAGAGAGCACGTAGCAACCTGCCACACTGCCCTTGCGCACAGGGAACACCGCCCGAACTTCGACCTTGCCCAAAGGCTCTTCCACCATTTCTGGCTCCAAGAGACCTTCCATGGCACCTTCAATGTCCTCTAGCAGTTGGTAGATGATATCGTAGTCGCGCACATCAACGCCGAGGTTATCAGCAGACAGTCGCGCATCTGAAGACATCGAGGTGTTAAAGGCGATAATCACCGCGCCACTAGCCGCCGCTAGGTCAACGTCTGTTTCGCTAATTTCACCCGGCGCAGCCATCAGCACGCGAATTTGCACTTCGCCCTGAGGTAGCTTTTGCAAGGAACCTAAAATCGCCTCCAGCGAACCTTGAACATCTGCCTTGAGAATCAGGTTGAGTTCCTTAAGATCGCCCTCTTTAGCTTTTTCAGACAGCGAGTTCAGCGTCACCCGGCGAGAAGCCATTGTCTGCTGCAAGCGTGACTGACGCTGCTCAATCGCCTTTTCATCGGCGGCGGCGCGAGCGTCGCGCTCATCGGCATACACCTCAAACTCTTCACCCGCTGGGGGCACGTCGTTCAGGCCCAGTACCTCTACAGCAAAAGACGGTCTAGCCTCATTGGCTCGGTTCCCCCGGTCGTCTACCATGGCCTTGACTCGGCCAAATACAGGCCCAGCGGAGAAAGCATCCCCAATTTTTAGCGTGCCGTTTTGCACCAGCAGCGTGGCCACCGGGCCTCTGGCTTTATCTAGGTGCGCCTCAATCACGGTACCGCGAGCCAGCCGGTCGGGGTTGGCCTGCAAGTCTTCTATTTCAGAGACTAGCAGCAGCATTTCTAAAATGGTGTCTACGTTCTCGCCGGTAATTGCACTCACGGGCACCATAATGGTGTCGCCGCCGTACTCTTCAGGCACTAGCTCGTATTCCATCAGCTCTTGCTTAACGCGGTCGGGGTTGGCCGATTCTTTATCGATTTTGTTGATGGCCACTACAATCGGTACACCTGCTGCCTTGGCGTGGCTAATAGCCTCAATGGTTTGAGGTCTGACGCCATCGTCAGCAGCAACCACCAAAACGGCAATGTCGGTGACCCTGGTTCCTCTGGCTCGCATGGCGGTAAACGCTTCGTGGCCTGGCGTGTCTAAAAACACAATCTGACCGGACTTGCGATCGCTATTCGGATTTGACTTGAGATCGACGTGGTACGCCCCAATGTGCTGCGTAATGCCACCGGCTTCTCCCTCGGTCACCTTGGCCTGACGAATGTAGTCGAGCAGGCTAGTTTTACCATGGTCAACGTGGCCCATAATGGTTACGACTGGCGGACGAGGCTGGAGTGCTCCAGCGTCTTCTGCGCCGACCATTTCGGTCACTTTACGAGCTTCTGGAGCCTCTTCAGCGGTGACCGCTTCCACATCAAACTCTTGCGCCACCATTTCAGCGGTCGGCATGTCTAGCGTCTGGTTGACGTTAGTCGCAATGCCCTTAAAGAAGAGCAGCTTGATGATATCTGTCTGCGGGACGGCCAGCTGATCGGCCAGATCGTGCACGCTGATTTCACCCGTGAGTACGATCATCTCTGGCCGGTCGGGCGCAACCTCCTGACGGCGTTCGCGGCGTTCGCGGCGAGAGGGCGATCGCGTCTTGTTCTTTTTAGTCGTTGGCGCAGGTCGGGACTGCCGCTGGCCCTTAGGCTTAGGCGGACGCATCAGCGATAGAGAAATCTGCTCAGGCGAAACCTCAGCGCTGTTCGACTCAATTTCATCGAGATCGTCATCGTCTTCAACAACCACTCGTTGACGCTTGGTCTTGGCGACCTTTTTAGGCCGCATTTCCTGCTCATCGTCATCTTCACCTTCGGCTCTGTCGTGACGCTTAGGGGGACGCGGTGGCGTTGGGCGGCGTAGCTCTAGCGCTGGATCTACAAATGCGCCATCATCGTCACCGTCGTCGGTATCGGTGCTGGTACTCTCAAGCACATCAGACCTAGAGGGCGGCCTGCGTAGCTCGGTAGCCGGTTTGGCGGGTGCTGGCGGTGACGATGAGCCACCCGGTGAGGGCCTGCTGGGGCGATCGCGACCTTCAGTCGGGCGCTCTCCGCCAGCTGAGCGATCACGCTTTAGCACAGGGCGAGGAGCCCGGCTGCCGTCGTCTGGAGAGCTATCTAAAGCAGCATTGTCGCTTCTGCTGTCGCCTCTGCCAGCAGCTGGTTTTGAAGAAGGACGAGAAGGTGGATCTACTAGCCTAGGTCTCAGCTGATCTGGGCTAGTCGCGCCAGAGGTCGTCACTATTCTCTCCGGCTGACGAATTGCCGCTGGTTTAGCAGGTTCTCTGGCAGGTTCTCTGGCGGGCTCTCTGGCAGGTTCGCTGGCAGACGCCACTGCTGGCACGCTTTCCGAGGGTCTGTTTGCTGGCAAGTCGCCACGGGCCGCAGGTCGAGCGGGTGATGATGGCCGCGCAGGCGGACCCGAAAGCGCTGGGCTACTATTCGCCTCCTGTTCACGGCTGTTCGGCATGGCAGTAGGCTTGTTTACTTCAGCTACCGCGCCTAGAACTGTGCCTTCAGAACTATCCTGAGAGACGGGTGCAGCCTCAGATTGAGCGGCTTCAGCAAGCGGCGTAACTGCACGAGGACGACGAATTTCTAGGATCTGCTGCTCGCGATGACGAACGGGCTTAGCAATCGGAGGTTTGGCACCCCCCGAAGCAGAGCTAGAAGAAGGGCTACGAGGAGGCTTAGCTTTGGGTGCAACGGCTTTAGCTTTGCTCACAGGTTTGCAATCAGCACCTTTTGCCACACCTCTAATGCGGTTAGCTTCTTCCTCTGAAATGGTGCTGCTGTGGCTTTTCACGGCAATATCTAGCTTTTCGCAGATGGCCAAAATATCCTTGTTTTCTAGTTCCAACTCCTTAGATAGCTCATAAATTCTTACTTTGCCCTTATTCATCCTTTTCCTCTTAAACCTGACTAATGAGATGTGTGTTACATAAGACTAATTGCCCTTATCGACTCAACACGGTTCAGCTTTAGATCTTAAAGCCTTGACTCTAAATCATAGAGTAGATCGGCGGTTAATTTCCATCCCCTAACACAGAAAGATATATAGCGCTAGCTGCTTATCTTCCGTGTAACGGGAGGTTTGTAAACGTTGTACCCTATTTATCGGTAGTTGTGTCTTCTATACGATTTTCCAGCGCCTGGAAAACCTCTGCTGGCACAGATGCCTTCAAAACACGACTCAAGCGATTTTTCTTCTGCGCGGCCTCCAGGCAGTCCGTCCGTGGACACAGGTAAGCAGAGCGCCCCATGCCTGTATCTAGCTGAATACGCTGCTCGGGAAAAGTGCGAACTATTCGCCACAGCTGATCCCGATGAACGACTTTTCGACAGCTAACGCACAGACGGTGGTTTTTCTCAGCCATATTTTTAGATTGATTCAGCTATTTTTTGCAGCCTTAGCTTCAGCAGCGGCTCTAGCCTTTGCTTTCCACTCTTCGGCTTCGGCAATCTCCTCAGCAGTTGGTTCGTCGTCGTCCTCTTCGATCTCGGCTGCTTTAGAAGATGCTTGAGCAGGGGGATTCTCAGCTGCTTCAATGGCCTCAGCCGTTTCTCTGGCTTCAGCGTCAGCTTCGGCCTGGGCTTCGGCTTCGGCTCTAGCCTGTTCTTTGGCTTCAGCTTCGGCTCTAGCTTTGGCTTTCCACTCTTCAGCTTCAGCGATTTCGGCGGCTTCTTCTTCAGCGGCAAGTGCTGCTGCCTCAGCCGAAATGCGCCGGGTCTCCGCGATTTCGGCCATTTTCTCGTTTTCGGTGTCGTAATCGTACTTCGCCGAATCCTTGATGTCTATTTTCCACCCGGTTAGCCGAGCGGCCAAGCGCACGTTTTGACCTTCCTTCCCAATCGCCAGACTGAGCTGATCTTCTGGCACTAGCACATGGGCCTGCCGCCCTTCAGGATCCATCAGCCGAACTTCATCTACCCGTGCTGGACTCAGCGCGTTAGAGATGTAGGTAGAGGGATCGGGCGACCAGCGAATGACGTCAATTTTTTCGCCCCTCAGCTCGTTAACGACAACCTGAATGCGCGAACCTCTAGCGCCAATGCAGGCTCCCACCGGATCTACATCGCTCTCTAGCGTATCCACTGCGATCTTAGTGCGTGGCCCCACCGAGCGTGAAGGAGGGTTAGCCTCACGGGCAACCGCCACAATCCGCACCACCTCATCTTCAATTTCGGGCACTTCGTTAGAAAACAGCTCAACCACCAGGCTAGCATCAGACCTTGATACCAAAAGCTGTGGCCCCCGGTGTGATCCTTCTGACACTCGCTTTAAGGCAACGCGGAAGGTGGCGTTGGCGCGGTAGTTATCGTTGGGCAGCTGATCGCGCTTAAGCAGTTCAGCTTCAGTATCAGGCTGACCCAGGCCGCTGCTCACCGCCATAATGACCGACTGCCGCTCAAAGCGCAGCACCCGCGCATTCAAAATGGAGCCTTCTAATTCCTGAAATTCTTCTTGAGTCAGGCGGCGCTGCTGGTCGCGAAGCTTTTGAGCCAGCACCTGCTTGGTCTGAATCGCTGCCATGCGGCCAAAGTCACTTTGCTCAGGCGTGACATCAAGCACTACGGTATCGCCAGCAAGCGCTTCAGGGGCAACTTCCTGCACCGTTTCCAGGCCAATTTGATGATCTGCATTTTCAACAGTTTCGACAATAGTTTTATTGGCGAGCACGCGGAAGCCCTGATCTTCCATGTCTAGCTCTACGTAAAAGTTGTCAAAATACTCTTCGTCAAACTGGCTGCTATCGATCCGCTGAGTGCGCCGATAGCGCTCGTAGCCTTTTAACAGCGCCTCCTGTAGCGCCATTTCTACAGCAGTTTTGGGCAGATTTCGCTCTAGGCTAATCCCATCGACCATGGCCTGTAAACCGGGCAATTCTACCATTGACATAGGCACGACCTCTTTAATGAATGAATAGTGAAATGAACAAGTGAAAAATTAAACTGAAAATAAAAACCTCACGCTTCCTCTTCCTGGCTAAGCTGCACCGACTCCACCAGCTCTCTGGGCAGAGCCACCAAACGACCCTTGAGATTGAGCGATATCTTAGCTTCATCGCGACCAACCAGGCTGCCTTGCCAAATCTGCTTTTTCTTATAGACTTCGCTGAGCCGCACCTCGACGGGAAAGCCCTTGAAGACAGTGAAGTCGCGATCGCGCGTCAGCATATCCGACACCCCAGGGCTAGACACCTCAAGCACATAAGCAGCCGGAATCAGGTTCGACTCATCAAGCGCCTCCGTTAGGGCCACGGCTAAGCGCTCGCAGTCTTCTAATCCTGTGTCTTCCTGGTGAGGATTTCGCACATCTATGCGCAGTACAGGCGGGCTCTGGTTAGTCTGAAACACCGCATCGACAATTTCTAGGCCAATGTCTGCGGCAACGGGAGCTGCCAGCTCAATAACTTGAGGAACTAAGGGATGTGCCATGGAATATCAATCGGCGGAAAATAACCCGAAAACGACCCATAAAAAAAAGCGGGCTCTTTTGAAGCTCCCACTTTTCGCTGTAGCCCAACCGGGCCAGACGAATTAGGCTAGATAGTCTCGCACTCGCAAAAAATACCAGGCAAACACTCTCTAGAGCAGCTCAGTCGTTCCTTTTACAGGAAAACTCCTCTTAATAGAAAAAGCCATCGCTCGCTGCGTTAAGTAAGTTTAGCGCATGTGATCCCAAACCAGCACTGCATCAGTGATGCTAGCCGCTAACTGATGCGAGTTCCTTTTGCCTTAGCCTGCCGAGTCGCGCCATATAGCCGGTAGCGCGCTGCCTGCGTTTGCTCATTGTCTTCAGCGGCAATGCCCTCTACGTAGTTAATTTTAATTTCTTCGAGCAGGTCATTCACCAGGTCTTGCACCTCACCTATGGTTTCTGCGTTTTGCATTTCCTTCCGCAGATGATCGCTAAAGCTCGTGGCGAGCTGGCTGGTTAAGGCCGCGCCTTTCTCATCGGCGATCGCACTTTGCAGAGTCTCTGTCAGCGTTCTAGAAAGTTCTGAAACTACCTGACGGGAAATTTGTGCCGAAATAGCCTCAAAACCGGGCATAAACTTCAAACCCTGATAGGCAGGTGCCTGGTGCAGTGCGCTGACGACGCTATGTTGCAGCAGCGCGTCTAGCTCTGGCTTAATCTGAGGCAGCACTTTGTTGACTACAACGTCGGACAGGTGCTTGGCGATGGTTTGCACCTCATCGATGCCGTTGATGTCTACGTAATGATTGCGATCGGAAATCCAGCGGCTAATATCGCCCTCGCGCACAAATCGCTGAACCTGATCGATTACGCGCAGCAGCACAATTTCGGTGAGTTCTACTGCAAACTGGCTCACCAGAGCCCTGCTAAGGCGATTGCGAGCGGGCTCTAAGTTTAGCCAGTGGGCTTGATGAAGCCGAATCGTCACGGGAATAATTCTCAGCCAGCGCCAGAATCCAATGAGTAATGGCAGGTCATATATGCGCCACAGCATGGCATCTAACCAGCTAGATTTAGGATGGCGGCGGCTGAGCACCAGCGTACGTACCAGAAATTCGGCAGCGAATAAGGCCATAAACCAGAGGTCGATTGTCCAAAAGCGATCGATTGGATTGCCGCTTTCGTTGATGCCTCGGAAGTAATTGGTTTGCATCAGCGGACGGATCTGATCGTCAAAAAAGGCCAGATTTTCTTTTACATTGGCTGCGTTCAGGTATTCTGTACTCCAAAAGTTTCGGAAGGCGGCTTTAGAAGAGTCTTCGCTCATGCGATCACGCATCAAATTCTTAATACGCTCCAAAGTGCCCGACTTGCCCGCCACCGCAAATGGATTCTCATCGACGATGATGACGCTTTGGTCTCTGAGCTGGGCTAGAAGTCCTGAAATTCGTGGGTCAGCAAGGTCTACTGTCGGCTGCGGGGCAATGTCCCTTTCTAGCGTGGCAGCTAGCGACAGATAGTTTTCGGTCGTGCGCTGGGGCTCAATGCCTTTGAACTGCTGGCCGTACCCAATAGTCAGGCCGGGCGCTAGTTTTAGGTATGTATCGCGAAAGCGGATGTAGCTGAGGTCGAGCAGAACTAGGATGAGATTGACGAGGGCGATCACGGCCATCAACCTTTCAAACCAAGTTGCCTGTGGTCGAGTAGTAGAACGCACATTGCGCTGGCGCTGGGGGGATAGCATCGTTAGTCCTTTATACTCTCCAAGCAGTCCCTGGCTAGCAATTTGTTGAGCAGTTTATTCACTCAATAGTCTATCGGCCTGCGCAGGCTAAAGGCTTACATGTTCCGCCGATTTATGCCTTTTAGCTACAACGCTCCTAATCAACCGCGATAAAATAAGGGTAGATGTTTACCTTTCTTCACACTCATTATGATCGCCACCGCTAGCCCGACCATCAACCCGGTCATTCCCCCCGCCCAAAACGGTGCCTACTGGCAGTGGCGTGGCTATCGGGTGCATTACGTTCAGGCAGGCAAAACCGATACGCACCTAGAAAGGCCGCCTTTGCTGTTCGTTCACGGCTTTGGCGCGTCTACTGACCACTGGCGTAAAAACATTGCCGAACTCCAGTCAACCTTTGAAGTGTATGCCCTCGACCTGATTGGTTTTGGCCGTTCTTCTAAGCCCAGCAGCGGCTACAGCCCCGACCTCTGGCGAGATCAGATAGCGGACTTTGTGACGAATATCATTGGCCGTCCGGCGGTGGTTGCAGGCAATTCTATCGGTGGCTACAGCAGCCTTTATACCGGCGCAACTCGACCTGATGCGATCGCTGGCGTGTGTATGCTTAACGGCGTCGGTTCCTTTCGCGAACAGGCCACCGACTCAAACTCAAATCCTTTTCAAACCGCCATCGGGGAGATGGTCAAGGCCGTCGTACTCTCTCCGGTTCCTAGCTGGGCCATTTTCCAGTTCGTGCGAAACAAGTCCTACATTCGCAAAACCTTAGAGCAGGTATATGTCAACAAATCGGAAGTCACCGATCAGCTGATTGAAGACATTTATCGCCCGGCTACCGACCCAGAAGCACCCGCCGCTTTCGCCGCTTTATTCAAAGCCGAGCGGGGCGAATACGTCGATACGCTGCTGAATGAAATGACCTGCCCCCTCCTGCTCATTTGGGGCGACGCCGACCCCTGGATGGACACCTACGCTCGCGGCGCACTCTTTCAAAAGTATTACAGCGCTCCACAAAAAGCTTTAGAAGAGCATCATCTCAATGCTGGGCACTGCCCCCACGATGACGCGCCAGTAGAAGTGAACAAGCTGCTGCGAGACTGGGTGCTGAATACGGTTGTTGATAGCGCGGCCAGCCAGCAGGCTAGTCAATGGGTGCCTTTGGGATAAGCGCACAGCGGTACATCACGCCGAACATATAGCGGGTGGCGCGGCTGCCCGGAGCGGTTTAGCTGTAGACAGCTGAGCTTGGCGTGATGAGTTTTGAGCAGGGTTAGGACAGTGCAATCGCGCTCCCTCAAATCTCCCCAGTTCCCCCAGGCCAAAACCACCCGCTGCGCTTTTTCAACTGCCTCAATCAAATAGTCGTCATTCTCACTCCCCACCGGATCGTCAACCGTTCTTAGCTCAGCTGGATGCGGCGTGCGATAGCCAAACAAATTAACCACCCGCAGCGATCCATACTCCCAGCGCTGTGCAAACTGAATGCAGGCCCGCAGCGTCGGATCGTCGCGGGCTGCGTCAGCGGTGCTGGGATTGAGCATGACAAAAGCGTCTTCAGGGCCGGGCGGATGCCAGCAGCGCCCCAAACTGTAGCGGTAAAGACCAGTCGTATCAAACGTTGCACTTGTTAGCATCTTCAACAGCGCCTCATTTCATCGGACTACCTATAGTTAGTTTCTATAGTCAATTTCGACCTTTTTTAGCCGTTGCCGCTGCCTAGTAAGAACAGGCCGATCATGGTGACGCTGTTCCAGGTGCTGTGGAGCAGGATGGAAGAAAGGAGGTTTTGCGATCGCACATAGGCAAATCCCAAAATAGTCCCTAGTACCGTCAGCGGCAGCACCTCCGAAAAGCTTAAATGCGCCACCGAAAAGATTAGGCTGCTCAGGCCAATCGCACCCCAAATAGGCATGTAGCGAGTGAGGGAGGGCAGTAGAAAGCCGCGAAACAAGATTTCCTCGAACACGGGAGCTGCCACCGCCGCCGTGAAAAAGAACATGCCTAGCGCGATCGGATCGCGCTCTTCTAATACCAACTGCAAGATAGGATTATTGCCACCCTGCCCCTGCCAAATTTGCTGATTGAGCAGGGAAATGCCCAGCATGAGCGGCAGTGCCACTAAGTAGCTGCCAAATCCCCACAGCGGCCACCTGCCCACTAGCTTGAGGCGAAACCAGTGCTTAGGCAAAGGCAAATACGCCTTAATAGACCAGTACAGTACGCCCAACGTACTCGCCGCCATTAACAGATAAAACACCAGTGAGTACAAGGCTTTACCCCGGCTGGTTAAGGCCAAGGCCCAGCTGGCGTGAGCAAAAGCAACTTCCGGCACCACCAGCACCGATTGACTGGCCGATATACCTAGCTGAATCACCAGCGGCAGCGCAATTTGCCCCACAAACAGAAAGCCGCCGACCACCACCTGCCAAATGGTTTCCCAGTCCCAAGGCACTTCCCACTGGCCTTCAGGCACTGCCAAAACAGAGTTTTTACCCTTCAGCACGCGCTGGCCAATCAGGGCGATTAGGCCCACCGACCCTAACAAGCCGCCAAAAGAAGGTAATAGCCCGACGACGCTAAGCTGAATTAAGGTGCTCTCAGCACTTTGTCTTTCGTTGGCCTGTAGCTGTTCTAGCTGTTCGGTTTGGTTTTTCAGGATATAGAGGCGTTCGAGGGCGGTGTAGCGAAACCAGCCTTTGAGCTTGCTGTTGATGATGGCCTCTGTGTTGGGCTGCACGGTCGGCGGGGTTTGCCACAGGTCGATGAGGACGTTGGCGGCGATCGCCTCATCGGCAGAGCGCGTTGATACGTTGGCGGCAGCCAGGTTGGTTGCTAGTTTTTGCCAGGTGGCGATCGCCTCACTCACGTCACCCTGCTGCGCCTCCACCATGCCCAGCCGCAAGTCCAGCTGATTGACCAGCTCCTGCTGACTTTTAGCTGTGGCGATCAGCGGCTGGTTTTGCTCACCCTTTTCGGCTAACGACGCTTTTATCTGCTGCTGTAACCGCTCTATGCCTGTCGTCGCGTCTTGGCGAACTTCTTTGTACTGTTTCGTCGCCGACTCTAGAGCGTTTTCTCCAAACACGGCGTTGCGAAACTGCTGCACCTCGTTTTCGGGCAGGCCGCTGCCGTCCCATTCACTGGCCTGTACGAGCAAATCGGTTTGATAGAGCTGGAGCTGGTTGCCTACCTGCGGCTCGCCCAGGCTACTGATGAGCGATGCGCCCATCTCCAATGCCACGATGAACGTTAGAAGAGAGAGAATAATGCGCTTGAGAGTCATGCGGGGGGAGGGTGAGAGGGAAGAGGGAGCTAGGGAGTGGGCTGTGTCTTCGGTATTATCGCATCTTGGCTTGGGTTGGGTAGCCGCTTCCAATCGTAAGATGAAATAAAAGTGTACAGGTTTTGCCTTATGACTCATTCAAATGCATCGGATTCTGAGCAAGCTGTGCTGGACGAAACGGCTGTTCAGCTAGATGAGGAAGCGACCCAGAAAGGGCTGAGCGAGGCGCAGTACAAGCGCAAAATGGAGCGGCGTAAGGAAGTGCAAGAGCAGCGCCTGGCCGATCGGAAGGTTGAGAAGGGCCTGATTATCGTGAATACGGGGAATGGCAAAGGCAAGACGACGGCGGCGCTGGGGGTGGTGCTGCGATCGCTTGGTCATGGCTTTAACGTGGCGATTGTGCAATTTATCAAAGGGGGCTGGGAGCCAGCGGAGAAGGCAGCGCTGAGTCATTGGCCTAGTCAGCTGAAGTTTCATGCGATGGGTGAGGGGTTTACATGGGAGACGCAGGATCGTGATCGCGATATCAAAACGGCGCAGGCGGCTTGGGAAAAGGCACTGACCTATATTCGGGACGCTAGCTACCGGACGGTGCTGCTAGATGAGGTGAACATTGCGCTTAAGCTGGGCTATTTGTCGGTGGAGCAGGTGCTGGCAGGGCTGACGGAGAAGCCTGAGATGAGCCATGTGATTTTGACGGGGCGGGGGGCTCCGGCTGAGCTAATTGAACGGGCTGATTTGGTGACTGAGATGACGCTGGTGAAGCATCCCTTTAGAGAGCAGGGAGTTAAGGCACAGGCTGGAGTGGAATTTTGATGGACTTCGGCTACGCTCAGCTCACCTTTCACCCACCCGTGGGCCGAGCGCAGTCGAGGCCCAGCTTTTTCAATAACTGGTCTAGCGATCGCACTCCCATTTGCCAACGTGCGGGATGATATTGCCTTCAGCCCAACCGCTTCAGATCGGGGTGGATTTCTGTTACCCGCTAGTCCCTCTGTCATGCTCAAAATCTCTCGTCTTTCAAAACGATTCGGTCAGCGGCAGGCGCTCAGTGAGCTATCTATCAACCTCCCCCCTGGCGAAATCTATGGCCTGCTGGGGCCAAATGGAGCGGGGAAAACGACCGCGCTGAATATGCTGTGCGGGCTGCTCAAGCCAGACAGCGGCGAAATTTTGATTAGCGGGCAGCCTGTTTCGGCCAGGACAAAGCTGCTGGTGGGCGTTATGCCTCAGCAAAATCTGCTGTATCAAAGCCTTACCTGTCGGGAAACTCTGTTTTTTTTGGCGCGTATTTACGGTCTGGGCAGACGGGAAATTCCCGTGCGCGTGGATGAGTGCCTAAAAGCTGTGAACTTGGGCGATCGCGCTAATGACGTAGTGGGCGATTTGAGTGGCGGGATGCAGCGGCGGCTGAGCCTGGCGGCTGCGATTATTCATCAGCCCAAGCTAGTGGTGCTTGACGAGCCTTCTACTGGGCTCGATATTGAGGCTCGCTATGAGGTGTGGGAGCTGATTCGGCAGCTAAAGCAGCAGGGGGTGACGGTTCTGCTGACGACTCATTTGCTGGATGAAGTGGAGCGACTGTGCGATCGCATTGGCATTATCAAGCAGGGGCAGCTCTTGGCCGAAGGTACGATAGAAACCCTACGTCAGCGCATTCCGGCTAAGGAAATTGTGGTGATTGAAACAAAAGATGAAGCGGAGGCCATTACCCGCGCCGAATCTTATGGCTTTACGCCGCGCCGCTATGGGAGCGATCTGGCCTTTTGGGTGCCTGAGCTGCTAGAGCTGCCTGAGCTATTAGAGCGGTTCTCGGGCCTGACGATTGACTCTATTTCTCGCCATCGCGTGGGGCTAGAGCATATCTATTTAGAAGTGACTCAAGATCAGCCTGGCCGACAGCGGCTATGATTTCGATATCTGCTATTTATCACCTTAGTTTATTAAGTAAAGGGACATTTTGATCATGGTGAAGCCTTTGGTCGCAGTCATTCCAGCGGTTTTGATGGTGGCGATCGCCATCCTTTCGGTTCAAAACGCTACGCCTATTCCTGTTGCCTTCCTCAACGCGAGCACCGTTGCCCTGCCTGTGGGCGTTTGGGTCGCCTTCGCGCTGGGCTTTGGCATGGTTGGCACCGCGCTGCTGCTGAGTATGTTTGGCGGGGGGAGCAAGGTGAGGGGCGATCGCCTTTAGGTAATAGCAGGGCCACGTATGGTCTTTGCAAAAATTAGATAGTTTGACGTCATTACTTTTTGACGCATCTAGATATGAACGATCAAGAACTTTTACAGCGAATAGAGTCAAATCCAAAGGTGCTTGCCGGAAAACCGACGATCCGAGGCACTAGGCTGTCCGTTGACTTCGTTCTTGGCCTTTTAGCCCACGGTGCGAGCGTTGACGAAATTCTTGATGAATACGACGGGATAACCTTATACGATATTTAGGCCTGTCTACTATTCGCTTCACGTTCTCTGGCAAGCGCTGCATTTATGCCTTTGGCAGATTCTGCATAAATAAGATTCCTGGTTGATGAATGCACCGGCCCCTCTGTTGCAAAGTGGCTCAGAAACGATGGGCACCAAGTTTTCTCGGTGTTCGATGAGCTCCGAGGTACCAGCGATAATGAGCTGTTGGCCAAAGCATGTGCAGAGAAGTGGATTCTCATCACAAACGATAAAGACTTTGGTGAAATGGTTTATTGAGAAAACCGTTCCCACTGCGGCATCGTCTTCTTGCGACTACGCGATTAGCGCTCCGCCGTAAAAATTGATGTCCTCAATCGGCTGATTAAGGCATATGCAGATAAGCTGACCGATGCTTTTGTGGCTGTGACAGAAACACAGGTACGGTTTAGTGGCGAATAAAACGAGGCTAGTAGCAGCGTAAAAAAATGTACAAAGCATAGGACAAATTATCTGCGGGAGCGAGTTCGCCGATAAAAGCTGTGCGGTATTGCGGTGATAAGTAGCTGTATATAAGTTCTGTAAACCTTTTTTAAAGGAGAATTGCACTCGCAAAAAATATTCAAAAGGTAATAGTTCTATCGTAGGTTTCAAGGGTTTGGTAAGATGTCACAAGCTTTGTCCCCTTGCCCCACCCTTACCCCTAGGAGAGCCATTGAGTCAGTCGGTCGAAAATCCGCTTGATTCCGTTAAGGTAGACGACTTTTTGCAAGAGCTGGCGACCATTCAGCAGTCTGGCTCAAAGCGTATTGCCATATTAGGGTCGCGCCATGTGCCCATCACGCATCAGCGCTTGATTGAGCTGATGAGCTATGCCCTGGTGCTGGGGGGCAACCGCATTATTACATCTGGGGCAACGGGTACCAATTCGGCGGCGATACGCGGGGCGATGAAGGCCGACCCCAACTTGCTGACGGTGATTTTGCCGCAGAGCTTGAAAAAGCAGCCGCGTGAGTCGCGTGAGCAGCTGGACTTGGTGACTAACCTGGTGGAAAACGAAAGCAATGACACGATGCCGCTGGCAGATGCTAGCGCCATGTGCAATCAGGAGATTATCAGCCGGTGTCAGCAGCTGATTTGCTTTGCCTTTCACGATAGCAAAACGCTGATGCAAACCTGTCAGGACGCAGAAGACCAGCGCAAAATTGTGACGCTCTTCTATTTTGACTGACTATTTTGACTGGCGGCTATTTTGACTGGCGCTGAGGTTGACCCGTTCACAGGCCATCACGTTCGGCTTGCCGGGTAAGACGGATTTGGTGTGAATCGGTAGAATAAAAATAAACGCTTGTCTTTAAGCGCTTGGTCTTATGGCTTCTACTTACTCTTTTGACGTTGTTAGCGATTTTGATCGGCAGGAGCTGGTTAACGCGATGGATCAGGCCCGGCGCGAGATTAAAAGCCGCTACGATCTTAAAGATACTAAGACGGAGCTGGATCTTAAAGAGGACAGCATCAGCCTAGAGACTGACAGCGATATGACGCTGCGAGCGGTGCATGTGCTGCTACAGACGAAGGCGGCTAAGCGGAATTTGTCGCTGAAGATTTTTGACTTTGGCGATATTGAGGCGGCGAGCGGTAGCCGGATTCGTCAGGAGATTAAGCTTAAAAAGGGCATTGATAAGGAAGATGCCAAGAAGCTTTCTAAGCTAATTAAGGACAACTTAAAGAAGGTGCAGTCGTCTATTCAGGGCGATTCGGTGCGGGTGTCGGCCAAAGACAAGGATGATTTGCAGGAGGCGATCGCGCTAATCAAGTCCGAAGACTGGCCTATGGCACTACAGTTTCAGAACTATCGTTAGAGTTTATCGGCAGAGAAAGGACTTTTCACCAGCGTTAGGCAAAGCGAGATGCAAAAACTAGAGTATTTAGATACGCGTAGCTTGCCTGCTTATTCTTTTGTAGATGCTGCTCGATATCTTCGGATTCCAGCAGACACTTTGCGCACTTGGGTGAAAGGTCGGTACTACCAAACGGAACAGGGAAGGCGATTTTCGGAGCCGTTAATTGAGCTGACTAGAATAGATGCAAAAGAGCTTTCGTTCACGAATTTAGTAGAAGCTCATGTACTTAGAGCCATTCGTGTAGAGCACAGCGTACCGCTTGAGCAAATCAGGATTGCTTTGAGCTTTATTCAAAGTAAGTTAGGTGTAACTCATCCACTAACCCAAAAAAATCTTTTGAAGACGGACGGTAGATCTATTTATGTGGAACACTTGGAACGATTGTTAGATGCTTCTAAGGGCGGACAAATTGCAATTCGAGAAACCCTTGAGATTTATTTGACTCGAATTGAGGCTGATGAAGCTGGGATTGCAGTGCGGCTGTTTCCGTTCATTCATCCTGATAAGAAGGACGATCAAAGGCTGATTGTAATTGACCCGGCTGTTTCGTTTGGGCGTCCGGTGATTGCTGGGACGGGCATTCCTACGAAAGTATTAGCCGAACTGCACGAGGCAGGCGATTCTATTGAGGATCTGGCGCTCGATTACGACTGTGAGCCCTCGCTCGTTCGGGTCGCTGTTGAATATGAAAATATAGCGGCGTGAGTTCTGAGTCGCCAGTATTTTTTACGGATGAATGTTTGGGGCGACGTGTCCCTCAGAAGTTGAAGGATGCAGGACTAAAGATTCAGCTTTATTTAGACAATTTTAAGCCTGCGGTGCCAGATGTGGAGTGGTTGCCTGTAGTGAGCAAGGCCGGTTGGGTTGTGCTGACTAAGGACGAAATGATTGGAAGACGAGTGGCAGAGCAAGCGGTCATAGCACAGTGCAATGCTAGGGTCTTTGTGATGGCCTCAACTGGAATAAACACCCAAGCTGTAGCAGGAGGATTTATTAAGGCGAGTGAGGCCATGATGCGTTTGGCTTTGGCGTGTGAAGCGCCGTTTATTGCCAAGGTTTATAAGTCTGGCGAAGTGAAGCTTTGGCAGGATTGCGATCGCCTGCAAGCGCTTTTGCAAAGATACTCTAGTACCGACAGTAAGTGACGCATCCAGTAACTGTACCAAGCAGGTCTAAGGACTCGTTTTTATCCTGTTGCTTTGTTGAGCGCGATGGTTCGCTACCTGAGGCGATCGCGCTAATCAAGTCCGAAGACTGGCCTATGGCACTACAGTTTCAGAACTATCGGTAGAGTGGATCTGTCGCGAAAAGCCGCCAACGAACAATATGACCTCTTCAGGCGTACGATTGCGTAACGCGGCTGATATCAAGACATTAGTATCAACGATAATCTTCACTGGCCTGCTCGATAGGCCTCAATTTCATCGGCTATTTCTGCCTCGGTAATGGACTGAGCTTCGGGTAGCAACTGGGTTTCTTTTAGCAGCGCTTTAAAGGCTCGAATCAACTGTGAGCGAGGTTGCTTGAGCACAATAACTTTTACCAAAATCGGTCTGCTGGCTAATTGCCTATTGCTCCAGCCAAAGAAAATGGAGTCCCGTTTAGAATAGGCACTGCTACCTGTGGCTCAGCCAAAACTGACGTTATCCTTTTAGCTTTGTCGAGGGCGATGGTGAGCTGTCTGAGGCGATCGCTCACCTCCAAATTCACCTCAAGCTTTTTCAAATTGTCGGGTAGCTCTGAAAGCAGCAAAGGATTTTCGCCTAGCCACTCATTTGTTGCAACGCCGCTCCAAACTGCTTGTGAATTAATAAATTTATCGCGCAGTCTATCGAGTTCTTGTGAGCAGTATTGTCTAAAGCCAGCCGCTTCAAAAATCGCTTCTTTAAGATATACTTCTACTGCCTTTAAATCAGCTTCTACTTCACGAATGAGCAGTGCTTCAGGCGTGAGCGCTGGCTGAGCAGCTTGCCCTGCGATCTCTACAATCTCTACAATTTCTTGAATGCCAAGCACTTTCTCTCTAATTGTCAGATCGTAAAGAAGTTTCATCCCATAGTTGGCGAATCGCTTCAGAGTTTTGAATTCTGGACTTTCTCCGCTGTAGTAGTTGTCTAATATTTCAATATCTGGGCCAAGTCTTTTTATAATCAGCAATTCCAAATTCCAGACTACGTACGCCCAAACTCCTTGATTTCTCGTTCGCCTCAAGTCATGGTCAAATCTGACTTACCTCTTTGAATGGCTGAAACCTAGCAAACTCGTTCCAAGTTGAGGTAAAAATCACGTCTGTAAGTTGGAATTTGGAATTGCTG
>JBGTGK010000110.1:0-8455 GCA_041746795.1 Phormidesmis sp.
CGACACCGGCCTGTTAGACACTCGCATTGGTCTAGTGATCATTTACACGCTGATTAATTTGCCCATTGTCGTTTGGATGATTTACAGCTTTTTTAAGGAAGTGCCCAAAGAGATTCTTGAAGCTGACCGAATGGATGGCGCAACAACTTATCAGGAAGTCGCCTATGTGCTGCTGCCACTGGCTTTACCGGGAATTGCTTCAACTGCGCTTCTGTCCATCATTCTCTCGTGGAACGAGGCCTTTTGGAGCCTGAACCTCACCACTTTTGACGCGGCTCCTCTAACGGCGTTTATTGCGTCTTTCTCCAGCCCGCAAGGACTGTTTTGGGCCAAGCTGTCAGCGGCTTCGACCATGGCGATCGCGCCTATCCTCCTCTTCGGCTGGTTCAGCCAAAAGCAGCTCGTCCGAGGCCTCACCTTCGGCGCTGTTAAGTAAATCTCCGCTTCTCCCTTTAATACTTACCTAATCACCTCAGTTGAGACACTTATGTCCACCGTTACCCTAAAAAACATTCGCAAAACCTACACCGACACCGAAGTCATTAAAGGCATCGATCTGGACATCCATGATCGCGAATTTGTCGTATTTGTTGGCCCCTCAGGCTGCGGCAAATCCACTCTCCTACGCATGATTGCTGGCCTAGAAGACATTACCTCCGGCGAGCTGCTAATTGATGGCCAGGTCATGAACAACGTACCACCCGACAAACGCGGACTGGCCATGGTGTTTCAAACCTACGCCCTTTACCCACATATGACCGTCGCCGAAAACATGGCCTTTAGCCTGCGGCTAGAAGGCGTATCCAAAGCCAAGCGATATGAAAGAGCCAGGGAAGTAGGCCGCGTTTTGCAGCTAGAACCCCTCTTGAACCGTAAGCCAGGAGCTCTCTCGGGTGGGCAAAGGCAGCGGGTCGCGATTGGTCGTGCCCTGGTTCGCAGCCCAAAAGTGTTCCTGTTTGACGAGCCCCCTTTCCAATCTGGATGCCGCCCTACGCGGAGAGATGCGGCTAGAGCTAGCTAGCCTGCACGAAAGCTTGCAGACTACCATGATTTATGTGACGCACGACCAGATCGAAGCGATGACCTTAGCAGACAAAATTGTTGTACTGCGAGATGGCATGATCGAGCAGGTAGGCGCACCGATGGAGCTGTATAACCATCCTCGTAACCGATTTGTAGCTGGATTTATGGGCTCGCCCAAAATGAACTTTTTGCCAGTCACAGCGGACAGTGTTCAAAACTTGGGCACGGTGCTTAAGCTGCCCGGTGGTGCAACGGTGACGGTACCCGTACAGCCCAATAGCTTGCAGTCGGGCGATCGCGCTACCCTTGGCATTCGCCCTGAGCACCTTAGCCTTGATTCTAACCATCCCACGCTAATGGGCGAAGTTCTTGTTTTAGAGCGTTTGGGCGATACGACTTCCCTGTATGTCAAAGTGGCTGGTGGTGCCACCCTTATTCTTCAAACCGATGGAAACAGGCAGGTCGCCGTTCGCGATCAGGTGCCTATTCATATTGATGGCAGTCTGTGTCATGTGTTTGATGTTAATGACCTAACCATTCCTAGAAACCAACAACAGCCTATTCAGGTAAATCACGCTTATGAACAGCCCATCCGAGCAGTTTAACCGGCCTCATCGTTCGAGTAGAGAATCTACAGCTAAACCTATCACTAGCCTAAGCTCGGCGTCACTGGCTCACTATTCTGAAGCTCAACATTTTGGGCATGACGCCGAGCCGGTTCGCACTCCTAAATACAACCGTGCCGATGTTACAAACGGCATTGTTCATATTGGCGTCGGCGGCTTTCACAGAGCCCATCAAGCGCTGTATATGGACAGCTATTTAGCGCAGCATCCCGGTAGCGATTGGGGTATCTGCGGCGTTGGCCTGCTGAAGTACGACGTGAAAATGCGAGATGCTTTGCACGACCAAGACTGTTTGTATACGCTGGTAGAGCGATCGCCCAATCGAGACAGCGCCCGCATTATTGGCTCAATTACCCAGTATCTATTTGCACCCGATGACCCGGAAGCCGTCATTGACGCGATCGCCGATCCTCAGTGCCGAATTGTGACGCTGACGATTACTGAAGGCGGCTACTACGTGATTGAGGGCAGTGGTGAATTCGATGTCAATCATCCAACTATCCAGCATGATTTGCAGCATCCTAATCGGCCTATTGGCGTTTACGGCTATCTTACAGCGGCGTTAAATCAGCGACGACAGAATGGCATCGCGCCCTTTACCGTGCTCTCTTGCGACAACATTCAGGGTAACGGCAACATTGTTGGCGAAATGCTTACAACCTTCGCCAGGCTGCAAAATTCGGATCTGGGCGAATGGATCGCTGAGCAGGTTGCTTTTCCTAACAGTATGGTTGATCGGATTACGCCAGCGACGACCGCTGCCGACATTCAAATGGTAGCTGATAAGTTTGCCATTGATGATGAGTGGCCCGTTGTTGCCGAACCTTTTCTTCAGTGGGTGGTTGAAGATCGCTTCTGCGCCGGACGGCCAGACTGGGAATCTGTTGGCGTGCAGATGACTGACGATGTTCATCCCTACGAGATGATGAAGCTGCGGCTATTAAATACGAGCCATTTATTAGTCGGATATTTGGGCTCGCTGCTAGGCTACACCTACGTTCACAAGGCCATAGCCGACGACCTCATTCGTCAGACCGTTGAACGCCTAATGGATGAAGTAACGCCAACCCTACAGCCACTGCCAGGCATAGACTTTAGCGAATATAAACAAACTCTAATAGAACGATTCTCCAATCCTAAAATTCGCGATCAGCTGCCTCGCCTGTGCCTCAACAGCTCGGCTAAGCTACCCAAGTGGGCGCTAGGTAGCCTCCGAGATAAGCTCGAGCAAGGGGGCTCCATCGACTATTTAAGCCTTACAATTGCCGCCTGGTTCCGCTACTTGAACGGTAAGGACGACCGGGGCAGGGCGTTACCTATTGACGATCCGATAGCAGATATTTTGATGGAAAAGGCCCGCGCTGGCGGCTTTGATCCCACCGAGCTGCTTAACCTAACAGAAATCTTTGGTGATTTGCCGCAGTCAGTACGGCTTGTGGAAACTGTAACACACTACCTGCAACAGCTATATGAGTCAGGCACTCAAAGCACGCTGACAGCCCTTTTGTCGGATTCTTTGTGAATTATCGAGTGGGGAACTAAATGTTCAAACTATCCGCAATCGCTCAATATCCTGCATAGGGGGAGCACCAAACAGCCGGGAATATTTCCGGCTGAACTGTAAGGGGCTTTCATAGCCGACCTGGTAGGACGTATAGGTGGCATCGGCGCTCTCAGTCAGCATGAGCTGACGCGCTTTCAACAGTCTTAGATGCTTTTGGTATTGCAGTGGGCTCATGGACGTGATTGCTTTGAAATGGTGATGAAATGAGGAAAGAGACATGTTGGTCTGCTCAGCCAGCTCATTAACCCGCAGCGGCATGGCAAAGTTATCGTTGATTCTGTTTAATCACCTCAGCAATGCGCTGCATGTTGCTGCCGGATGTAGCAATTTGGCGAACCGCTTCACCCTGATCGCCCGTGAGAATGCGATAGTAAATTTAACGAACGATCACGGGTGCTAGAAGAATATCTTTCGGCGAATCTAAAAGCCGCATCAGCCTGATAGCACAGGCAATCAGTGAAGTATCTGCGTCACTGACGAACAGTCCTCTAACCGAGCTGTCTGGTTTACCCGTATCGAGCTTAGTTTGGATGATGATGTTGCAGAGTTCGGCTGAGTCTAAGCTCAAATTAAGGGCTAAATACGGTTTGTCTGGCGTTGCTTCTAAAATAAGCCCATTAACCGGCAGGTCTACTGACATTACTAAACACTAGGCCGCACTAAAGTAATAAACTTCCTCAGTCAGAAAAGTCCTTTTTTTACCCTGAACGACAATCGCAAGCGCAGGTTCATACGCGCCGTTTATTTCTGTAGGAGCCTTCTCCTCTCGCATCAGCTTTAGCTGACTGATAGTCGTTGAATGAACACCGCTGCCCTTTCCATCGGTTTGTCGGGTCATCAATGCAGCAAGTTCTTGACATAAATCGACAGCCGTATGGCCCATCAATGTGCTGTGCTGCGGTGTCTCAGCCCTCATATCGAATGCCTGACTAGCTTAGCGGTACATCAATCATAGAGTAAGACTATAGAACAAAACGGCTTTCTGTTTGACGGCTGATTTAACATAAATAGGCAAGAACCTGCAACGTTTGTGTATTCAGATAAAATTTGTCAAGTCTACAATAGAAACATATCGAAACTCAAACCTCACAGCGGACACGGCGCTGCCGCAGCTGATTCCCTCACAAATTGTGCGGGCTTTGGGTCAGCCGTTAATCCTAACGCCCCTCTCTAGTATTGCAACGGCAGGCATTCTCCCTGCTCAGGTGGGTTCGGCATCGGCTTTGTACAATATGGCCCGCAACCTGGGCGGCTCTACTGGCATCGCGGCTTTAGCGACCCTGCTTTCTCGTCGCGAACAGCTTCACTCAAGCCGCTTGGGTGAGTCCATTTCACTGTACAACCCGCTGACGCAACAGCGAATTGAGCAGCTGACTCAAGCCTTTTTAGGCAAAGGAAGCTTTCCAAGGCAGGCTCACGATCAGGCGATCGCAACCATCGACCAAGCCGTTCGCAATCAGGCCAATATCATGGCCTATAACGACTGCTTTTACTTTATGGGATGCGCTTTGTTGTTTAGTTCTGTGCTGGTGTTGTTCTTTAAAAGGACACATTCAAAAGGCGGCGCTGCTGGACATTAAGGCTGTTTTGGCGGGTGAGCTATCTGCCAATAAGCTACAGAATGAGAAATACGCTACCCAACCCCTTAGCTAATCGCGCCGACTGGTTATCCCCGTCGCAACGATAGCAACAACTACCAGCGCAGCTGCTACATAACAGCCACCTCGGAACCCAGAAACCACTGCCTGAGGCGGAATTGAAGATAGGTTGGAGAGAGAACTGCCCTGGTGCTGGCTAGCTACAAATAAGGTAAAGGCCGTTCCCATGATGGGTATACCGACCGTTTGACCCAGCGATCTGCTCAAGGACAGCAAGCCTGAGGCAATGCTGAGCCTGCTACTAGGAACTTTGCTAAAGACAATGCTGTTGTTAGGGGACTGAAACATGCCATAACCGATTCCACAGGGGAGAATTCTTAGGGCATAGCCCCAGTTCGTGAGCTGAGCATCAAATGTGCTAATGGCCAAGCAGCCTGCTAGCAAGAAACCAAGGCCAGCCAGGCTGATTGACCTAGCGCCTAACCGATCGGAGAGCCTACCTGCAATGGGTGCAATCAGGCCACCCACAGCGGGCAGTATGCATAGCAGCAAGCCTGTTTGCTGAAATGAATAGTGCAGCACCGTCTCTAAAAGAAGGGGATTAAAAACAGAATTCCAGCAATGACCGCCAGCACCAGCGCACACGCTAGCAGGCTAACGCTGAATTCAGCGCTGCGAAAGATCGATAAGTCCAGTATGGGCTGTTTAATGCGAGCTTCTATCAGGAGAAAACAGCCTAGCCCGACGGCTGCTGTCGCCAACAAGCCCCAGCTCAAAACGCTGGCAAATTCCCGCTCTTGGCCGATGGTCATACCTGCTACAAAGCACCCTAGCGTCACTGTGATAAAGACTGTGCCTATCCAGTCAAACCGTTCGGGCGATCGCCGATGAGCGGATTCTGGCACATACCAAAATACCAGGTAGCTAGCCAGGATGCCAATAGGCACATTTACAAAAAAGATTGACTGCCACCCAAAATTTGCCAGCAGCAGCCCGCCTACAGATGGCCCAATGGCAATGCCGGTTGCGGCGATCGCACTCACAATACCCAGCGCTTGCCCTCGCTGTGAGTCAGGAAAAACTTCAGCGACAATAGCTGCTCCCAAGCCCGTCAAAAAAACCGAGCCAAACCCTTGCAGTATGCGGAATCCCAGCAGCATGTCTTCTGAAGTAGAAAGACCGCAAAGCAGCGAGCTGACGGTAAAAACAACTAGCCCAACAAAATATGGGCGTTTTTTTCCCACCATATCTCCTAGCCTAGACGCCCCCAGAACGAAGGCGGAGAGCACCAGTAAATACACAACGCTGATGAGCTGAATCCTAGCAAAGCTAGTGTTAAACACTTTTACTAGGGTGGGTAGAGCAATATTGACGATGCTGGCATCTAAAGTAGACATGAAGATGCCTAGCCCCACTCCCCACATTGTCAACCACTTATTACTTGACTTGTTGTTTGACAAACCTGATACGGCCATTTTAATCTTATTTCCCTGCACCAGGCAAAACTAAAGCTGAGCAACTAGCCGTTACTATACAAACATTAAGACCTAAGCGCTAAGTCATAAGATGTCGTCAATCTGTTCTCGTCCTGTGCCAACTTATTTACGGAGCTTATCCTGATCGATCGCCAGTAGAGTCACCAGCACACCCATGATTGTAATCACGACGCCTAAGCCGATAGCAATACCGCCAGGTAGCAGATCCCGAATAAAGTCGCCCTTTACTGGAATTCGGCCTAACGCTAGCAGCCCGATTTAGCTTCAGCCATAGGAGTTTTTGCTGGTCGTGCTCACAATTGCTCCGACTAGGCTAATTTTAATGCTTACCTTGTTCTTTAAAGTTTAACAAGGGCCATCACGCTTACTTTTTTTTCTTAAAGGCTGTATGAAAAATATTTAAAAGTGTCGCAGCATGCTGCACTGCTCCCCCTTAGCTCGCTTAAAAAGAGGGATTTGAGTCTGGCTTCCCCCTCTTTAAAGGGGAATAAAGGGGAATCCTGCGTGCTCTAACACAACATCAGGCCTTTGCATATAGCCTTTACATCGATCTGCGTAAAATCTTGTGCGATGTAAGCGGAACTTTTACCTGCCCAAAGCAAAAGACTCCGTATCTTCTCTGTTTGTAACCATACCCAGTTTCCATAAACTGTTAGTGACAGACATGGCCTTTTACAGCATTAAATTTAGACGGCTTCAGCGTTCTCAAATAACCTCTTTGTAAATAGCGATTGAGTTCAAAGACATGATTAGTAAACAGTTCGCCTGCGCTGTCGCATTAGCTAGCTTAGGTTCTTTGCTGAGTCTAGCAGTGGTAACTCCGGTAAGCTTCGCAAATTCAATCGCTAACCCTACCACTCACGCTACTACAGAACAAGATTCCTCCCACGTGCGTCAGGGCATTCCCGGTCGGCGCTTGGGCGGTGGCTCCCGTAAGGGCGCGGTTTTTGCAAACGCCTTCGATTCCTTAACCGCCTTGACAACGCCAGATCCTGTGAGTATCACAACGGCTGATCGTCCAGCCCTAATGTTTTATGTGCCTAAAATGGCATCTGAAAACAGCGTCGAATTCGTGCTGCGTGATGGCAATGACGATTTAGTTTACGAAACGACTTTTCTACTCGATAGCGACGCTGGTTTGGTCAGCGTCGATACGGCAGAGGCTTCTGATATGCCAGCACTGAGCTTAAATGAAGACTATCAGTGGTATTTTTCGATTGTGCCTGATTTAGACGATCGCGCTAATGATGTGGTAGTACATGGCAGCATTCGTCGGGTTGACCAGGGTAAGTGGCTAGCTCAACAGGTAGCAGATGCTGATTTAACGGCTGATTTAACTGAGCAGCTAGCAACAGCCGATCCCTTAATACAGGCAAGAATTTTATATCAGCAGGCAAATTTATGGCACGACGCGGCCACGATGCTCAATAAGATGCGTCAGGCTGACCCTGAAAATGAGGCGATCGCCACCGAATGGACTCATCTTTTAGAATCAGCTGGCCTAGCAAATGTGCTACAAACCTCTTCACCCACCGTCCAAGCTGGCCTTCGTTAAGATTCAGTCATCAGACAAAGTCGAAGCCATCAGAAGCTCGCTAGCAACTTTCATAAACCCTTAGAAATAACCCTTAGGCATCGCCTTCTCCTGGTTCAAAGTAACTTTGAGAAGGCGATGTTTTTGTTTTTGTGCTGATGTATTAAGTCGTTACGAAAGATCCATTACGCGGCTACTAGAGGTTGACGCTTGGCCCACCAGGATAAGCCCATCTGGCGGGTGCGCCAGGGCGCAGATCTAAATGGACAAACCCGCTACCGACGGCTCATCTGCCTTTAGGATGATAGCTTTTGAGCTTATAAAAGACATTGACAACATCCATGCCTTCTACCCAAAAGTCAACGGCATCGCCGTACATGTGTCGAGAGTTGCGGGCACCTCCCACGGCGCGATTGCTAACCGGATCGCGGTAGCCGGAGGTAATGCGCGCTCCCCCTTTGGTGAACTCAGCCCAGGTAAAGTTAGAGATACCGGGCTGAAAATAGATAGGCTCATAGATGCCAACCGGGCGGCTGATGCCTGGGATAGAAATAGTTGGGCCAAAGTCTGGCGCTTTTTTAGGTTTGGCCGGTTCGGGCGTGGGTTTGTCTTGG
>JBGTGK010000111.1:0-34738 GCA_041746795.1 Phormidesmis sp.
ATGCGGCAGTGCTGTGCTAGCCGCTTCATTCGTCGGCGGCGAGATCGGCGCGAATATTGCGTTCCCGCTGGGTCTTGGTTTTCTAGGAGTTTCGTTAGCGTTTGGCTTAACGGTGCTGACCATGGCCTATGCTATCGGCCATATTTCGGGCTGCCATTTGAACCCAGCCGTCTCCTTTGGCTTATGGGCGGGCGGGCGCTTCCCGAGTGCTGAGCTGCTGCCATACATTATCGCCCAAGTCGTTGGCGCGATTATCGGAGCTGGCATGGTGTACTTAATCGCTTCTGGACAGCCCGGATTTGCTGAAAGCGGCAGCAGCTTGGCCTCAAATGGCTTTGGCGATTTGTCTCCAGGGAAATTTAGCCTCGTGTCCTGCTTCATTACTGAAGTGGTGATGACGTTCATTTTTCTGGTGGTCATTTTGGGTTCTACTGATGGCCGTGCGCCTAAAGGGTTTGCCCCGATTGCGATCGGTATGGCGCTGACGCTGATTCACCTAATTAGCATTCCAGTGACGAATACCTCGGTTAATCCAGCTCGCAGCCTTGGCCCAGCCATCTTTGCCGGGCCAGAATATCTAGCTCAGGTGTGGCTGTTTTGGGTGGCTCCTATTCTCGGAGCGCTCTTGGGCGGCTGGTTTTATAACGGTGTCCTGGCAGAAGGCTATGAGCCCGATATTGCTGGTGCCACAGTTTCTGAGCAGCCAGTGGTAACTATGCGCGAACCCACCGACATCCGTAAATAAGATTATTTAGATAAGATGCTCGAAAATAAAAGGCACATGTTGATTATCAGCGTGTGCCTTTTTGACGCGCAGCTGAGACTTGATTTTAAGAGTTAGGCCCGGACTTTTTAGCCGTAGTATTTTCCTTTTTTTGGGCTTGGCTGTCGATCAAGTTGAAAAAAAGTGCAGGGAGCCCCACCACCGCGATTAACCCGGCTACGTATACGGCGACTTCAATGCCTGAAGGTGCATGAACATAGTCAGTGATAGTGGTATATGCAAGCATGAGCAGCGCTGCTGAGGCAGGAATAAGGGTAGTTAATAGTGCTGTGATAGCACTTTCTACTCAAGCTTTGCGTGCGCCTCTATGCATAGATTTACTGCATAGATTCATTTTTTAAATTATTGCTCTGCTGATGCCACAGGCGATCGCTTACAGGCTAGCAATAATCAGGCTAAGAATAATCAGTATGGCGATCGCCACCCAAATCACATACTTACGCCGCCGAGGCATCTGATAAATTTCTTGCCGGGTGGGCTCTGGCAGCGCCTGCACACTTTGATAGAGCGTACAGGTCATGGCGGCGGGCCGATTAGGAAACGTGCAGCTGTCGTCTGCATCGTAAGTGCAGGTTGCGCACAGTGGCGTGTCATCTGTGGCCCGATGTAGGGGCATTCCAGCATGGCCGTGGGCTGTAAGCGTTAGATTGCAGTGAGGACAGCGGATAGCGGTGTTGGGGATGGGGCGATCGCATCTCGGACAGGCAGACATAGCAGTTGCGGCTTCTATTAAATCTATTCTCCAGCATAGTTAACGTCAGGGCGCTCAACAGCAATCTGCCTACATTCGGTAAACCGCCCGCTTACCGAGTCAGATAGTTTGCCAAAATAGAAGCGTAATTTGCGCTGCGCATGAGTCACCAGCGCTTAAGCTTGGAGCTTGATATGGACACCTCAAATTTACTCAGACAGCTGCTAATGCTAGGCGTAGGCACTACCTCGTTAGTCGCTGAACGCGTCAAAAAAATGAGTGAAGACTTGGTGCGTGAGGGCAAATTAGATCCTGAGCAGGCTAAGGGCTTTGTTGATGACTTTATGTCTCAAATTAATGTCGATCAAAAAACCGTGGAAAAGCAGATGCAGCGGCAGGTTCGCAACATCATGCAGGATTTAGGCGTGCCTCGTCAGTCTGAAATGGACGAGCTACGCGGTCGGTTAGACCGATTAGAGCGCCAGCTGCGGGACATTGAGAATAAGCAGTGGCGGTGACTTAGGCTTAAAACGGCTTAAAACCGTCGTACACTGACCAAGGAAACTAGACCTTTCGATTAGGACTATGAGAGAAATACTAATTAGCTTCGGCGTCGTGGTTGCCTGTTGCGCGGTGCTGCTGATTGCTCAGTTTACAGGCGGCGATGGTGAACAAGCCGTTTCCGGTAGAGCCACAGACGTGCCTTCTGCTAGCCAAGCGGAAACGCTGGTAGCTCAGGGCAGCGCCAGTGACTTGGACAATTTGGTAACCGGAAGTACTACAGGAGGAAACGCCGTGACAGATCCGATGGCGGACGGCAACAATATCGTAACGACTGATTCTGGATTGAAGTATGAGGTGATTGCTGAGGGCGATGGCGCTCAACCCAAGCCGAGCGATCGCGTATTTGTGCATTACGTGGGCACCTTGGAAGACGGCACTAAGTTTGATAGTTCGCGCGATCGCGGACGCCCCTTCGACTTCACGATTGGCCAAGGCCAGGTGATTAAAGGCTGGGATGAAGGCGTTGGCATGATGAAAGTCGGCGACAGACGCAAGCTGATTATTCCGCCCGAACTTGGTTATGGCGCTCGCGGCGCGGGTGGGGTGATTCCGCCTAACGCCACGCTGATATTCGACGTAGAGCTGCTCCGTATCGGCAGCTAGCCTGTCGAAGGCTACGGGGCTGATTACATACCGCCGAATAATACTCATTTTTATCCCGCTGAGCAGTTATGCCTGGCGGGATGCTTTTTGGTGGGCGCGATGACTCATCAGGGCAACTTGAAGGATGCAGGTGGTTTGGTAATTTTTAAGTATGCCGACTCAACAGACTTTGATGGAGCGCGTGAAGCAGGGAAATCCAGAAGCGATCGCCTCTCTAATGAATCGCACCTTGCATCAACACTTGAATCAAGCCTCTGCTCACGTTCAGATCCGGCGGCGAGGCGGTGAGTATCGGCTACTGGTTGAAGCGCCTCAGCTACCTGACAAGCAGACGAGCGTGAAGTGGATAGTGCAGGGTTTGACTAAGCTTGCGATCGCCCCAATGCAGACGGTCACCATCTATGGCAAGTCCCAGCAGAGCGCTCAGCCCGAGTGGCAATACAGCTTTCGTTTAGGGTCGCCCGCCGCCGTATCAGCAGCTCCTGCCGAAAAGCCTCTAGATTTAAGCGAGCACTGCTTTATTCGCAATCGATCGCTGCTTTCAGGCAACCTCACGCCGCCCGCCAAAGCCGTGACGCGCCTTGTTATCTCCTTTACAGCGCTACCCAATGTCCAAAAGCTAGCCCTATTGCCCCGGCTCACTCAGCTGCTGCGCCAGCCGGAACCGAGGCCAGGCGACGAAGCTTTAGAGGCGATCGCTCGAACCTGGATAGCAGAAGTACTGGCTTTGGACGGTAACGGGCTGCGGCAGCTTTCTATTTGGCTAAGCCGCTACTGTGCGCATCCAGCGGAAACGATAGAACAGCTGAGTCCGGCTACCGAAGGGCTTGCCAATATGGATGACCTGAGTGAGCCGCTAGAGTCATCAATCCCTGTTAGTACGGCTTTAAATCCTGCTGTTGCAAACGTGATAGCGGCGCAGGCTGCCCGCGCAGAACAGCTGCGATCGCCCGAAACAACGCTGCTCGACCCCAATAGTTGGCTACCTGTGTGGGTGCTCCCCACGGTTTGGGCGCTGTGCCTGATGATTGCCGTGACCTTGGGGATTCAGTCGGCCAACCGCACGGCCGCTAGCTTTCCAATTTGCGAGCAGGCTGCCCAATTAACAGCCCAATCAACTGCTCAGACAGCCGCCCAATCAACTGCCAAATTACCCGCAGAATGCACCCTAGCCGTACAGCTAGTAGGCAGTGAAAAATCCATGGCCAACACGATTAAAGCGGCTGTCCCGCTAGCGCCTCAGACGAAAGCGGCGGCGGCTAAAAACTGTAGTGGCTATGCCAAGGTTCACGTCACTAGCGCCTTAAGCATCGACGGTCTAGCCCCGCCCTCAGCAGAAGATATGACCGAAAAAGCGGTTGATATTACCAGCAGCCAAACCACAGAAATTTTCCCAGGCGTCTTACTCACAGAGGTGACGCAGGCCCGCAGCCTGCCTAAAATAGACAGTTTTTCGCAGCTAGGTAGCCTCTCACAGCCAGGCACTCTCTCGCAGACAGATAGCGCTGCGGGTAAAGAGACGATGCGGATTGCCTGTGTCGGCTACAGTTTTGCGCCAGTCGTAAATAGCCCTGCTGCGGCTGCCGACACTTCGTCAGCGGGCAATACTCAGCGCGCGTTTAAAGAGATAGCCGCTGATGAAATTCCGGCGACCTGGCCAGAAGATCCTTACGACCCGGCTACCGCCCTGAATTTCTCTACAGAGAAAGCGCTAGGGTTTTACAACATTTTCATTAGCTTTGGCGCAAATACTTTATTTACCGCCATCGGCGTTTTTTTGGCAGTGATGCTTTTCTCATGCTATCGCTGCTACACCCTCAAAGGCGTTTATCAGGTGGCCTTAGTGCTAGGTGTGATAGAAACTGTTGTACACATGATTCCAAACGTTGGATTGTTCCTGTCGTTGCCGCTAGCCGTCGCGGCCATTGGGCTCGCTAGCCGGTTTGTCAAAGACTTTACTATTGACTGGACTGAGGGCTATAAGTCGCTGGCTAGAGGGGCAATTACAATCGTGGCCGTTCGGTGCGTTTTTGTGTGGCTGCTGTATGGTGCGATCGCCCACTTCATTATTTAACACAGAAACGAGATAAAGATATTGACGCGATCGCATTCAAGATTTTTTATCGCTAGGTGCCTTGCCTAAAATACGAGCAATCCGGCTAAGTCGCTGAAAGGTTCCATCCTGTAGCCGGGTACTGACAACTTTTGACATCCTACAGCTTCAAAATGAAAGGACTCTTAGCAGAAATCTAACACAGCAGTTACGATGCTGACATTGTAAGTCGTAACTTTGCCATTTTATGCCTTCCTGTTTCACTCAATCGCGGTTCGATAGATCTGAGGCCCGATTGAGGAACTGCGTATACTCGGGTTGAAACAACAGTTTTACCGTGCCGGTTGGGCCGTTTCTGTGTTTGGTAACTATGATCTCTGCAATGCCTCTATCCGGTGTATCTGGATCGTAATACTCTTCGCGGTAAAGCATCATAATCAAATCTGCATCCTGCTCGATCGCGCCAGATTCACGCAGATCTGACATCATAGGTCGCTTATTGGTGCGCGATTCTACCCCGCGACTGAGCTGAGAGAGGGCAATGACAGGGACGTTGAGTTCGCGGGCGAGGCCTTTGAGCGATCTAGTTATCTTCGATAGTTCTTGCACCCGGTTGTCCCCCGAGCCCTCCATCAGCTGTAAATAGTCAATCAAAATCAGACCTAGTGTTCCACCCTGCTCTGCCTGCAAGCGCCGCGCTTTTGAGCGAATTTCAGTTACGCCAATACCGGGTGTATCATCAATAAAAATCGGCAGCTGAGAGAGCGTATTAATCGCATGACCCATCGGTTCCCACTCATGCTGAGCAATGCGTCCTGTCCGCAGGCGTCCGCTTTCAATTTTTGCCTCCGACGAAAGCAAACGATAGATTAGCTGTGCTTTTGACATCTCTAAACTGAAGACAGCAACCGGCTGTCGGTGCGTGTCGGCAATGTTGCGAGCTATGTTAAGCACGAAGCTGGTCTTTCCCATTGCCGGACGAGCTGCCGCGATGATCAGGTCAGAACGCTGAAAACCCTGAGTCATGGCGTCTAGGTCGTAGAAGCCGCAGGCTAGCCCAGGGAGAACCATGCCGAGCGATCGCTGCTCAATATCCGAGAACGTATCGGTTAAGATATCCGCCGTCGCAGTCAGTCCTTGCGTAGGCCGCTCCTGCGTAATCCTAAACAGCGCCTGCTCCGAGTGATCGAGCACTTCTTCTAGGGGCGTCTCGGTTTCGTAGCCGAGCTGAGCAATCTCACCGCCCGACTGAATCAGCTTACGGCGAGTGTACTTGTCCATCACCAGCTGGGCGTACTGGTCAATGTTAGCCGCGCTAATCGTGCGATCTATCAGCTGTGCCAGTCTACTTTGGCCACCGATCTTCTCCAGCGTGCCTTTATCCTTCAGCCAGGAGGCAATGCCCATCAAATCAGTCGGCAGCCCTCTAGCCTGCAAGTCCAGCGCCGCCTGGTAAATACTGCGGTGCGCCCCAATGTAAAAAGCTTCAGGCGTCATCACTTCAGTCACTCGCCCGATCGCCTCAGGATCAATCAAAATACCGCCCAAAATAGCCTCTTCCGCCTCAATATTTTGAGGCGGCAAGCGGTCAACAGCGGGCTTAAATCGAGGCTCTGATGAAACCATAAGGGGGTAGGAGATTACGCCGTTAAAATCGAGCAGCAAACTAACAAAGCATCTGTGCTCAAAGCATCTACGTTCAAATAGTAAAAGGGTAGAGAGCTACTTAACTCCCTACCCCCCATTAAAATGACGAATAGTACAAATGTTCGCTATCTTCGCAAAAAGTTAATCAGCTACAACTCGAAGGTTAATTGTTGCAGTGACTTCGCTATGCAGCTTGATATCCACTTTGTACTCCCCAAGCTTATTGATATCGGGAAGAGTAATATCGCGACGGTCAACTTCTTTACTGGCGCTCGCCTGAATTAGCTCTGCCACTTCAGCAGCCGTAACCGTACCAAAGATGGCTTCATCTTCACCGACAGCCTTAGCGATCGTAAACATGCCAATGGTGTTAAGCGCAGTCTTAATTGCTTCCGCCTCTTGCTTAATCGCTTCCAAGCGCTGACGCTCTTTCTCGCGGCGAAACTCCACCTGCTTGAGCACGCCAGGAGTCACCCGATATGCCAGGCTGCGGGGAATCAAAAAGTTGCGGGCGTAACCTGGCGCTACTTCCACCAAATCGCCATCGTTCCCGAGCTTGGGAACTTCCTGTGAGAGGACTACCTGAGTTTTTTTTCTCGCCATTTCTTTTACTAAAGGTTCTTTGGACTAAATGCTTCCGTTGCAACGCAGTTTACTAGCTTATCGAAGTCGGGTTAAAGGTGCAACTGAAAATTGGAGAAGTTTGGGAGAGGGGAAGCAGGGGAGATGGGGGGTGAGGGTGATTAGAAGTTGTCTTTCATAGCACGGATGCGGGCAAAGACTGTGACGGGATCTTGGCTGTTGGCTTTGGACTGGAGGGAAGGGCTGTTCCAGCGGAGAAAGGGATTGGTGGCTTTTTCGGTGCCTAGTAAGGAAGGGACAGTCGGTTGGTTTTGTTGGCGAGCGGTGGTGACTTGCGCGAGGCGCTGAAGGAGTTCCTTATTCTCCCCATCCACGCTCGCCGCAAACTTTAAATTGCTCAGCGTGTATTCGTGGCCACACCACAGCCTCGTGTTGTCTGGCAGGGTGCGTAGCTTGCCCAGCGAAATCGCCATTTGCTCGGGTGTTCCTTCAAAGAGCCTGCCGCAGCCGCCTGCAAATAAGGTGTCGCCGCTGAACAGCTCACCAGGCTCTGAGGGTTTTGCGGGTGGGAAGTAGTAGGCGATATGCGCCCTCGTGTGGCCAGGTACGAAAAAGACTTCGGCGGTGCGATCGCCAAATGAGACGCGATCGCCCTGTCGTAAATAATGCTTTTGCCCCGGTATACGCCCCTGATCCTCCGCACCGCCGTACACCTCAGCATCAGGAAAACGATCGAGTAGCTCACGGTTGCCACCTACATGGTCATTGTGATGATGCGTGTTGAAAATGACGACCAGCGTAGCGCCTAGCTCGTCTAGCTTTTTCAATACGGGGGGTGCATCAGCGGGATCGACAACCGCAGCCGTATTGTCTGCCGGGTTGTGTAACACAAAAATGTAGTTGTCCGTACGGGCCGGGAGTCGATAGATTTCCATAGAGATACTCTAAGCTATAGACATTCTCTTTGTGGTCAATAGCGCTTTTGCCCTCTATTTGCCCTCTACTGATTGCCGTATCTTGCCATGGTACAGTTCAAGCCATCTCAATCTTCGCCCACTCGCAGCCTGCCTGTGCAAAGCCTACTGACCGAGCAGGATCTCCCTGATACTGACGAGCAACCTGTGGATAACGAACTGCAAATTTTGCTGCCAATGCTGTTAAGGGCGATTCTGGCTTTGGCCTGGGCAGGCCGCTCAGAGTGGTTTTTGGGTGCAAATCTGGGTGTGTACTACGATCCCAACAATCCAGCAGTGGGGCCAGATGCCTTGCTAAGTCTAGGCGTCCCTATCTATCGGCCTAATGAAGACTTACGGCTGAGCTACGTGATTTGGCAGGAGGGCGTTGTGCCCCAGTGGGTGCTAGAAATAGTCTCTAAAAAACCGGGCAAAGAGTACGATCAAAAAATGGAGCTATACGCTCAGCTCGGCGTGACCTACTACACCATTTATAATCCCAAGTACCACCAGCGAGACAAGCATGACCCTTTTGAAGTTTATAAATTGGTAGACGATCAGTACGTGCGTCAGTCAGGCGATCCAGTTTGGATGCCGGAAATAGGGTTAGGTATTGGTGTAGACCAAGGCGTCCATTCGGGGCTTCCTCAGCGAGAATGGCTGTACTGGTACGATCAGCAGGGCAATCGATATCCTGCTCCTGAAAATGCGGTTGAAACGGCTCGTCAGGAGGTAGAAGCTGCTGAGCAGCGAGAAGCCAATGTTCGAGAAGAAGCGCGTCAGCAGGTAGAAGAAGCGCGTCAGCAGATGGACGCGCTGTTGCAGAAGCTACGCGATCGCGGCATCGATCCCAATACGCTGTAGCCTGCTCTTACAATTCATATCTCTTATCAATTTTGGATGAAATAAAGCCCCTACACTGCGGGTATATATAGGGTGCATCTATCTTGCATCTATCTACGGAGCGAAGCATCTGTAAAAAAGATACTTACCGATGTAGAGGCTTTAACGGCCTGTCTTCATCGTTTTCAAGGGCTTGATTCTGAAGTAGATTCCTTCGTCCGGTGTTCTTATGACCGATGCTCCAGTGATCCAAATTCATCAGCTGACCAAGCAGTTTGATGACTATGTTGCGGTTGATCAAGTCAGCTTAGCGGTGTACTCGGGTGAAGTGTACGGTTTAATTGGGCCTAACGGAGCCGGTAAAACGACGCTGATTCGGCTGCTAGCAATGGCCGATTCTCCAACGGTTGGCGATATCAGGATTGGCGGCCAGTCTTTAGTTCGCGGTGAGGCCAATGCTGATATCAAGCGCCAGATTGGCTACTTGCCTGATGATTTCCCGCTGTACGACGACTTAAGCGTCAACGACTACTTGGAATACTTTGGGCAGCTGTATTACCTTAGCCCGGCTCAGCTAAAGCAGCGGGTGAGTGAAGTTTTAGACTTGGTGAACCTGGAGAATAAGCGGCACAGCATTATCAGCAGCCTATCGCGAGGAATGAAGCAGCGGCTGAGCTTGGCGCGTACGGTGATTCATCGGCCTCGTTTGCTTTTATTAGACGAGCCGGTTTCAGGGCTAGACCCGATCGCTCGAATTGAGTATTGCAAGACGATTAAGCGTCTGCAAAGTGAAGGAATTACAATTTTGATCTCGTCGCATATTCTGAGCGACTTAGAAGATTTTTGTACAACAATTGGCATTATGGAGCAGGGCCGCTTAGTAAAGAGCGGTCAATTGCAGTCGCTGTATCAGCGCGAAGGGCAGCAGCTGTTAATTGCGGTGCTAGAAGAAGATGCGCGACTAGAGATGTTTTTGCAGGAGCATCCGATGGTGCCTACTTACGAGCGGTTGGCTAATCTCAACGGGGGAGGATGCAAGCTAGGGATGACGTTTACAGGAACTGAGGCTGATGCTGCGGATTTGCTGCGGATTTTGGTGACTGAAGGTATTCGAATTAGCGAGTTTCACTATACGCAGGAAACGCTGGAAGATATCTTTGTGCGGCTGGGCTATCAGCAGACATCTTAAGACCCGTCAGTTGTTTTTTATTCAACGTGTGTTTTAGCTGCTTTGTTGAGTATCTCTACATAAATCTCTTTCTTATAACATTATGACTAGTCTTACAGATCGCCTGGGGACGTTTAATCCTCAATTTTTAAGAGAGTGTCGCGGTAGGCTGAGGCCTCGCAGCGTGATAGCGGCGGTTGGCCTGTCGTTAATCTTTCAGTTTCTGCTTTACCTTTCTGTTATAGATGTTCCGCTGGAGTATCGGGCTGAAGCCTATAAAAACGTGTGTAGGACGCTGACCTGGGCAATTCCCTACAGTTTGTTTGTGTTGGGTGGATATTACATTGTTGATGATCTGACCCGAGAGGAAAAGCGCGGTACGCTAAACTTTATCCGGCTAAGTCCACGTCCGGCTCGTGAGATTTTGCTGGGGAAGCTGCTAGGCGTGCCTACGCTGCCAGTATTGTTGGCGGCAGCAGCGATACCTTTGCACATCGTTTCAGGGCTAATCGGCGGCAGCTCTTGGCTGTGGATGCTGAGCTACTATCTGGCCGTTGCATTTGGCACGGCTTTTGTATTTTCTCTCGCCCTGCTGTTTGGGCTGGTGGGAAGTGCTTCACCCCTGGGTAAGCAGCAATCACTTAGTGCTATTGGCTTTGCAGGTATTGCACTAGTGTTTCTTACGCCTGTTTTCATGCTTTGGAATGAGCTATCTATTTGGTGGTCTTTTGGTAGAGTTTCGCCGCTGTACGGTTCGTACGCCAATGCGACGAGGGATCTTGAGTGGCTGTATCTGCCGGTGGCTGATAATGTGGCTGTGGCTCACTTGTTTACGCTGGTAAATTTAGCGATCGCCACTCTACTCATATGGCAAATCATGCTGCGAAAGTTTCGCGTTCCTCAAGCAACGCTGCTGAGCAAGCGGATGAGCTATCTCAGTGTGGCCTATTTGAACGGGCTGATCTGGGGCTTTTTTCAGAGTAGTGGTTTGTCTACACAAGTGCGCACGACAGGCGCGGCGACAGTGCTGCTATCGCTTAACGTGGTTATTTTTGCCGTGTTGATATTTGCCCTCGCGCCTTCTCGTCAAGTGCTGCTGGACTGGCTACGCTACCGGCGGCACAATTTAACGGATTGGGTGTGGAATGATAGCAGTCCTTCAGTGGTGGCGATCGCGGTTAATCTGGCGATCGCCTTTCTGCTAATTGTTCCCTGGCTATTACTCACAAATCTAAGCACAAAGATCGATACATTGCCGGTGCTGCTGGCAGTGCTGAGCTTTGGGACGAGCATTTTAATTTACGCTACGCTGGTGCAGATTATTTTTAGCATGAGGCTGCGATCGCCCCTAATTTGGGCGGCAGGCGTTGTGGCAACCGTTGCCTTTGTTCCGCCCGTGGTTTTGGCTATTCTCACAGATGGAATGGGAAATCGCCTGTCTGCACTCATCGCCGTTTGGACATTTTTTGGCCTGCCCCTTTGGGAGCGCCCCGAGCTAGCTCATGCGTCTGCCGGTATTTTTATAGGATGGGCCTTGCAGCTAGTTGTTTTGCTGCTGCTGCTATCCCGACTGGCGCGTAGCTTAAAAAAACTGTCATCTCACAATGTGGTGTCTAGTGTGGCGTCAACAGGGTCAGATTGCCAGAAGGGTTGAGCAAAGTTTGCGAGCCAGTCTTTAACGCGGTAGGTGGCCCGGCAGTCGTCTTCGTTGTAGCGCAGGATGGTGTTTAGGTAGGTGCGATCGCCCGTCCTCAACCAGTCGTCATACCAACAAATCGACTGCGCCCCATTGGCATCTTCATCGCGCCACTCAAACCCCATCCACCGAGCTAAATGCTTCAGCGCATAGCTTTCTACTGGCAGCGCCACCGCATCCACCACCCGCTTATGAATATCTACAAAGCGTCCCAGCAAATCATCTATGTTCACACCGCCATTGCCGTACAGATCGGCTAGCCTTCGAACCGTCTGCGCTTCGTATGGGCAAAAGTGATAGATCGGCGCGTTGAGATAGCTATCTACTAGGGCCAGAAACTCGAACCAGGCGGTTTCTTCCTGGTCAGGGGTTTCAGCGATAAGGGCGTGGAAGGTTTCGCTGCCGGTTTGGTTATTGACCACTAAAATACCGTGAAGGTAAATCAGGTCTTTGTCGGGGGCGGCTTCGATATCAAAATAGAGTTCGATATCAGTGGTAGGAACGTGGGCGGGGGTGAGGGGAAACGCGCTGTTGTTGCGGGCACTGGCAGAGCCTGCCAAAAGGGGAATCGCGTTTCCTGTCCAACTTGCCTGCGCCTGAAATATCATTTTCTCTGTCATCCACTGCTCTATGTCTAGCGAATGCGCTAGCTGGGTCGGCTGCGATTTTGCCAAAGCTTCAACAGTCGTGATGCCTATCTCTACCAGATCGGGATAGCGCTTTTTGGTGACACCGGGCAGCAGGGAAAGATGATTTTTCGCTTTGGCTTCCGAGTAGCAGTAGCCTAGCCAGGGGCACATGTCGCAGCGACTGCGAGAGATGAAAACTTCGGGCGGTTCTGAATCCATCAGTATCCCGTCGTTGATATCTAAGCAGTCGTCTAAGGCTTCCTGTAGCTTGGGGACGTAGCGTTCGAGGTTGACGGCGTACTGTTTTTCTTTAAGAAATAGCCACGCGGTTTCGGGCCAGACGCCCTGCACTTCGGCAAGAATATAGGCGTTAAAGGCGGCGACTAGCTGATATTCGGGTTTGGGCTTTTTGCCAAGCTTGACGTTATAAGGTATGTAATACCAGTCGCCTAGCCAAGATTCGCCAGATTGCTTTACCAAGATGTCGGGCTCGGTGCGATAGCGGACATTGCCTGGGCCTGCGGCGATCAGGACACCGCGATAGATGGTTTCTATGCCCGCTTGCATCATTTGTTGGGTGGCGATCGCCCCAGCTTCCCAATCGTACTTTTCGTAAATCGGCTGATGCAGGGGCGCAAACGGGGCTAATACGGCCTGCCGATGTTCGGCGCTGTCTTCGCGGAGCTTTACAAAGTAGTCGCTGGGCGGATCTTTGAGCGTCGTGTCTCCGTAGCTGTCGAGGTATACGCGGCGGCGACAGCGTTGGTAGTGAAACAGCATGTGGTCGGTAAACCACGTTGAGGTGGGTGGGGGCTGTGTTGCACTGATGGGTATAGCTAAATTGGGAAAATCGTGCCGCGCAGTTGACAAACTGACCGAGACCGTAAACTACTTTGATAGCGTAGCGTATTGAAGGCCTATACATTGCAGATGATTTAGCCTCTGCCACAATAGGCATATAGCTGCCAGAGTCCCGTTATAGGGAGCTAACGCGATACAAATAGATAACCCGACTGCGCCCGGTAAACTCCTATTCGAAGGATATCTCAACCCTTTAGGGATAGAGCCTGCTGAGGTTGCAAACCGTGTTGATGTTGCTTTTACAGATATCAATGATCTACTTACTGGCCGTAGTACCACCACCATCGATCTGCCACCAAATCAGGAAAACCGCTCAACAAAAAAGCATTAGAAATATTTATGTGTTTTTATAAAAAATTCATTTTTTATCGTTTTTAGCTTATACTTCCTGCGTAAGAAGAAATTTTTGAACCCGAATAGAAACGGGCAGGGAAAAAGAAATGGATATGATGAACAGTCGAGAGGCTGACTAATCTTTTGTCAGTCAATCAGGTATAAAACTGCTTGTGCGTGATTTGGCTACGTCAAGCTTATGATCTTCAAATTCAGTTGATGCTAGCCTTGCATACGGAAACTTATCCTATATCGTTCCCTACGTTTTATTGCCTAACAGGTAGCAATGACGCGGCTAGATTTGCCAGCGTCTTTTAGTCTCCCACTAGGACGGTCAATGGCTTCAGCCGCTTTTGTGCCGGTAATAAATAGAGGGCGGATGCTTTCGACGGTGCAAGTATTGACCGTGCAGACGTCTCCTCTCGCTAGCAAGGCATTTCGGGTATGTACGGTTTGGTCGCTGCCCCATAAGCAGACGGGGTGGCCGTATTTTTTGGGGCGATCGCCTCTCAGTCGTCATCCTCGGCGGCGGCTTCACGGCTGTCGGCGCAGCCCTTTCCCTCCTTGTATTCTGACGATAAGCCCTAACTATTGAAGCTGAGTTTTAGAGACGATGCGGGTTCTCTTGCGATCGCTCTCTGACAGCTCATTCCCGGCCTGTAGCTGAGTCGCATTTTCCTGCAAAACGGTGGCCGCGTTTTTGTCGCCCATTTGAATCGCGGTATGCGCTGCCGACTGAAGCATGGTGACTGCGCCTTTGCGATCGCCCGCCTTCAGCTTATCCTCAGCAATCTGAGTTTGCCGGTACTTAGCGAGCGCCAAAATATTCTGCTGCACCGCCGAATCCACCGCTGGCACATAGGTATCTTGCGCCTCAATGTCCACCGCAAACTTTTCAGTAAACTGCCCAGTTGCGCCGACAGACGGATCGTCGTAGGTCACCTGCAACCGAGCAATCGTCGCGGTGCTTGCCGCTATCTGAGGCACGTATAAATTAAGCAACACCACACGCGGCTGATCCTTCATCAAATCGCCAATGCGAACGATTACCTCATTGCCTTCTTTCACAACGGGCAGCTCAACCGTTTCGGGCGCTACTTGAGCCACCGGCTTCAGGTCTGCTAGGCGAGTGCCATCTGCTAGCTCTACGTTCAAAAAAGCATTGGTTAGACCCACCGACTGAATGCGAGTAAAGAGCCGACCAAAGATGCCAACTGCCTCCTCCGCATGTTCGATGTAGTTCAAGGAGCCACCGCCCGCGTCAGCTATTTGCTCCAATACGTCCTGATTCCAATGGTCGCCAAACCCTAGCGTGCTCACCGTCATGTTGTAGCCAACGGCCACATTGGCTAGCTTTACCGCCCGCGCATTATCACCGTGTTCATTTTCGCCATCGGTCAGCAGCAGCAGCTGAGAAACGCGATCTTCTTTGCCCGTTGCGAGCTGCTCAATGCCTGCTTTTAAGCCGCCGTCAATACAGGTGCCGCCGCCTGCCTTGATCCCGTCAATTTTGCGCTTAATGCCTTCTAAGTCGGTAGCGGGCTGGTTAGCTACCAGGATTTTAGCCTTGTGATCAAAGGAGATAATGGAGATGCGATCGCGCTCCGTCAGCCGATCAATCAAACGATGCGTCGCCTGCTTCACCGTCTTTAAGGGCGTGCCTCCCATCGAACCACTACAGTCCAGCACAAAGCACAAGTTAATCGGCGCTTGTGACCCTTCACCACTCGCCGACAAAGACACCGATAGCTGGCGCTGGCTATTGTCCTGATTAGTGGGCATGTGAGCATCACTGAGCGCCCATTGCAAATCAACTTTCATCTTGTGACTAGCTCCTAACGTTTGACTGCATAAACCTTAAACATAATTCAGACTAGGCTGCCCAGTGTAGGCATCATCTCACCTGGGATCAATTCCGCATTGTCTATATAGGTCTATATAGATAGACGAAATTCAAGCGGTGGGGTTATCCGCCAAAAACCGGCTAAAAACCGCCAAACGACAGCGGCGCATCAAGTTCGCTGGCAAGCTACTATGGAAAGCATATTACTGAATGCAACAGCTGAGCTACTTATGAGTTCTCCCATCAAGGCGATGCAAGCCCCCTACGGTGGAGGTGCCATGGCCTATAAAACGCCGCCACCCGATCTCCCCTCCCTATTGCTGAAAGAGCGCATTGTGTATCTGGGCACACCGCTGGTTTCCTCTGACGACTTCAAGCGTCAGATGGGTTTAGACGTGACCAAGCTCATCATCGCCCAACTGCTGTACCTAGAGTTTGACGATCCCGAAAAGCCAATTTTCTTCTACATCAACTCTACGGGTACGTCGTGGTACACGGGTGATTCAGTGGGGTTTGAGACGGAAGCTTTCGCCATCTGCGACACGCTGAAGTACATCAAGCCGCCCGTACACACCATTTGTTTGGGGCAGGCGATGGGTACCGCTGCGATGATTTTGTCCTCTGGGGCAAAGGGCTCGCGGGCTAGCTTGCCTCATGCCACCATTGTGCTCAATCAGGCCCGGTCGGGCGCAAGAGGGCAGGCGACCGATATTCAAATTCGGGCAGAGGAAGTGCTCTCTAACAAGGCGTCTTTCCTTGATATTTTATCGAGCAATACGGGGCAAACCACCGAAAAGCTAGATAAAGACACCGATCGGATGTTTTATCTGACGCCAGCAGAGGCCAAAGAATATGGCCTGATCGACCGAGTGTTAAAGAGTACAAAAGAGCTGCCAACCGCAATTCCGGCAGGCGTGATTTAGCTTTTTTTGACAACCTACCAACCCTACCCGTGGGCTGAGCGCAGCCGAAGCCCCAACCTACCCAAAGCCTATGTCTGTCGATGGAATCCTACGCGTTCCGTACAATCTCCCCGGTAGCCGCTCCTGGCAATGGGTCAGCGTATACACCCGGATGAGCCAGGAACGCATTCTGTTTATCAATCAGCCCTTATCAGATGGAGTGGCGAATTCGATTGTATCGGCGCTGCTGTATCTAGAGTCTGATGATAATACCAAGCCCATTTATCTATACATCAACTCCGTTGGTGACCCGGTGATGTCGGGACAGGCGGATGCTTCGGCAGGGATGATTTCTATTCGTGCAGGCCTAGCTGTGTATGACACGCTGCAATACATTAAGTCGGAAGTGGTGACTATTTGCATGGGGACTGCTTATGGAATGGCGGCGGTTTTGCTCTCAGCTGGTGCCAAGGGTAAGCGGGCGGCGCTACCGCACACGAGCATTGCGCTGACGCATCCGCAGACGCTGACTCGGGGGCAGGCGACTGATATTCAAATAGAGGCTGAGCAGGTTCTAGAGAAAAGAAAGCTTATTCAGCAGATTCTGGCGAATAATACGGGGCAGAGCGCCGATAAAATTTCTAAGGATATGGAGCGAATGTTCTATCTTTCGCCAGAGGAGGCGAAGGCGTATGGCCTGATTGACCGAGTGATTGAGAATCCGGCGGCGAATGTGACGGCGGATGTGGTGGCGGCGGTTTAGCGGGTCTGGTTTTTTGTAAGGTTTTCTACCTATCTCACCCTACGAAATTTCGATTATTAATTTTGCATTGAGGACTGACTTATGCCTATTGGAACCCCTAGCGTCCCCTATCGCCTTCCTGGCGGTACTTATGAACAGTGGATTGGTATCTATGAGCGGCTGTTCCGGGAGCGTATTATCTTTTTGACTGAAGAGGTCGATGACGGTATTGCCAATGCCATCGTGGCTTACATGCTGTATCTCGATTCTGAAGATTCAACTAAGCCTATTTATCTGTACATCAACTCGCCTGGTGGTTCGGTGACGGCGGGAATGGCAATATATGACACCATGCAGTACATCAAGTCTGAAGTGGTGACGATTTGCGTGGGCTTAGCGGCGAGTATGGGCGCGTTTTTGCTTAATGCAGGAGCGAAGGGTAAAAGGTTAGCGTTGCCGCACTCACGGATTATGATTCACCAGCCTTCGGGTGGGGTGGGTCGCTCGCAGGCGACGGATATTGAAATTGAGGCAGCGCGGATTGTGAAAATTCGGCGGGAACTTAATGAGCTGATGGCGGAGCATTCGGGCCAGGATATCGCGAAAATTGAGAAGGATAGTGATCGCGATTTCTTTATGTCGGCAGCACAGGCTAAAGAGTATGGGCTGATTGATCGGGTGATTGAAGAGCGATTGCCAGTTGGCTAGCCAGTCAGCTAGATAGTCAGCCAGGAAGGATGCAGGCCGTAAAAGTACGGCATTTAACCACAGTAGGTCTACAGCTGTGATTAAATGCCTTTACTGCCGTGAAAATACCGTTGCGTCAGGACTTTTGTAGGCCATATCGTCGCTATATCAAAAAGAGTTGATATGAACCTGGCCCGACATTACCAAACGTTAGGACTGCGCCGAGGAGCTTCGTCCCGCGAAGTTAAGTCTGCCTATAGAAACCTTGTCAGGCAGTATCATCCTGACATTAATCCGGATGAGAGGGCGGTTGAGCAGTTTCTCAAGATCAACGACGCCTATACCGCCATATCGGAGAGCCTATATGCTCACGAGACTAAGGCTGCGGCAAAGCATGACCTACGAGATTCGTCAGAGGGTTTCGAGCGGGATGGCCGATTAAACGATATAAGGCAGGCCTTGGAGAAGCTGGGTCTGGGTAATTTTCACGCCGTTCAGGGCAAGAGTGATCCCGGTAACAGCGATCGGGGCGACAGCGACCAGGCCGATTATTCGGATGCTGTAGCTCCCGAAATGGTGCCGCTGACGAATGCTAAACATACCGCTGATCCCGGTTCCCCTGATAGAGAGGCTATTCACCCAGGGGCCAGCGTCTCAGCTGATCCGCTTTCTGCGCAGGAGCAGAGCCTGAAGCAGGATGCCTATCAGCAGCTCAAAGATTTGCTGAGGCAGCAGAAATTTCCTCGGGCGATCGCACTCGTCGAAGGGCTTGCCCATCGGATGCCCAAAGATAGTGAAATTATTCAGTGGCAGGCGATTGTGTATCAGCGCTGGGGGCGAAAGCTGATCGGCGAAGGCCAGTCCCAAAAAGCCCGGCTCTATCTTAAGAAGGCGCTTCGCACCGACCCTCATAACCAGTCGCTGTGGCGCGAGATTAACCGCGATTTTTGGCAGCTGGCGAATTTGGACAGCCCGTCTGGCTAGGGCGGTGCGAGGCTTAGAAATTTGGGTGCGAGCACGGGGGCAAAGGGAGACGCTAAATGCGGCTATTGTCAAAGCTGTGACAAAAAGAAACTACGCCAGATTTGAACACATAGATTGCGACCGGGGGTGCCATCAGCGCGGGGCAGTCGGTTTCTTCTGTGAGGGTGTGAATCAGCGTACTGAGCTGTCCGGCAGCGATCGCCTCTCGGAACTGCAACTGGCAGGCAACATGGCGATAGCGTTTGCTAAATCCAGCTAGCCACTGTTCATTAGAATCCGGCTCCTGCCCTACCCTCAAAGCTAAAGAAATCGCCGCGTCTTCAACGTCGCCATCGCAGTCCTCAATCTCCTGAAGAGCCTCTAGCGCCTCGGGATAGTCGGCTAGTCGGGCTCTGAGCTGGGTAATTTCTTGAGGCGTTAGAACAATCATTAAAAGCGGTGGCTGAGAGCTGTTGTTATAAGAACTAATTCATTAGCTGCTCATCATACCGGAAAGAATTTGATAAAACCACTGCTCAAACCGATCGCCCCAAGCGGTGAGTGAATACATAGTTTTTGCGGTGTGGCGACACTGGCGGCGGTCTATCTGATCGATGCGGGCGATCGCCTCTGCTAACTCCGTCACATCGCCGGGATCAACCAGCCATCCCGTCTTACCAGAGCGCACAATCTCGGCTGGCCCACCCTGCCGGTAGGCAATCACAGGCACCCCGCAGGCCAATGCTTCAATGGCCACTATGCCGAAGGCCTCGATCCAATGCGGCGTTACCAAAAGCGCCTGAGACTGGCCCAGACTTTTTTGGAGTTCAGCCGTCGCTAAAAATCCGCAGTAGTCAATCTGCGCGGACGCTTCAGCAATCAGCTGCTGAACGTTCTGCCAGTAAGTGGGGTTCTCTAGCTTGCCAAAAACTTTGAGCGGGCGACCGGCCATGACCGCCGCTAGTACCGCATCTTCTAATCCTTTTTCAGGCGAAATTCGTCCCACCCAGGCCAAGGCATCGGTGGGATGATCGCAATAGTCATACTGATCTATGTCAATCCCGCTGCCTAAAACTTGCCACTGGTTAGTAGGCGTTTGGGCGAAAGTGCTGGCCTGCGATCGCGTATAAGCCCCTAACGTTCCGGGATGCTGCTTAGCGGTGTGAGCGATCGCCTCGTCAATAGCGTTACTTAATGAGCCCATGCTGACGAAGTGAGCAACCGGCGTCTCGAAAAAAGGGGTCAGGTAAAACGGTAGCCAGTCGTAAGCAAAATTCACGATTAGATCGTAGCGTGACTGCACCTGACGCGCATAGTCCCACATATTCGACAGCGCCGCACCTGTAACGATGGGCTCTGATCGCGATTGCCCCTGGGCTGGAAGCTGCCACCCGCCTGGTATCTGAATCAGTTCAACTAAACCATTATTCAGCACTTTAGAACTCGAAGGTGCGGCGATCCCCACATGATGACCTCGCGTGGTTAGCACCCGTGCCAAATTAAACACCGTTAGCTCAACGCCGCCCCCTAGCCCTGATCCTAACGGGCCAACGGGGGTTGAGAGTAAAAGGAGTCGCAAAGGCCTGCGGCTGATAGCTGGGCTGATGGCTAGCTGAGCCCCTGCTGCGATCGCCGTAAAGACGCCTCGCTAGAGAGTAAATCTATCGGGGGAGCTGCGCTACCGCCAGCGAAAGTACGCACGTTAGCGTCCATATCCTGACTGCGGCGAATGCGGTTAAGCTGCTCAAGCGCCCAGGTAGCCGTCTGACGAACTTCGGGATCTTCGTCCTCTGTGGCGTGGCCTAGCATTTGGCTGATTTGCACGACCAGATCATATACGCGAGTGAGGTCGCGAATGGCGTTTTTGCGGACTTCGGGGTTGTCGTCCTGAAGGGCGATCGCCAGCGCCCTACTCATCGGCTTCAGTGAGCGAATGCCAATTTCCGAAAGCGCGGCTAGCACCAGGCTTTTTTCTTTGGAGTCGGCATCTATCATTGAATCGACCAGGGGCTGCATGGCCAGAGAATTACCCCGCTGGCCCAACTCCCAAATAGCCTTGCGTCGTCTAGCTGGATCGGGATTACGCAGATCGCCTACTAGCCCGTCAATAATATCTACCTGCGCCAGCGGAGCCGCATTGCCCATTTGGCCGCTGGTGCTCAGTGACTGGCCCATAGAGCCCATAGGAACCATAGACGATCCGTTAGAAGAGATAGCAGCGCCATCTTGACTCATTGAACCGCAGATTATTGGGCTGCTTACTGGGCGGCTAACAGCACCAAATCCGTTCTGCTGGCCCATGGTAGGTGCTAAAGGCAGCGTTGTTCCCTTTGCCGCTCTCAGATCAGTACTGGGTTCAATCTCGCTCCAGTTACCGTCATCCAATTTGGTAGCTTTATCACGATTGGCAAGGTATAAGCCAACGCCAAAACTAGCCAGCACAGCGACTACGCCCGCACCTAGCCCAAGATTTCTACCAAGTTCACCTGTTTTGCTCTCAGGCTCAGCAATATCAGCCGTATTGCTGTTGCTTGCATCTGCGGGCGGTATCTCAGTGGCTGTTGGCGTGGCTGTCGGCGCAGAATTCGCGGCCAGAATAGTGGTCTTGCTAGCTGTTTTGTCTACCCCACTGACAGCGGGTAAATTAGCAGCAGCAGGTGGTTTCTTATTAGATAAGGCCTGAAGCTGCTGCCAGGTTTTTTCATTGAGGCTACCAGTTTGGCTTAAGTTCGTGTCTGCTTGAAAAGCACGAACCGCTCGCTGGGTAGCCAGTCCATAAAGGCCGTCAACGGGGCCGCTGTAGTAGCTACTTTTCTGTAAGCGCACCTGAAGCGCTTTAACTGCCTCTCCTCTAGAGTTTACCGATAGCTCACTGCTAGCGGCTCCCCCAGAGGCTTGGGCGATCAGCATCTGAGAAGATGACGAATCCTGAGAAGCAGCGCTCCTAAATTGCGTCGATGATTGTGCCGATGGCATCGCCTGGGTTTGCACGGCTGAGGTGCCCAAAGCGGCCAGGCAGGTTAGGAATACTAAAGTAGAACGCCGAATCATGGCTGTCTTTACCTAATTTATCTTTTGGGGTAGCTGGCGACTCAATTCAAGAATTTTCTCAAAAAACTGCCAAAAGCTTTCGCTTTGTTTGCCTGGCGGCCCGGTGTGGCATATAAGAGCCACATCACACTGGGCCTTAAATCGGAAGCATCAAAAAAGTTGCTTGGAAGGCGTACTATCAAAAACAGAATGCCCGATTGAAAATGCTTTCTGCCGGTTTAAGAGCAGATTTACAGAGGTGAACCCGCATTCATCAAATGCGAGGCACTTTATCAGCAGCTTATTGAATTAAGCACATCCTACCGTAAACATTTGGTTGTAACGCTCGCAAAGGCTCTGAGTTCTTGAGTTCTTTACAGTTGCTGGCTGTAGGTTTACGTACTTTCTTGGTGTATGCAATGACGTTTATAGCGCTACTACTGCTTACCAATGCCCTAATTCAGGATTCTCTGAGGTAATTACGGCAAAAGGGAAGATCCGCAAGATAGCGTACCTGTCTACATAATATATATCCAAATAAAGTGCGTCGCTTCAGTCAGACGATTCTTGAGAAGAAGAGGTTTTGACAAGGCCAGATGAGATCCCAGGTGAGAGTTTAGGGGCTAAAGGGGTCACTAGCAGCGCACTCAGACGGTGAGGCAAACGAGCAGACACCCGGTCGGAAAGCCAGGTGGAAAGCCAAACTCTCTGGTTAATTAGATAGATGCTGACAATCGTCAGCATCACGCCGCTCCATTGCAGCGTGCTTAAGCTTTCTGAGAGCAGTAGCGTGCTAAAGAGTAGAGCGAATACGGGCGTTAAAAAAGTAAGTGCGCTCAGGCTAGTGAGATTGCCCTGGGCGGCAATGTAAAAAAATAGACCGTAGGCGATCGCACTGCCAAAAATAGTCGCGTAGCTAATCTCTAGCAGGCCCGGCAGCGAAATTCCTTGCCAGGGAAGCGAGCCATTTCCCCAAGAGCTATCGGCTAGCGAGGCGACCATCAGCGGTGCGCCACCCAGCACCATATGCCAGCCAGTGGCCGCGACTGGATCAGCCCAGCGCACCACGTATCGAATCAAAATAGTACCCGCCGCCATCGACAAAGCCGCCATTAGCATCAGCCATTCTCCCTGCTGGAATAGGCTCGACCATACTTCTTGCTCAAAAGTGATCAGCGGCCCAAAATCAGCCCAATGCCCCTGAAAAAAAACTAAAATCCACTCATCTGGTAGACCAATAAAGCTAATACCCGAGAGCCCAATCAGTAGGCCCAGCCAGCCCAGTGGGCCAATCCATTCGTGAAAGAGAAACCGCGCCATCACGGCAACGGCCAAAGGCTGAGAGTCGATCATCACCGATCCTAAACCCGCTCCTGTACGCTCTAACCCTTTGGCTAAAAACCCTTGAAACAGGGTGCCGTCTACCAGCGCAAACAGGCTAATCCACAGCCAGGCCCGCCAGCCCTTTGGCTGCTCACGGCCTAAAAGCACAGAGACTAGAACCACCAGCAGCCCAGCCGGTAATAGCCTGACACCCGCCAGAAAAAGCGGCGTTGTTTCATCCATGACGCCTTTCATAGCGACCATGGCCGTTCCCCATAAAAAGAAGGGCGCGATCAGGATGAGTGGATTAGCCGCTAGCGGAGATAAAGGCTTAGGTAGGGGAAGCCGAGGATTGTGGGTGGTATCGGCAGCGGGGCGAGAATCCATTCTGGGGGGAGCCGTAAGAGACGTTTAAGAGGCGTGAGGGATCGCATAAGAGGCGTGAGGGATCGCACAGTAAAGCTGTGCAGGACTGCGTATGTAAGGACTGCTATTGGAGTGAGCATAGCAAGCCGTATACTTAACTCTAAGGAATGTTCTGAAATAATGTAAGGCCTGGGGCGAATGCGCTCAGGCTCATGGTGCGATCGCACTCCCGCTATTACTCCCGCTATTGATTATGATTTGGCCATTTAAGCCTCGCTACCGCAAACAAATTGCCCGCATTGAAATTACCGGTGCGATCGCAGGATCTACCCGCAAGCGCGTACTAGAAGCCCTCAAAGAAGTAGAAGAAAAAAAGTTTCCCGCATTGCTGCTGCGGATCGACAGCCCTGGGGGCACCGTAGCCGACTCGCAGGAAATTTACAGCGCCCTGCGAAAGCTGCAAGAAAAAGTCGAAATTGTTGCTAGCTTTGGCAATATTTCAGCGTCGGGCGGCGTTTACATCGGCGTCGGCGCTCAGCATATTGTGTCTAACCCAGGCACGATCACAGGCTCTATTGGCGTGATTTTGCGAGGAAACAACATTGAGAAACTGCTAGACCGGGTGGGCGTGTCCTTTAAAGTGATTAAGTCTGGCCCTTATAAGGATATTTTGGCGTTCGATCGGCCTTTGTCTGCTGAGGAAGAGGTCATTTTGCAGGAGCTGATTGACGTTAGCTACGGTCAGTTTGTGCGCACGGTGGCAGAAGGGCGAAACTTAAGTGAAGACGCTGTTAGGCAGTTTGCCGATGGTCGGGTATTTACAGGAGAGCAGGCGCTGGCGCTAGGCGTCGTCGATCGGCTAGGCAGTGAAGAAGATGCGCGTCGGTGGGCCGCTGAGCTGGGCGATCTTGATCCAGACAAGGCGGAGTGCTACATCTTTGAGGAGAAAAAACCGCTGTTGAGCCGGTTGCTGCCCGGCAGTCGGTTTGACCGCAGCTTCAGCCAGTCTCCCTGGGCTATGCTTCCGGCGCACCTGCCCGCGACGCTGGCTCGACTAGACTTCGAAATTGCCACCAGCGGCGTGCCGCTGTGGCTGTATCAGCCACCGGGCCTTTACTAGGCTCTATGATTAAACGCTCGGTGATGAGATGCTCGGTGATTAAACTAAGACAACGTGTGAGATAGCAAGGGAAGAAACAGCCGTGGACTGGCAGATACGAGCCATTCGAGGGGCGACCACCGTTCCAGAAAATTCCGCAGAGGCCATGGCAGAAGCGGTCACTGAGATGTTGGACGCCTTGGAGCTGGACAATGACATTGATCCTACCAAAATTGTTAGCGTTACGTTTTCGGTGACGCGTGATTTGGACGCTGTTTTCCCGGCTGCGATCGCCCGCACCCGACCCAACTGGGACTCTGTACCCCTGCTCGACGTTCAGCAAATGCATGTAAAAGGAGCCCTTCCCCGCTGCATTCGCCTGATGATATATATGCCGCTCTGCGTCTGCCAAAGCGAGGTTAGACACACCTACTTGCGCGGCGCTCGCAGCCTAAGACCCGACCTTTGTCTAGATTCTTCGACCTTTTGAAAGAGGCAATTCCTGCTGAATTCCCCCCTTGGGAAATTCAATTGTCAACCTCCCAACCCGTACGATCATGTCGTTCGATTTAGAAAAAACGTACGTAAGGGATAGTTCACTATGACCTCAGGATTACAAGACACAGGGTCTTCTTCTACCGGCCAAGACCATCAGGAACTGTCAGAATTCAAAGGCCTCAGCACAGACGATCAGCTTGGTCTGCTGTGGGTGCTCTATGAGCATATGGGCGGTTCTATTACACCGGCTGCTCCTGGTGCCGCCGCGCCTCAGTTTACACAAGGGCTACTAAACGATGTTAAGGCGATGAATCATGACGATCAGCTCGCTTTTATGCGTGACCTAGTTGATAAAAAGTCAACGGATCATACGAAAATGTACAGCTCCTTTGATGAAAACAACAAGCTGTTGTTTTGGTACGAGCTGGCTGAAGAAATGGCGGCTGGAACGGTTGTTCCTGTACCCGATGGCTATGAACTATCGACCGGCGCAGCTAAGATATACAGTGAAATGACGGCGCTTGAATATAATTCGCAAATTACGGTGCTGCGCAATGCTGTGCTAGATATGGGCGCGTCGTAGTGTTCCAGAAGGCGATATTCAGAAGGTAGCCTCTAGAAGGCGGCATTCAGAAGGCCCTCTGCGGTTTGTAGTCACAAAAAAAGCGCCTGTCCTTATAAAAGACAGGCGCTTTTTGCTATTTCCTACTCATTCTTTTCGGGCTTGGGATGAAACCGAATGCCTAAAAACAAATCGTACATAAAGCCCAAGAAATCTTGAGTCTGCATTAGTCCTAGCGATTGAGGTGAGCCTTTTTCATCTAGCAGAGGCTTCATTACCTCGTAGGCTGGCTTGTACTTGTACCACGGGATAGACGGCCATAGGTGATGCACTAGGTGATAGTTTTGACCCATGATTAAAAAGTTAAGCACGCGGCTAGGGTACACCCGAGCGTTTTTCCAGCGGTGTTGGGTCTTAAAAGGGCGATGGGGTAGGTAGTCAAAAAATAAGCCTAGCGCCAAGCCTACCACCAGGGCCGGAGAGAACCAAAAATTAAATAAGTAGCCAATAAAGCCGAAATGATAGGCAGCGTAAACAAACAGACCCACGACTAAGCGGCTCAGCATCCATTCCAGCAGCTCGTACTTTTTCCACAGGCGGCGCTGGAAGAAATAGATCTCATGGTAAAAGAAGCGAGCTGCAATTAGCCACAGCGGCCCGCCGGTTGAGACAAAATGGTCGGGGTCGTTTTTGGGGTCGTTAACGTGAGCATGGTGCTGTAAATGCACCCGCGTGAAAACAGGAAAGGTGAAGCCCAGCATTAAGGCGCTGCCGTGTCCTAGCGCTGCGTTAATAATGGGATTGCTGTGAGCCGACTTATGCGAAGCGTCGTGAATGACGGTTCCGACTAGGTGCAACGCCAAAGTGTTAAATGCGGAACAGCACCAGCTAGGCCAGTACCAGGTAAAATATCCAACGGTTGAGAGAATAACCAGAAAGACAGCCCCGAAAAAGATAAGCAGATCGGGGCTTGCGCCGCCATCTGCATCTAGAAACCACTTAGGGACTCTCCGGGTGACTGCCAGGGGCTTTGCTGCCACTGCCACCATTATATGCGCTCCTACGTACCACGTTCTTCGGTAGTATACGCTACCTGAGATGAATAATAAAGTTTCGTGACGCCTTTTATAGCTAGCAATTGCAGCTAGCCAACAGCACAGCTCATAATCTCTGCCTTAGCTTATCTCATCGCCAATTGTTTTTCATCGCCCTAATGTTTTTTAGCCCCTTTTGACCCCTTTTAACCTCTTAGAGCTAACGCTTTAGAAATAGATACAGGCTTGATCAAAGGTTTTAATCACGGCTAGGGCCAATTGAGCAGTTGAGCGGGCCTCACAGTGGTATCGTTTGAGCAGATATTGTTCTTGTCCATTCATCTTTGCTGCTACTGATAAGCATATGCCAACGCGTCCTGCCCTTCGTCGAACCAAAATCGTCGCGACCATTGGCCCTGCCACCGAAGACCCTGATACTTTGAGAGCCCTGATCGAAGCGGGCGCGACGACACTACGGCTGAATTTTTCTCATGGCGATCAGGAGAACCATCAAAAGAACATCAAGCTGATTCGCCAAATCTCTTTTGAGCTTAACCAGCCGGTCGGCATTTTGCAGGATTTGCAGGGGCCTAAAATTCGCTTGGGCAAGTTCAAAGACGGCCCTATTCAGCTGGCAAACGGCGATAGCTTTGTGCTCACGAGCCGTGAAATTCCCGGCACTCAAACGGAAAGCTCAGTAACCTACGGCCCGCTGGTTGAGGAAGTGCCTGAAGGGGCAATCATTTTGCTGGACGATGGCAAGGTAGAGATGAAAGTTGTCGGCAAGGACATGGCACAGCGCAATCTTAACTGCCAGGTGGTGGTTGGCGGCAAGCTTTCTAACAGTAAAGGGGTGAACTTTCCTGGCGTTTACTTATCTATTAAGGCGCTGACGGATAAAGATCGTAAGGATTTGATGTTTGGCCTCAACCAAAATGTGGACTGGGTAGCGCTGAGCTTTGTGCGCAATCCTCAGGACGTTTTAGAAATTAAGGAGCTGATTCAGAATTCTACTAATCGCCGCGTGCCGGTAATTGTGAAGATTGAGAAGCACGAGGCGATCGAGCAGATGGAGGCTATTCTCTCCTTGTCGGACGGCGTGATGGTGGCTAGAGGCGACTTAGGGGTTGAGCTGCCTGCTGAAGACGTGCCCGTGCTGCAAAAGCGGCTAATTGCGACGGCTAATCGATTGGGCATTCCCGTGATTACGGCTACCCAAATGCTAGATAGTATGGTGGACAGCCCGCGCCCCACTAGGGCTGAGGTTTCTGATGTGGCGAACGCTATTTTTGATGGCACCGATGCGGTGATGCTCTCGAATGAAACGGCGGTGGGCCAGTTTCCGGTGGAGGCGGTCGCGACGATGGCTCGAATTGCCAGACGCACTGAAAAAGAGAAAATGCGGCAGATGACTGAGGAGTTTAGCAAGAGTCATACGATTCCTAACGCGATTTCTCAGGCCGTGGCCCAAATCTCCCAGCAGTTAGGAGCCTCGGCGATTATGACGCTGACGCGGAGCGGTGCGACTGCTCGGAATGTGTCTAAGTTTCGGCCTAAAGCACCGATTTTAGCGGTGACGCCGCTGGTAGATGTTTCCCGGCAGCTACAGCTGGTATGGGGGGTAGACCCTCTGCTGGTGGTTGATTTGGCTTCGACGCGGCAAACCTTTAAGGCGGCGATGAATGTGGCCCAAGAAAGTGGGCTGGTGAGAGATGGCGATTTGGTGGTGATGACCGCAGGCACTTTGCAAGGCGTGTCGGGCTCAACCGACCTAGTGAAGGTGGAAGTCGTGACGGCGGTGTTAGGCCATGGGCGGGGTATCGGTGAGGGCTCTGTGAGCGGGCGGGCGAGAATTGCTCACGATACGGCCGCGATTAAAGACTTCCACACGGGCGAGATTTTGGTGGTGCCGCGCACGAGTGCGGACTATATTGATGCGATTCGGCGGGCGGGTGGCATTGTTACTGAAGATGACAGCATGACTAGCCATGCGGCGGTGCTGGGTCTGCGTCTGGGTATTCCGGTGGTGGTTGGGGTGGAGAGGGCGACTGAGATCATTCGAAATGGCACTATTATCACCCTAGATGTGAGCAAAGGTGAGGTGTGTTCGGGGCCGCCAAGGCGATTATTTTCTGCTGCACCTGATGAGGATGAGGATTAACCGCAAGCCAGCGGCGATCTAGCTAGGCACACTAGCGGTGATAGAAGGCGGGAGAGCCTCGAAAGATGCGATCGCGCTGCACTGAAGAAATCCTTGACGACCCTTCAAAATTAGATTCAGACTCGTAGGTCGGCTCTTTCTCTTTATTTCTATTGTTGTTGTCGTAGGCATCTAGAGAGGTAAACGGCGGCACGAAGGCGTGGTTCTTTCGATCGTAGGTGAGGACGGAGCCGTCTTCAATGTTGTAAATCCAGCCGTGGAGGGCGATTTCGTTGCGGTGGAGGTGTGATCGCACCGCAGGATACGTCCGCAGGTTATCAATTTGCGTCAGCACATTTTCAGCCACCAGCGTCGCCAGCTTTTCCTTTTTACCCAGGTGCCCGTAGTTTTCTTCTACCATTTCGCGCGTGGCCTCAGTATGCTTTAGCCAGTTGTATACTAACGGCATTTTATGCTCTAGCTCGCCCACCTGTAGCAAGCCCTTCATCGCCCCGCAGGTGGTGTGCCCGCACACGATAATATGCTCAACCTCTAAAGACTTAATCGCGTATTCAATCGTGGCTCCTTCGCCGCCGTTAGTTGCCCCATAGGGCGGCACAATATTACCCGCATTGCGAATCACAAAAAGATCGCCCAGATCCGACTGGGTAATTAGCTCGGGTTGTACCCGCGAGTCGGAGCAGGTAATGAACAGGACACGAGGATGCTGCCCTTGAGCCAGCTCATGCAGCAGCTCTTTATTTTTGGGCACGTAGCTGCTCTGAAATTCTTGCAGCCCTTTAATTAGGTCTTTCATAAGCTTGGCCCTTGTCTCTTACCTTAATAATCTCATGCTATGAGATCATAGGCATACATCGTGACAGTCGATGCGTCGTGAGTAAGCAAAATACGCCTATCCTTAGCGGCCCATTCAAGAATGATTGAATCGTCAGTTTCGATAAGCCCTACATCTTGCACGCGGACTACATCTAGGCTAGGCAAAAACGCATCGATAGTCCCCGCAGTATAGCCCCATTGAAGTTTTCGTCAGTTAAAAGACGCATCTACTGTTGATTTGTCCGAGACTGATTTGTTTGAGACTGACGACGAGCGAGTAGACGTTCTCTCAGCCCAGTCAAGTTGTGCCTCTCGGCAAGCTGCTGTCTTCTCTGATGAGCTTCCTGGTTACGCTGCTCTAAGTATTGATCAATTTGCTTACGGTTGTTGAGATAGTAAGTGATAACGGCATAGATGTCTGCGAGATCTAGAATTGAGTATTGAACGGCAATTTCTTCTGGGGTAGAACCGTTGTGGTAAGAAGCTAGTAAGCTATCAATTGTGACGCGACTCTTGCCAATACGTATGCCGCCCGCTTCGTCCCATCGCAAAGGGGGTAGAGTTGCTTGAAAGGTAGTTTGAGCGTTCATTGCACAGTTCCGGTAATTAGGTCTTTAAGCTCAATAACTCTGCGAACCTGTGAGATTACTCCGCTTATCAAATCTTTGTATATATCTAGAAGATTCTCTCGCAGCTCGGCTTCGGTCTCACCTTGAGTTATATAGTCGGGGAGTTATATAGTCAGGAAATTCCTCAAGATATCCCAGCCACATATCTTCATCTTTCCAGTAGATATATTTTTTCTTGTCCATTTGATTCCTAAGTCAATTGCACTGTGCTTCTAAATATAAGCCGAAAGTCTGTGTGAAAGTCTATGTGACTGAGCGCAGGGCGGGCGTGTTGAATTCGATTAAGGCTTGGGCGGTGCGGGCGGCTTCGGCTGCGATCGCCTCATTCGTCTCATCCAACAAGGCCCAAACGGCCCTGAGCAACTCGTCTTCCCCCTGACGGCTCACCGCCGAAATCCGAAAGACCTTTTCATCCGTCACTGAAGACAGCTCAGAAACCAGCTCATCGACTTCCTCTTCTAGCAGCGCGTCTATTTTGTTGATGGCGACTAGCTGAGGCTTGCTGGAGAGCCCCTGACCGTATGCGGTAAGCTCCTGCTGAATGGTGCGATAGTCGGCTATAGGATCAGCAGTGGTACCATCGATTAGATGTAACAGTAGCTTGGTGCGCTCAATATGTCTTAAAAAGTCGTGGCCCAGGCCCAGGCCCTCGTGAGCGCCTTCAATCAAGCCTGGAATATCGGCAAATAAGGTGCCGTCGCCTGTGGGCTTGCGGACGACGCCCAGGTTGGGAATGAGGGTAGTGAAGGGATAGTCAGCAATCTTAGGCTGGGCGGAGGATAAAGTGGAGATCAGGGTGGATTTACCTGCGTTGGGCAGGCCAATGATGCCGACTTCGGCGAGCAGCTTGAGTTCTAGCTTGACGCGGCGGATGGCTCCAGGGGCACCGGGCTGCGATCGCTCTGGCGCACGATTCCGATTGCTCAAAAAGTGCTTATTGCCTAAACCCCCTTTTCCACCCGGCGCAATCACCAGCTGCTGCCCCGGTTCGGTCAAGTCGCCCATGAGCGTATCTTTGTCCAGGTCATACACTAGCGTTCCGCAAGGAACCTCAATCAACAGATCTTCGCCAGTGGCTCCCGTTTTGTTTTTAGAGCCCCCTCTTTCTCCATCGGGGGCGCGAAAGCGGTGGGCATAGCGAAAGTCCAACAGCGTTTGGAGATTGTTGTTAGCAACCAGCACGACCGAGCCGCCGTTTCCGCCTGTGCCTCCAGAAGGGCCACCTGCGGGAACATACTTTTCTCGGCGGAAGGAGGTCATACCGTCGCCGCCCATGCCGCCTTCTACATCTACTTCAGCTTGATCGATAAATTGCATAGGAATTGCGTATGGCAGAACGTGCCCGAAGCTGTGAAGACCTTTGCACATAGCTAGGGCCGATAGATCATTGTAGCGCCTAAGACTCGCTGGTTGGTAGCTCGCTGATGGCTGTTTTAATCCGCTCGGCCAGTTTGGGATCTGCTTGCTGGGCCGCAGTGATGCTGTTGAACTGCTTGGGCGTTAGGCTGTCAGCTTCGGCGGTTGAGCGGGCTTCCCGGCAAAAGTCTACAAGGATTTTGAGTAAGCTCAGCCGGTCGGTCTTGGCGAGGCTGTTAGGCATGTCTTTGAGCTGATGCGCCTGACAGCTAAGGGGCGTCTCTAAAACGCCTTTTTCGGTGCCTGCTGCGGCCAAAACATCGCTCGCTGCTGCGTAGGCGATCTGGCGCTGCCCTTCAATTTTTGTGACGGCCTGAGCGTAGTTAGTCACGTCTTCATCCGTCATGGTCTGGGCGTGGGCTGCTGGCATGAGGGCTGATACATGGCCAGTGCTTAGCAAGCTGCCAAGCTGAGTAAAGGTGAAGGCGCTTAAAAATGTGCCTGAAGCAACCGCTAGTAAAGTGCGACGATAGCGTCGATTTTTGAGAGTCATGATGCTTAGCCTTTGCTCGCTTATTAGGTGAACAAACATAGAAGGGATAGATGGCTCACTCTAGCGATCGCTTAGCTGGCCTGAATAATGCATTTGCCAATTATTTTAGAGGAGCGTTGACCCATTGCCCTAAAACAAGCTAGCAATCTCAATCATTTTGGTTTGCAGTGTGATGTGCTCGGGCGCACCGCGCTTCAGGCCAAATTCTAGATCGAGCAGCAGGGCCATGGCTCTGTTTAGCTGGGTAGGCGTGCAGCCCCGCACCTGCTTTTGCAGAATATAGACGCGCTTGGGATTGTTGATTTCTGCCGCTTTGGCGATCGCACTCATATCCCACTCTCCTTCAGCCGCTAGCAGGCTCACCCATAGCCATCGTCGAAACTGCCCCACCAGCGTAGCTACCACCCGCAGCGCAGGCTCATTGTTGCTCAGCAAATCGCTCGCTAGCCTCAGTGCCTGATCTACCTTGCCTGCAATCAGCGCCTCCGAAAGCTGAAAGCTGGTTTGAGTACTCACTGCCACCAGCTGAGTAACCACTTCTGGCGGCAAGGGTTCCGTTTTAGGCTGGGCCTTATCAGAGCCCTGGACACTCCAGTACAGCGACAGCTTTTCTACCTCGTTGTACAGCCTGCGGGTATCGGCTCCTACCGCTTCGGCCAGCAGCTCAGCCGACTCGGGCTTCAGGCGTAGGTTCATTTCTTGCGCCACCCGCTTGACCTGCCCAACAAGCTGGTCGGTTTGCCAGGGCGCAATCATGGCAAACTCACGCACCTCTGCGTACTTTTTCAGCAGCTTGGTAGATTTCAGCCGTCCGTCTGGCTTGTTAGCGCTGGTCAGCAGCAGCACCGTCGTGTCGGGCAGTGCAGGTAGGGTGCGCTCCATCTCAGTCAATGTTTCCTCAGGGCAGCGCTGGCCCAGAGTAGTGTCGGCTAGCCACACAAAGCGCTGACCCAGGCCAAATGGGGGCGTCATCGCCTGATTAAGTGCCTGCACTGGCCCATTGATGGCGTCGGGGGCAATACGGTCGTAGTTAAAGCTGGCCCAGCTCGGATCGAGGGTGCGCTCTCTTAGCGTCATCACCGCTTTTTGCAGCTTGAATTCGTCGGCACCCCAAAAAAAGTAAGTTGGCATAAAGTCAGCGGGATAAACGGCACAGCAGGAAAGTAATCAAAAGGGTTTCAGGGCAATCGTCAAGCAAAATACACATTTTGTAATATTTACGTTACATTGGTTTACGTAAGCGCCTGTTGGCTTTGGCAGGTATATGCAAGGTTATAACTATGATGATGGCTCTTCTCGTCTCTTTGTTCGTTATTGGCTGGGTTGCGGCGGCTGTTATTGGCACGCAGGCCTACTTTATGGGCGAGCAGTCTAAGCCGATTCACGAGCGCAACTGGCGTTCTGAGTCATTTGAGCAAATTGCGACAGCGGTCTCTGGCCAAGCGACTGACTATTCTACTCGGGTGCCAGCCTATAGCGGCGATGCCTATAGCAGCAGCCTTTTACCCGAGGAATAAGCGATCGCTATTTATTGGTTAAAAACAGCGAAAGGATAGCGAAAAGTACCCTGCCAGCGGTTACAGGCAAGCGCCCATCTACACAAGTCATGTAGGTGAGCGCTTTTTACTGTCTTTCTATGATATTTTCGTTGTTTGATAGACTCTTTTCTATACATCCGTAATTTTACCGGTATTGCCTCCTGTGATTCATGCAACGCTCCACCAGCTAAAAGTATTTGAAGCCACGGCCCGGCACGGGAGCTTTACCCGTGCTGCCGAAGAACTGTACCTAACTCAGCCAACGGTTTCTATTCAGGTTAAGCAGCTTACCAAAGCGGTAGGGATGCCGCTGTTTGAACAAATTGGTAAAAAACTGTACTTGACGCAGGCGGGCGAAAAGCTGCTGACGACCTGCCAGGAAATTTTCAATGGGCTAGAGCAATTTGAAATGTCGGTTGCTAATCTTAAAGGGATGAAGCAGGGACAGCTAAAGCTAGCGGTGATCACCACGGCAAAGTACTTTGTGCCTCGGCTGCTCGGCCCCTTTTGCAAGCGCTATCCCGGCATTGATATTTCACTGAAGGTGACCAATCACCAGCAGCTGCAAAAGAGCATGGCAGAGAATGAAGATGACCTATACATCATCAGCCAAACGCCGTCTCAGCCAGATTTGGAGGTTCATCCCTTTCTAGAAAATCCGCTGATTGTGCTGGCCCCGACTAGCCACCCACTGGCGCGTAAAAAGAACATTCCGATTGAGATGCTGAACAATGAGCCGTTTATTATGCGTGAGGCAGGATCGGGGACGCGCACGGCGGTGGAGGAGCTATTTAATAAGCGCGATGTGAAGGTGAAGGTAAGGCTAGAGCTGGGGAGTAATGAGGCGATTAAGCAGGCGATCGCAGGGGGGCTTGGCATTTCTGTGCTCTCCCAGCACACCATTATCTCTGAAGGCACAACGGGCGAATTTGCCATTTTAGACGTGCAGGGCTTCCCGATTGAGCGACATTGGTATGTCGCGAGTTTGACGGGAAAACAGATGTCGGTGGTGGCCGAGACGTTTATGCAGTTTTTGCTAGAGGAGAGTCCGGCAATGGCAATGCGACTGCTGCCGGGGCTAGGCAAGTCGGTGGAAAGTCGGGAAGAGCAGATCGCGCGAATAGAGAAATCTGCGGCGCTTTCGATAGATTGAACCTTGGTTCAATTTATTTGCTTGGATCTATCTTCTTAGACAGATCGTCAATAATGTAGCCACAAAAGTCTTTGCC
>JBGTGK010000112.1:0-20686 GCA_041746795.1 Phormidesmis sp.
AAGGCCATGATCGACCCTGGCACCGCCGATATTACCGCTCGGGTTCTAGAAATGCAGGGCCACTTGTCTACTAATATCCCTGGAATTTCGCCGCAAAGAGCAGAAAACGGACTGCGCTACTTGATCGAGCAGCAGGAAGCAGACGGCAGCTGGTTTGGCCGCTGGGGCGTCAACTATCTCTATGGCACCAGTGGCGCTCTTGCTGCTTTGGTTTTAGCCGATTCAAAGCGCCACCAGCCATCAGTCAAGCGTGCGGTTGAACGGGGTGTGGCATGGCTGATGAGCTGCCAAAACAGCGACGGTGGCTGGGGTGAAACCTGCCAGAGCTATAAAGATTCGAGCCTGAAGGGAAAAGGGGTGAGCACGGCCTCTCAGACGGCCTGGGCACTGCTCGGCTTACTTGATGCGGATGGTTTTTTGAGCCCTGATTTAGCGGCTAAGGCTGCTATAGAATCAGGCGTCCGGTATTTATTAAATACCCAAAAGGAAGACGGTACCTGGGCAGAAACTGAGTATACAGGGACAGGCTTTCCCGGCCATTTTTACCTTCGCTATCATATTTATCCCCAGGTTTTCCCGCTAATGGCGCTGGGGCGCTATCAGCGAGCCCTTGTCTCCTAGCTACCCCAACTTCTCCTAACCTGAAGGTCTAACCGAAGAGGCTGCTGAGCGATCGCACCATATTCTGAGGCTGCATAGCCGCCGCTGCCGCCGTAGGCTCGTACCCGCAATGCACCATACAGTCCGCACACTTAGGATTGCCGCTCTCCACTCCGTATTCCTCCCAGTGGGTTTTATCCAACAGCTCTTGGAACGTTTCGTAATGCCCCTCATTCAGCAAATAGCAAGGCTTTTGCCAGCCCAAAACGCTGTAGCTAGGGCTTCCCCAAGGCGTGCAGTCGAAGTCTTTTTGGCCGATGAGAAAGTCTAAGAAAAGAGGGTTATGGTTAAATTCCCATTTTTTCTTACCCGCATTGAACGGTGCCAAAATCTCGCGGAACAAGGCCTTAGTTTGCTCTCTTCTGAGAAAATGGTTTTGGTCAGGTGCCCACTCGTAGCCATAGCCAGGCGACACCATCATGCCGTCTACGCCTAGCTCTGTTAGATAGTCGAACAAATTTTGAATTTCTTTGGGATCGGTGCCTTCAAACACGGTGGTGTTAGTCGTGACTCTAAACCCTTTAGCCTTGGCGGCGCGAATGGCACTCACCGCCTTATCAAATACGCCCGTACGGTCTACACACTGGTCGTGCAGGTCTTTCATGCCATCTAAATGGACGCTGAAGCTGAGATAGGCAGAAGGCGTAAACTTATCGAGACTCTGCTCTAAAAGCAGGCCATTAGTGCAAAGGTACACGAACTTTTTGCGCTCGACTAAGCCCGCTACAATTTCCCCAATTTGCGGATGCAGCAGAGGCTCCCCACCTGGAATAGAAACAACTGGCACACCACATTCTTCAACGGCAGCAAAACATGCTTCTGGAGAAAGATTTTGCTTTAGTATTTCTTTAGGATGTTGTATTTTTCCACAGCCCGTGCAAGCCAAGTTGCAGCGAAATAATGGCTCTAGCATAAGCACCAAGGGGTAGCGCTTACGGCCCTTCAGTCGCTGAGCGACAAGATACTGTCCTACTGAGAACGCCTGCTGTAGGTGAATGCCCATTTATTGTTTAGTCCTTATATTTTCAGAAAAGGTGGTATTTTGCTAGCGGTTTCGATGGCACGGTATTTGCAGATACTGCGGGTAGTGCGTAGCTGATGATACGCTTACTCTTAGCATCTTTTATATGCAGCCTGTATATGTAGCCTGCTGCTCACCTACGTGCATCTTCTTCATAGTGTAGTCATTTACAGGGTAATCAAGTAATAATCAGGTGAGCAGGCCAAGTGAGCAGGCCAAGTAAGCAGGCCAAGTGAGCAGCTAGCTAAATGAGTCAAACCCCCAAGCTCACCCACAAGCTCATAGATTTAAGCCTATATATTCGCTTTAAAGCGTATTTACTTCTCATAAGCTAATCTATCTCTAAGACTTTTAGAGATAGTCTCTGGCATGATTCTTTAGCATGATGTAGCCAGCTTTACCTTTGTGAGGAGATTTTGAATGTTTTCTGTTAGTCCTGCCTTGGAGTTGCTTAAGGCAACCAGTCGAACTTTTTATATTCCGATTAGTCTTTTGCCCAAGGGTTTGCAGGAGGCTGTGGCCTCTGCCTATCTTTGCATGAGGGCAATCGACCAAATAGAAGACCACCCCGAGCTAGAGAGCGCCACTAAGGCTAGCCTGTTAAGGCAGCTCAGCTTAAACTTACAGGCGGGCACAGAGTCATCCCAGGTAAAAGACTTTGCCAAAGGGCTTAGCGACCACGATAAGGATTTAGAAGAAGTTACCCTCCGAATTGGAGAATGGGCGCTGCTGGCTCCTAGCAGCATTGCTCCTCGCATTTGGGATGCTACAGCCGCAATGGCCGACCGCATGGCCTATTGGGCAGAGCGTAACTGGAAAATTGAAACAGAAGATGACTTGAACAGCTACACCTTCAGCGTAGCCGGTGCGGTTGGCCTAATGCTCTCTGACCTTTGGGCCTGGCACGATGGCACCGCAACCAGTCGCACTGAAGCCATTGGCTTTGGTCGGGGGCTTCAGTGCGTCAATATACTGCGCAATCACACAGAAGACTTTGAGCAGCGCGGCGTCAGCTTTTTCCCAGCAGGCTGGACTGAAGGCGACATGCAGACCTTTGCTCGCCGAAATTTGGTGATGGGCGATGCCTACACAGCGACCTTGCCGAAAGGCCCAGCCCTGCTGTTTTGCCAAATTCCGCTGGCGCTAGCCCATGCCACCTTAAACGCGATGTCTGAAGGCAGAGAGAAACTTACGCGCAGTGACGTGCTGGCAATTGTTTCTCCGCTGCTGAGTAAAGTAGCTAGCTGAAGAACGCCTGAAGAATGCTGGATCAAATGGCTTATTCAACGTAACCGTTCGTAACAAACTAGTCTATCTCGCGCTGTAAGGCTGCTGAAATTGGCGACTGCGGCAGTCCTAATTCGCTGACTGCCTTAGCGGCATCGTAGTAAGCCTTTTTAGCTGCTATCCGAACGCCGTCTATCGGCACGCTTGGCTGTCTGCCCAAGCGGGATAGGAGGGTTTCTTCTACCCAGGCGACCGTGAGCGGTATCCAGGGGGAAATAGCGCGGCGCGGCGCGGGTAGGCCAGTGAGCGACTCTAGCAAATCAAGCAGAGATTTGAGTGACATGTTCTGATTGCCGAGAATGTAGCGATCGCCTGAGCGGCCTTTGCGTAGCGCCAGCAAATGTCCCCAGGCGACATCTTGAACATCAATAAAGGTGAGCCCAGTGTCGAGCTAAAAGGGCATCTGTCGGCGTAAGAACCGGAGAATAATATTGCCAGTAGGCGTCGGCTTGGCGTCCCACGCTCCAATCGGAGCCGTCGGGTTCACAATGACAATATCCTGTCCGGTTTGCGCCGCCTCCATAGCCGCCTGCTCTGCCCAAAACTTGGACTGTTTGTAGTGACCAATTAGGTCTTCAACCGGGGACTGGTACGTTTCATTGACAGGGACGCCCTTTTCACCGGGGCCAATTGCGGCGGCTGAGCTGGTATATACGCTGCGCTCAACGCCAGCTCGCTGCGCTGCCGCCAGGCAGTTGCGCGTACCCAAAACGTTGTTGCGATATAGCTGCTCCCGATCGGCCTGCCAGAGAGAATAATGCGCTGCAATGTGAAATAGCGCCTGACATCCCTGCATTTTTTGCCACAGGTCTGGGTCGTTTAAGTCGCCTTCGGCCAGCTCAATATTTAAGCCTTGCAGATTGTCGAGATTGCTCGCAGGCCGTACTAGAGTACGAACCTCGTAGCCTTCTTGCAGCAGCAAACGGATGACGTTGGTGCCGACGAAGCCGGTTCCTCCTGTCACAAATATTTTCATTGATTTAGGTTAAGCCTTTACTTATGGCCTTTACTTATGATAGTTATCGCGCCGTGTATTAAGATTTTAAGCTTAAGGTCGATGCACTTCATTCTCTCTCTTTTGGATGACTTCTTCTAAACGTACTTCGATTCGAGAAAGTTTGAACATTTCTAGGGTGGCTATTCAGCATTCTTGGCTAACGATTTGCTGCTGGATGGCGATCGCAGTAGCCGGACTCTTTGCCTTCAGCTCTTTGGAGTACGCGCTTTTCCCAGACATTACTTTCCCTGTTGTCGTGGTGAGCACCACCGCGCCTGCGGCTACCGCCTTAGAAAGCGAAGCACAGCTCACTGTCCCGTTAGAAGCAAAGCTTCAGCAGATAGAGGGGCTTAACACGCTGGCATCGGCTACCTATGCGGGGCGGACGGTGATTAATCTGCGCTTTCAGGTAGGCAAATCGCTAGCGGATTCGGCAGCGGCAGTGAAGGGGGCGATCGCCCAGACCGATCTCCCCTCATCTGCTAGCTACGAAGTCATCCCGCTCAATTTAAACGAAGCCACGGCGGTGAGCTATGCCCTTACCAGCGATACGCTGACGCTCCAGCAACTGTCCGACCTAGCCAAGTCAAAAGTTTTGCCGCCGCTACGAGATATTTCTAGCGTGCTGCGAGTGGACTTATTAGGAACTGGCACAGCCGCTGCTCCATCAGGTTCCTCAGCCGCCCCAGAAGCCGCCTCCAGCCTGCAAAATTCTCCCACGCTCGTTCGGTTCGATCAAAAAACCGCACTTGCCCTCCAGGTCGTAAAGCGCAAAGACGCCAATACTTTAGACGTTGCTGATGCGGTGGCGCAGGCCGTGCAGCGGCTTCAGGCAGATTTGCCAAACGCACAGCTAACGCTAGCTACCACTCAGGCGGACTACATTCGAGCGGCTACTCAGGCCACTATCGATTCCCTCTGGGGCGCTGTGGTGATTGCGGTACTGGTAATTTTTGTCTTTTTGCGTAGCTGGCAAGCCACCCTGATTACGGCCCTGGCGATTCCGCTTTCGCTGCTGGGCACCTATATTGTAATGGCCATTTATGGCTTCAACTTAGAGACCATTACGCTGCTAGGGCTGGCTTTGGTGATCGGCATTATTGTCGACGATGCCATTGTTGAAGTCGAAAATATTACTCGCTATCTTGATCTAGGCGTAAGCCCTCGGCAGGCAGCGATCATCGCGACTCAGGAGATTGGGCTGACAGTGACCGCTTCAACGCTTACGATTGTTGCTGTGTTCCTGCCAGTGGCGTTCATGGGAGGCACGGTCGGGCAATTCTTTAAGCCATTTGGCCTGACGGTATCGGCGGCGGTGCTCACCTCCTTGCTGGTCGCCCGTACGCTGACGCCTGTGCTTTGCGTCTACTGGCTAAAGCCCAAAGCAAATGCTTCCACAGATCTCGCTACAGCGTCGAATCTACCTGAGAGTGCAGCCGCTGATCTCACTCACGAAACGGTGCCAACCTCAAAGATGGAACGAGTCTATAGCCGGATGCTGCGCTGGTCGCTGCGTCATCGGTGGAAAGTGGTCGGGATTGCGATCGCTAGCTTCATCGCGGGCATTGCCATCATTCCTTTAATTCCACAGGGTTTTGTTCCCCAGCTTGATCGCGGCGAATTTTATCTCAACTACACGGTTGCTCTCCCCGAGGTTTCAGCGCCCTCTCAGCTGTCACAAAGTTCTGCTAGCTTACCCACGGCTTTATCGGCAGATCCCAGAGCGGCAAATTCTCAAGCAACAGATTTTGGAGCAATAGACCCCAGAAGCCTGATTTTGCAGGAGACTCTAGAGAAGGGGAAAACGCTAGAAGGCAGCGTGTTTCAGCTTCCAGAAGTTGCTTTGGTATTAACAGAGGCTGGGGGAAAAGGTCGCCCGAATCAGGGTCGCCTTTATATCAAACTAAAGGAGAATCGTGACCGTGACACGGCTGCTGTTCAGGCTCAGCTACGGGAGAACCTGCTCAAACTCAATAGCCCTGAGCTAGCGGACGTAACGACCAGCGTTGAAGACGTTCAGTTTATTGATACGGGTGGTGAAAAGCCGCTGCAAGTTACTTTAATTGGAGAGAATTTGGCCGCGCTAAGTCAGGCCGCTGTCAGCGTTAAAACTAAGGCTGAAAAGCTACCTGGCCTTGTAGATGTGAGCACTTCTGGAGAAGACAACACGGCAGATAAGACGGTTGAAATTAACCGTGAGGACGGTCAAAGGGTTGCCTACATCAACGCTAACTTACTGCCTAGCAAGGCGCTAGGAGAGGCCACATCCGAGGTGATAGCCATTGCTCAATCGGTCATTCCAGCGGGCATTCATACCGATGTCGGCGGAGACGCTGAGAGAAGCGGGGACGTTATTAGCAGCTTTGGTAAAACTCTGGTACTGGCGCTTATTTGTATGCTGGCGGTAGTCTTTATTCCCTTTGGACGGCTGCTAGAACCGATGGTTGTTGGCCTGTCTTTGCCGCTATCGATAGTGGGTGCGATGCTAGCGCTGCTGATAACCCGCAGTGACTTTGGCGTTATCTCACTGCTGGGGCTGCTGTTTTTGCTGGGCCTGCTAGATAAAAACGCGCTGTTGCTGCTGGACTATGCCAGCCAGCTGCGGCGAGCCGGGATGCAGCGCACCGATGCGCTTTTGAAAACCGGACTGGTGAGACTACGGCCCATTATTATGACAACGGCTTCGACGGTGCTGGGGATGATGCCGCTGGCGCTTGGCTTGGGGGCTGGCGCTGAGCTAAGGCAGCCCATGGCAGTGGTGATTATTGGCGGGCTGATTACTTCAACCCTGCTGAGCCTGATTGTAGTGCCCGTGCTTTACAGTCTGTTGGACGATGGCTGGCTGTTGTTTAGTAAACGCTTTAGGAAAGAACAACATGCCGCTGAATGATCGGCCAGCCATCCAGGTAGCCATTGAAGTAATTATGGTACCGGCTGGCGCTGAATATAAAGCAGTAAAACGGGCGCTGAGGGGAGTGAACAATGCACCTCAACTGGTGACAATTCCCGCTGGGCCCCAGGCAGCAAAAAGATTTGTTGCTGCCTGGGGAGCAAAGCATTCCACCCAAGGCGGCGTACTGTTGGTTGGGTTGGGGGGAAGTCTCTCTTCTAATTATGGCGTTGGCAAAGGCGTGCTAGTGAAGCAAATTTGGAATGGGTTTGAGCAGAGTGAGAAAACGGCTGTTGAATGTGATAATCGCTTAACGGCTCAGATTGCGGCGCGAATAGGGGTTGCAACTGGCGTTGGGGTGAGCTGCGATCGCATCATCACCACCGCCAAAGAGAAGCGGGAACTAGGCGATCGCTACAGCGCATCCACCGTAGACATGGAAAGCTTTTCTCTTATTCAAGTGCTGCCCGTTCACAAAGTTGCTATCCTGCGAGTAATCAGCGACGACTGCCATCACGACTTACCTAATATCGCAGATGCCATTGGCCCCGACGGTTCGCTTAAGCCAATTTTGCTGACAATAGGCTTTTTGAGCCAGCCAGCTGCTGCCCTAAGGTTTATTAAAAGCGCCTTAAAAGGGCTTAAAGCGCTAGAGGCTTTAACGCGCGAAATTTTCAATGAAACATAAATACGGTTAAACCCTAACGATTAGAGGCTGCACAAAAAGGTCTGACGTTGTATCAAGGAATGAACCACTCGCTTATTTTGACTGAAAGATATTTTGTACCATTCGCTTATCGCAGCTCGCTGATGCCTTGTCTAGCTCGCTGATTTCGGCGCTGCTAAGATGCCAGCCGAGTGCGCCCGTGTTTTGTCGGGCCTGATCAAGGCTTTTAGCGCCTGGAATGGGGATAGTGCCTTTGCAAATGCACCAGTTAATCGCTACCTGTGCCATGGACTTATTTTTTGCGATCGCCACCTCTCGCAGACAGCTCAATAAGGGCCCTACACCCGGCAGAATTTGGCCTAGCGCAAACTTCCGCAGACCCTTGGGCAAATCCGATTTGTCGGTGTACTTGCCGGTCAGTAGCCCTAACGCTAACGGACTATAGGCAATCAGCCGAATATTCAGCTCGTCGCAAGCTGCTTTGAGCCCTAGCTCAGTCACCGGATAGGTCGAGAGCAGCGAGTACTGTACTTGCAGAGTCTGAATTTTAATGCCTTGATCGCTCAGGCGCTGATGAGCCAGCCGCAGTCGCTTGGGGCCAAAGTTAGAGAGGCCCACGCCCTTTGTCAAACCCTGATGGCACAGCTCAGCAAGCCCATCTAACAGCGGGCCTTCCTGCCAGGGCAGGTAGTTAGCCGTAGACCAGTGCATTTGCACCAAATCTAAGCGACCTAGTCGTTGAGCAGAAGCCTTGCCCGCTGATACCATAGAACGCTGGGTAAGCCGCCAGGGGTAGGGCGCTAGCTTGGTTGCCAAGCAAATATTTGCCCTGTTTTTACCGCTGTAGGCAGCGCTGAATCGGCCCAAAAGCTTCTCGCTTTGGCCGCTGAGCTTGCCAGTTCCATAAGAGTCGCCGGTATCGAACAGGGTGACGCCCGAGCTAACACAGTGATCGAATACCGCATTGAGTTCGTCGTCCATCGTCGCTTGATAGTCCCACAGGAGACGATTGCCCCAGGCCCAGGTGCCACAGCCCATCTGAGGCAGATCTATATCGGGCAAAGGCGCAGAAGCATCCGAGGAAGCAGAGAAAGGTAAAGATGACATAGAAGGCAGGCACGGACTGAGGGCATCTCGATTTTCGCATAGCTCGCTCGGGTTGCCGCACTTGTAAGCTGTAGAAAAAAGACAAGGAAAAGGGCAAGAAAGCTCTGTAGAGACTTCCTTACCCTTTGAGATTCACGCCAACGGTAGAAAGTGAAAAAACAGCAGATCATTCTAACTTAGAACAACCTTTTAACCGCTCATAACGGTTGCTGCTTTTAAGATTGACTAAATGGTCTGAATGCTATCATCAGCTACTTCTGGCAACAGCCTTCAAAACGAACGGGTTCCGCACATACGTAAACGAATGTACGTAGAAAGAAAATAAAGCAACAGAGTGAGTTGATACTGATGAAGCGGCCTTGAGCTAAACCTTTGAGGCTTTTGTGCAAACTATTACGGGTCAATCTCCTCCGCTTATGTAACAGCGGAGGTTGTTTTCAATATTAATATTAAAGTTTCTGTGAACTTGAGACTTATTAGAGTTGTTGTATTGTGCGTAGATTCATCAGCGGCGAGGCCAGCAGGCACCATGAAGACCAATCGCGGCCAATATCCAGCTCAGCAGCCTCCAAATACCGTCCGCCAGCAGGTTAATACGATGGATATTTTGCTGAGCCTCAGCAACGAAAAGCACTTCCATCGAACGATCCTGATTAACCTCAGCAGAGGCACACTTAACTCAATTTGATGCTTCTAAGCAGGCCAGTCGTCTAAAATAAAAGTGCTTAAGGCACAACCGGATTTGAAGCCGGGCTAAGGAAACGGGCTAAAAATATGGGTGACCATCCAGAGACTCCCTTCACCAATCCCCCAGCCGCTGATTCACCTGAAACGCTGTCTGAAGAACTGGCTACAAGCCTTGATTCGTTACCAGCGGCTTTATCACAGGACGATCAGCCACAGATCGATCAGCTACAAATCGATCAGCCACAAATCGATCAGCCACAAATCGATCAATCTGGATGGCGTGGCGTGGTTGATCGCTCTATGGATTTTTCGGCTGGCCTTTGGGAGGAGGCTCAAGCAAAAATTGCCCGTTTACCCATTGCTAATCAAGTGGCTAATCAGGTGGCCAAATGGTGGCCCACCAGTACAATCACGCCGGGCAAGGCCTACGCTAACGTCCAAAATACTTTGAAATCGTTCAGCGTGAGCGATGACAAAATTGCTGACATTTTGCAGCAGGTGCGCGCTGAGCTGCCGACCACTGAAGCCTTACTAATTGGCAAACCGCAGGCAGGCAAAAGCTCTATTGTGCGCGGGCTCACAGGGGTCTCTGCCGATATCGTTGGGCAAGGATTCCGTCCGCATACGCAAAATACACAGCGGTATGCCTACCCTTCAGAAGAGCTACCGCTGCTGATTTTTACCGATACGGTGGGGCTAGGCGACATCGGCCAGGAAACCACAGGGATTGTGCAGGAGCTGAGCGACGAGCTAAAGCAGGAGAGCAAGTGCGCTCGAATTTTGATCTTAACCGTAAAAATTACGGACTTTGCGGTCGATCAGCTGCGGCAGATCATGGCCCAAATTAGAAAAAGCTATCCTCATGTGCCTTGTCTACTTGCTGTAACATGTCTGCACGAAATCTACCCGCCTGTCTACCTGCCTGACTGTGAAAATCACCCGGATTATCCACCCGAGCAGGCAGAACTCACGCGAGCTTTTGAGGCTTTGCAGACGGCCTTTAAGGGCTGCTTTGATCGGGCGGTGCTGCTGGATTTTACGTTGGAGGAAGACGGCTTCGATCCCGTATTTTATGGGCAAGATGCGCTGCGAGATGCGCTAGCGGCGCTGCTGCCCGAGGCAGAATCTAATGCGATTTATCAGCTTATAGACGATCAGGCGATCGCGAGCGATCAGCTTGGCAACCTATATCGGGACGTGGGCAGGCGCTATATTTCGGCCTTTGCCGTGATTGCGGCGACCCTGGCGGCGGTACCCTTGCCCTTTGCGACAATGCCGGTGCTCACAGCGCTACAGGTTTCGAGGGTGGGAGTGTTGGGTCAGCTGTATGGGCAGCGGCTAACGCCTTCTCAGGCGGGCGGAGTGGTGAGTGCGATCGCAGGTGGCTTCTTCGCCCAGGCGATTGGCCGTGAGCTGGTGAAATTTATCCCTGGTTTTGGCAGCGTTGTAGCCGCCTCATGGGCGGCAGGTTACACTTGGGCGCTAGGCGAAGGGGCTTGCGCTTACTTTGGCGATTTGATGGGGGGCAAAAAGCCCGACCCTGAAAAAATCAAGCAGGTGATGGCCGAAGCGTTTGAGTCGGCAAAAACACGGTTTCGCAACAGTCAATAGCTTCTTCAGTCTGTCAAAGCGTGTGTGAGTGCTGCTTGAGTCAATGACCGTTGATCTCTAGAATTAGAACTGTGTTAAGAGAATCAAAAAACGCTCGACAGAGATATTTAGGAGAAACTATGGCTGAACGTCCAATCATCGTTGGCATTGTGGGCGATAGCGCTGCTGGAAAAACGACCTTGACCCGTGGCATCGCTCAGGTGCTAGGTGAGGCCAACGTTGTCGCCATTTGCACAGACGACTATCATCGCTACGACCGCAAACAGCGCGCTGAGATGGGCATTTCAGCCCTCGACCCTGAATGTAACTACATCGACATTATTGAGCAGCACCTGCAAGACTTAAGAAACGGCAAGTCCATCCTTAAGCCAATTTACAATCACACCACGGGCGGGTTTGATGCGCCCGAATATGTTAAGCCGAAAAAGTTTGTGATTGTAGAAGGGCTGCTGGGTTATTCGACCAAGGTTGCTCGTGATGCCTACGACGTGAAGGTGTACCTAGCCCCACCGGAGGATCTGCGCGCAAAGTGGAAAATCAAGCGCGATACCCGTAAGCGCGGCTACACAGAAGAGCAGGTGAGAGAGGCCTTAAGTAAGCGCGAGCCCGACTCAGAGAATTTTATTCGCCCTCAGCGTCAGTGGTCGGATGTGATCGTCTCGTTCATGCCACCCAACGGAGATAACGAAGACAGTAATGACCTCCTACTCGATGTGCAGCTAGTGCTACGGCCTACGCTTCCTCACCCCGACTTTACCCACATTCTTGGCGATAAAGGTAACGACCTGGGGAATGCCATCCGCCTAATCCTTGATCGCGATATGGGCAAGCCAGTAGATGTGCTGTGTATAGATGGCCACGCGACCAAGGAACAGGTGCAGCAGCTAGAGCGCATTCTTTGCACCGAAGTGCCTTATTTGGGGCAGTTTTGTAGCTTAGGCGGCAACCAGGATGTGGGTAAGGTCGTAGGCACCACAGGTGAAACGCTTCAAAGCTATCCGCTGGCGCTAACCCAACTGCTGATTACCTATCACATGCTGAAGGCGGTTGAGCGGACGCAGAAGCAGAAAAAGTAGCTGTTTTACCGGCTACTCCTATGAGGTGGGGTAGCGGGTTAGATAGTTAAATTTCCCTAGCTTTAAAAGAAGGGATAAGGGCCATCGTACGCATTGATGTATTGAGTGTGTGAGACGAGGCCGCTGCCGGGCTGCCAGAGATGAAGCTGATAGGCAGGGGGCTCCATCGTGAAAGTGGCGGCTTGGGCTGAGCCTGAAAGATCTAGTGACACCTGATGGACGGGACTAGGTACGGTGTAGGCTAGCGTTCCGGCCCAGAGCGTTTGAATCGGGCGGTGGATGTGGCCGCAGCCGATGCGCCTAATGCAGTCGTATTTTTCGACAATTTTGGCGAGGGCGTCACTGCCTGTCAGGCCCAAGCCGTCCATGAGATCTATGCCGGTGGTAAACGGCGGATGGTGCATAAATAACAGCGTCGGCTGTGTCGGCTGCTGGCTAAGCTGCTGATCTAACCACTGTAAACATGAGGCACCTAGCTCGCCTCGGCCCTCGCCTGGCACGTTAGTATCTAGCATGATTAGCCGCAGGGCAGGGCCTTCTACGGTGTATTGCAAAAAGCCTGTAGAAGGCAAATAGGTATGGTCTGTAAAAACTTTTCGAATTAGCTCGCGGCTGTCGTGGTTGCCAGGAAGCAAATACACCGGCATGGTTAGACGGCTGAGGATAGATTTGAGCTGCTGGTATTCAATCAGCTCAACGTTGTGGACAAGATCGCCTGTGATCACGATAAGATCAGGCGCGAGGTGGGCGAGATGTGTCATGGCCCGCTCCACCATCGGGTTGGTATCCACGACGCCATAGGCTAGCTCGCCCGGTGCCAGCACATGTAAATCTGAAATATGTGCAATCAGCATAGTGACATCCAGCGTTTTTGGTATATTACGCTTTTTATATTAAGCTCTGTGCTGTTCTAGTCTCTGCTGTTCTAGTAAGCTCAGCAGAGCCGCTGACTCTTTGAGGGTAACCAAGCTGTTGGCGCAGAGAATACCGGATGCTGCTACGGCGGGAACGCCAATGCCAGGTAAGGTGCTGTCGCCTACTCGGTAGAGGCCTTTAACGGGGGTTTTGCAGCTAGGGAAGCGGCCTTGGGTGGCAGCGATCGCAGGCCCATAAGTCCCCTGATATCGTCGTAAAAATCGGCTGTGCGTTAGCGGCGTACCAATCAGCTCCAACACAGTTCGCTCTCTAACGTCAGGAATAACTCTCTCTATCGCTCGAAACAGGGGTTCTGCTTTCTCTCTCTTTTTCTGTTCATACTGTCTGTCTTTTACACCTGTTTCCCTCCATTTCGCCCATTCTTCGTAAGGCTCTAATGTGTAGGCATGAATCGTATGGTGCCCTAGCGGTGCCTGCTGCGGATCTAGCACGGTAGGAATGGAAACCATGCAGGTGTTGCCGGGCGTGGTGATGTCTGTGTCGCTGTCATGCACAACAACATGGTGAATGGCCACGTCTTCTAAGCCTTCAGCGCGAATGCCTAAGTGTAAATGCATGAAGCTATCGACGGCGGGCGTGTTGAGGGCCTGAGCGCGATCGCCAGCAGGTAAGTCTGACGGGTCGAGCAGGTGGCTGTAAGTATCCCAAATCGTCGCATTTGAAATAACAATAGGGGCGGTGATGCGATCGCCATTCTTCAGCAAAACGCCTTCTGCCCTGCCGTTGCCAGTGATAATTTTCTCTACGTGAGTGCCTAGCCGCAGCTCACCACCCCACCGCTGCAAGCCACGCACCAGCGCCTCCACAATGGCACCGCTGCCGCCCACAGGATAGTCAATCACGGCGTGGGCACGCTCTCCAAACATAAAAGCCATCTCTGGCGCAACCGTTTCCTCACACTTCATACCCGAAAGCAAAAAACATTCCAAATCGAGCAGCCGCTTAAGCCATCGGGAGGCTTGAGGATTGCCGTTAGAACAGTTGATAGATTGCGCCATAACCTGGCCCATAGATCGCCCTAAGTCAGGCAAAACGGGTAGCATTTGAGCCAATGCTCCTGGATAGCGCCTCAGCAGTAATGGCAATAGCTGAAAATCTGCCCGCAGCGCCAGCGTTGGAATCGCCTTCAGCGGCGCATACAGCTTGAGCAGTCGCGCTTCTAGTTCGGCGAGCTGCGCCGCTGCGCCAGGGCTAAACTTTTCTACTGCCTGCCGGTACTTTTCGCCATCGCCATATACCGGCAGCGTGCCTTCAGGAAAATGATAGTAGCCAAACGGATCGTAAGGAATCGCCTCAATGGTTTCGCCCAGTACGGCTAGCACCTGAGTGAGTGGGTTGGCAGAAGCGGCATCGGCTAACCCGCAGTAAAAAGAGGGGCCAGAATCGAAGGTAAAGCTTCGGCCTCCTAGCTGGCCCTTGGCTTGATCCTTGATTTGGATCTTGGCCTGGCGAGTGAAGGCATGGGCCGCTCCACCTGGCAGCGTATGGCTTTCACAAACGATCACCCGTCGGCCATAGCGGGCCAGCAAAGCCCCTGCGACCAGCCCGCCCAAGCCGCTGCCAATCACGATAACGTCTGCCGTAGTTGGCATATCAGGCACACTCAGCCTGAATGAGCGTTCGTTCAATATCAGGCAAATACTGTTGAACGAGCGCTTCTTCGTCCGGCGTGATACTCGTGAGTGTCTGTAGTCGCCACTCGTTGGCGCTGTGCAGCTCGGTTAGCTCTTGCTGAATTTTCTTCTGCTCCTGCTGCTTTTTACTTGGGCTCAGATCGTTTGCCGATGCGATCGCGTCAAGCTGTTGCTGCAAGAACTGCGACTCACGTTCGGCAAAGGCATAGACCGCTTCTACCTGAGTTTTTACGCCGCCTGACTTAACGACTGAGTAAACTTCCATGAGGCGGTAATAGGCCTTTAGGTAGGCGTCGTCAACTTTTGGGAGCGTTCTATGCAAGTTGGTGCGAACGCTGGCAACGCGCTTTCTTTTCTGCCACCAGTCGAGCAGCAGGGGTATAGAAATACTTTTGATAGTAGGGACAGTCTGTAGAGGCATGGGTGGTTTTCTCAACTAAACGGGATGATAGTTAACGCCACAGATACTGCTTTGAATGTTCTCAACTGTATGTTCTTAGCTAAGTGTTCTTAGCAGAGGGCTGTATGCCTTGGTAGGGCAAAGGTTAAGACGCTGATCAGAAACTGCACTTTTGTACCGGTACTTATCTTAGAACGTTGTCTGCTCTTATAGCACGGCATCTAAAAGAACTTATACATCCCGCTCCACCGTTGAAGATAAGGCGATACAAATCTGTCGCGTCTATGGGCCTAAGCATCCTGTAGATTAAAGAGGCAGGTATTTTTAAAAGTCTTTCCCCAGCAGCGAAACGAATTCGAAGCATCGATCTAAAAAAATTTATGGTACTTAAAGCAGCTCTATTTGGCTTCAACGGCATCATTATCAATGATGAGAGCATTCGTCAGACGCTGAGCGAGCAGGTTTTGCTGGATGAAAATCTCAGGCCCAATTTAGATGACTATCGTGAGATATGTTTGGGGAGGAGCGATCGCGCCTGCTTAAGAGGGCTCCTCCTCCAAAGAGGCCGCACTATCAAAGACGAAGCCTTAGACAAGCTGCTCACCAAAGAATCGGCCACCTATCAAGCCTGGTTAGAAAGCCAGGAAAAGCTACCAATTTATCCAGGATTAGAAGACTTAATTTTTCGCTGTAGAGCCGCTCAAATCCAGATGGCGGTGGTGACGGGTGCTGAGCGCCAGCAGGTAGTCAATGCTTTGGCTCAAGCCGATCTGACTCAATATTTTCCGGTTGTCATTGCTGGAGACGATATTTCGTCAGATGGCAGCAAGCCCGCGCCTGATGGCTATTTAAAGGCGATTGAACGGCTAAACCAGGCGCATGACGATCTTCAGCTACAGGCAAGTGAATGTATTGCAATTGAAGATTCTTTTGCGGGCATTGAAGCGGCTAAAATTGCCCAGATTCCGGTGGTGGGCGTGGCCCACACCTATCCGCATCATATGCTGCAACGCCGAGCAACCTGGGTGGTGGACTACCTGCGAGAGATTAAGTTTGAATGGATTGGGGAGAAGTTTGGCGGGATGAAGCTGGGAGAAGATGCGGTGGCAGAGGAGACGCTTGAAGCTGATTCGCTGGCGAACGATGCTATGGATTCAGAATTAGGAAATAGTAGAAAATAACCCTTCCGCAAGGTCGGGCGCTGGTGCGTTAGCTTGAACAAGGATTGCCGTTTGAAACACCAAGAAAGCTGCAAATTTATGGCCCTAATCTTGATAGGTTAAGAGAGTTAGGTATTAAGGTTATTCGCCCTCACTTAAGGAGAACTAGAATGCCGTTGCTTTGCTTTTCGTACACAACATGGGCGTAGTTAGGTACAAGAGGGCACTTTCAACGTGACAAGGTGGTTCACCTATGCGAAGGTGGTTCACCTATGCGATCACACAGGCTAAAGCTTATTGGGCTCCGCCGTCATTCCTGTCGCACCTCTACAGGTAGCTTTAGGTGAAATGTATGAGCTGATAGATTCGGTTCGCGAAACACTCAAAACTTCACTGTTTTAAGCCACGGCTATAGTTCTCTCCTATTTTATACTCAAGCACGGTACAGAAATACGGAGACAAAAAGAGCTTAGGGACGTGCGTTTAAATAAAGTACCAGTCCATCCGGCCTTCGACTACGCTCAGCCTCGGTTTTAGCTTTGCATATTTGGTACTTTATTTCTAAGCGAATCCCTTATTTGAAGAAGAACGTATGTTGAGACCTCTTTGGTAAAGTAGTGATGAAGAAATAAGAGTCTTAGCTATATTCTTTCTTACAGGTAAGCTATTTCCCTTAGTATTTTGCCAGTGCATTTTTTATCAGAGTTCCTCGATTCACTATTCCTATAAATGAGTGCATCACACTTGCTTTCACTGAAGTAACGGAATGGCAAGGGCGAAGATTGTAGTGGTGGAATTCTATCGGCTCGGAAATCAGGCGCGTGCATACAGAATCGAGCGTAGCTTAGAAATACTCATACTCAACACTTACTAGGAGACAGTCAATGTCGAACAAATTTACTTCACTATTAGCACTAGGCGCGGGCTTTGCGATCGCATTAGCCGCTAGTGGTACAGCCCAAGCAGCTCAATTCACCTATGACTTCAGCGCAAAAGCCGATAGCGGCCCATTCGCAGGTGAAATGGCCAAAGGCTTTTTCAGCTTCAACGATGACGAGCCGCCTGCTCGCACGGATTCCTCCAGCAACTTCTATTCGCTATCACAAGCTGAAGTGAAGTATGCGGGAACAACCTACACACTCGCTGATGCTGATGCCCCTATTGAAGCAGCAACCTCCTTAGCAGATGGCACTTTTCTGGGCTTAAGCTACACTTCTACAACCCTGCCGGTTTCCGTTGTTTCTGGATTGACTAATGCTAATCAGGGCTTCTTTACTTATGAAGCTTATGGAGAGAGTGGCACGGGTAGCTTTAGCTATTCATTGAGAGAAGATCAGCCTCCTGAGTCTGTTCCTGAGTCTTCTGAGTCTGTTCCTGAGCCTTCTGTTTTGATTGGCTTGGGTCTGATGAGTGCAGCTTTTCTCATGAAAAAGAACCTGCGTGTAAAAGCGCCTCAGTTCTCTGCGTAGGCTAAAAAGCAGTAGTTGACTTGGAAAGCCGTTTTTGGAAAGTCCTTCCGAAAACGGCTTTACTTCTAATTGCTGTAACTACTTAGGCTGCAATCTAGGCAAAATGGGAGCCCCCAGAAAAACCTTTCTGAGCGCATCTAGCAAAGGAAGTCCTTGCTTTCTCAAGGTTGAGATATAACCTCGAACGCGACAGAACTGCTGAACCACAACCACGATAGCTGAGCCGCAATCTGCTTACAAAAGCTGCGCCCATGCAGCCGCGCCGCAGAGTTTTAATTGTTTGACCTGACCATTTGTATTGGCGGTAGTCCTCTTCAGAATTGCCCCATTTCTCAGCACCGCTACTTTAGGGCCTTGTGGCATGAGTCCATTTCTCCTAGCGCCTCTCGTATTCTCTTTTTTTAAAGATTGCGTCTTCTTACAAGAGTGATTGATGGGTAGACACACTCACATCCTTATAATCAAGAAACTCAATATATCTAATCTATGGCCTGATATTCTCTGAAGGAGACAACAACCGTGAGCCAAACACTTCTCTATGATGGATCGGTAAACAGTACCCCCGACCAGCAAAACTGGTTAGCCTATTATGCGAGTATCGGTGGCGCAAAACAAGCTTGGGAGTCTGGGGCTACAAACCTCAGTACTTCACTGCCCGGTGCTGCTGGATATAGCAACTATCGTCCCACGTCGCCGACTCTAGTGAATGGGGCATTTCCGGCATTGAATCGGTCGACGGGCTACCAGCTAAGTCTAAGTCTGAAGCTGAATAGTGAAAATCATAATGGGAGCGATCGCAATGGGGATGGCATTGCCGATCGAGCTGGGCTGTCGCTGACGTCTATCAGTAGCGATCGCAAGGGCATTGAACTGGGCTTTTGGGAAAATGAGATCTGGGCGCAGCAGGGTGGCAGCAGCTCGACGCTCTTCACCCATAGCCCAAAAGAGCGGGCTTTTCTCTCAACTCAAAGCCAGACAGATTATACGGTTTTAGTATTGGACGATCGCTACTATTTGTCAGCGAAGGGCGCAGTGGTGCTTCAGGGCGCTTTGAAGGATTACAGTGCCTTTAATAGTGCCGCCTCGGGACTCCCCTATAACCCTTATAAAACGGCTAACTTGCTTGCTTTGACGGACAATAGCACTAGCGCCTCGTCGAATAGTGACATCGCCCGGTTAGCGGTAACGACAGCTAATTTAGGCACAGCGGGTAATAATATCTTGAATGGCTCTGCCCATGATGATCTGCTCAATGGTCTGGGTGGAAATGATGTGATCTCTGGCTTGGCCGGAAATGATACGTTGATTGGGGGAACTGGCAACGATCGGTTGAATGGGGGCAGTGGTTCTGACATGTTGATTGGGGGAGCCGGGAGCGATCGCTTTGTTTACGACACGAATGCGGTCTTTACTTCAGCAGCCGTGGGAAAAGATACGATTGTTGATTTTTCGACGATAGACGATAAAATTCTTTTGGATAAAACGACTTTTACTACGCTCGCAAGTCAGGCTGGCAATGGGTTTAGTAAGGCCTCGGATTTTGCGATCGTCAGTTCGGCTACAGCGGCGGCAACCAGTGCGGCTCGAATTGTTTACAACACGAGCAATGGTAGTTTGTTTTACAACCAAAACGGCGCAGCAAAGGGGTTGGGGAGTGGCGCACAGTTTGCCACACTCTTGGGTGAAAGCACCAGTACCGCAACCTCACTCCTATCCGCATCGAGTTTCGTAATTCAAGCGTGAATGCCTAACGACACTCACAGCTGGCTGCGGGTTTTCCCTGCTGGGTGAATTGGTCTACTCCCGATTGAGAAAAACGGGGATAGGACAATGACAGCGGCCAAGAAAGGCGGTGATAACCTCGGATTCAATTGCGGCTCGCGCTCACTCATCAAATCAAGATTGTCTAATGGGACGTATACGCTGAACGCTATCCTAGACAGCCTGAATCAATCAATTTCAACATATAAGGATTAAGCCTGAGTAGTTACGATTTTTTCCTATCGGCTCAGCTATATCTCTAATTGGTAATTACTGTCAAGAAAGTTTTGACAGACTTATCAAGCAGGCGTATTCAGACTCAAATCCTCCACGAACGCCTAAGCTTTCTGTTCTTCTACGCAATGAGCGCAGGTACCGTAGAGGGTGAGCTGGCAATCCAACACATGATAGCCAGCCGCTTTCGCTGTTTTTTCACCAATATCGGCGATTGAGCTTTCGGCGAACTCTAAGGTTTTATTGCAGTGTACGCACACAATATGGTGATGGTCTCGCAGGGGACGGTTGAATTCGTAGTGCTTGTGGCCCTTGGCTAGCTCAAGCTCTCGCAGGAGTTCCATGGAAACCATTAGGTGAAGGGTTCTATAAACCGTAGACAGGCTGATGTGTTCACCATCGCCCTTTAAAGCTTGACAGAGATCTTCTGCGCTGAGATGCTCACCTTGATCTAGCGTCGTAAAAATGCTCAAAACCTTATGACGCTGAGGTGTTAAGCGATATCCTCTAGCGTTTAGCTCATCTTTTAGGGCTTCATCTGACAGAAAAGTCACGGTATATTTCCTTTTCAAGTTAGTAATCATTCTTATTTAGAAACCTGGAAAAAGTCAAGTCATCGGCGAAAATAGGCTGATGAGGTAACGTGTGTCCCTTATAAGCCGTGCGTTTAAGGCGTTTTGCGATAAAAGCCGGGTAGTCTTGGCTTATAGGAATATGTTTTAATAAAGTTTTACCGGTAGCGGGCGATCGCACAGCACAAAAAACTCCCGCATTGACCGAAGCAACACAGGAGTAACCGAATCCACAAGCACTATAAGGCTGATGAAACTGAAAGTTTTGCTAAGAAGACCCTAAGCCCAGCTAGTATCCCCAAACCGACATAGCCTAGACCGGCAAAATAGAGCGCTGACAAGCGGGGCAGACAGCGTGTATAGAAAGCTGGCAATCTAACAGCTGATAGCCAGACTTTTCAGCCGTTTTCGCGCCTACTTTCAGAACAGAGTCATTTTTAAACTCAATCGTTTTATTGCATCGCACGCAAATTAAATGATGGTGGTGGTGGGGTGAGGGCTGATTAATTTCATAGCG
>JBGTGK010000113.1:0-6692 GCA_041746795.1 Phormidesmis sp.
GATCGCTATACCGATTCCACAGTTGCCTACCAGGGCTATGGCCGCCAGCTCGACCTGTTATTAATCGATCAGCTCAACCAAATTGCTACGGGCGGACTCAAAAGCGACCTCACCTTATGGCTCAAGGTGCCGCCTGCTGTAGGGCTTGCTAGAATGCATCAGCGCGGTCAGGCCGATCGGATGGAGCAGGCGGGCGCAGCGTTTCATCAGCGGGTCAGCGATGGGTTTGCCGCCTTAGCCGGTGCTGCTCCTTCGGTACACACTTTGGCACCTACTTCGGCACCCACCGCCCAAATAACGACACAAACAGCTAGCTTCAGCAGCAGCGGGCCAACCGAAAAAATCGCGGGCGATCGCTCCGAAGAAGTGGTGGCCGCTCACATTCAGCAAATTATTCAGCAGCGACTGGCGCAGTGGTATCCTCTCCTTTCTCAACTTTAGTCGGTCAGGCTCAGGCGATCGCCCTGCTCGAAAGGGCGGTTACGCTTGGGCGCATTGCCCCCGGCTACCTGTTCGTTGGCCCTGCCGGTACCGGAAAATCGATTGCGGCAGTCGGGTTCGCTGAGCTGCTGCTTTCGGGTTCCTTGAAGGATCTGAGGGCACTAGATAGGCCACTAGATCTGAAGGCACCGACAGAGGCTGTGCTGGCTAGGAGAATTCGCGATCGCAACCACCCCGACCTCCTCTGGGTAGAACCCACTTACCTGCACAACGGCCAGCTCTTCACCCCCAGCCAGGCCGCCGAAGCCGGTGTAAAGCGCAAAAGCCCGCCCCGCATCCGCGTCCCTCAAATTCGCGACATCGCCCGGTTCCTCAGCCGCCCAGCCTTAGAAGCCGAGCGGGCGGTTGTCGTGATAGAACAGGCTGAGCGAATGGCCGAAGCCGCCGCCAACGCCCTGCTAAAAACGCTGGAAGAGCCGGGTAAAGCCAGCGTTATTTTGCTTGCGCCCGACCAGCAGGCGCTGCTGCCCACCCTAATTTCTCGCTGTCAGGCGATTCCCTTTCGCAGGCTCAACGGTGAGCAAATGGCTCAGGTGCTTACCCAGACCGGGCACAGTGAAATTTTGCGCTCTGTAGAAGTGATGGCGATCGCCCAGGGCTCTCCAGGTCGCGCCATCAAAAGCTGGAATCAAATGCAGGCGCTTCCCCCCAACCTCTTGGCGCAGCTCGCCAGCCCACCCACGAAGCTCCGCGACGCCCTCGAAACCGCCCGCGACATCAATCAGTCCTTAGATACTGAAGCGCAGCTCTGGCTACTCGACTACTTACAGCATCGCTACTGGCAAACCGGCCTCAGCACCGCCGAGCAGCTTGCCGCTCTTGAAAAAGCCCGTCGCTATCTGCTTGCCTATGTCCAGCCTCGCCTCGTGTGGGAAACCACGCTTTCAGACATGTTACCTGCTATGAGCAGAGCCGCCAGCCTCTAGGCTGCTCCTGTGGATTGCGCATCTGCTGATACCTGAGAAAGCAACGTTGAGATGACTAGCCTAACTTTCTCAGAGCTGAGTGTCCGCTTTAGCTCCTGCTCATATTCAGCTACGGTTTGACAATCTGTAGTGATCCCATTTACATAATCTCGGACTCTCACAGGATAGAGATCAATAGGATAACTGATAGATAAAATGTCAAATATGTAGCTGTTTAAAGAAGGAACTCTAATGCGCAAAGAAGAGGCAAAAGATTGACTATCTGCGTCAATCTCACGGTGAGTGCTGTCTACGGTTCTCTCAAACCGATCGCCAGTCTCAGCATCGACGGCCATAACTCCGCTCTTCATTTCTCCGATCAAAATTCCGTTCGTGGCTTCAGTTAAAATTTCGCCCTGATCCTTCAGAATTTGACTTGGCAGGCTAGGTAGTTTTTCTTCTGCCGGAATATCGCCCCATAGGCTCTTTGTAGCGATCACTCTACAATCCCTCTCGTTCAATAGGTAATGATCATAATAGGTAAATGATCGGAAATACTGCGGTTAATGCTGCCAGCTTTTAGTAATTGCGTTTTGCCTATCTCGGTTAGGATTTTCAGGCTATCCATTTCAAACATGGGTAATAAATCTGGTCGGAGTAATACCTGATCGAACATGTTCCAAAAGAACTGACGGTTCTTCGATCCTGGATAGTAGTAAGTGCCAGGTGGGCCCTCAGAACCATCGCCAAGCTTTCCCCACATAGGATTGTAGAAAAAACTCCTCTTAGTTCCTGCTACTGTTCTCACAGCTTTTTGTGCGATCGCCTGAGTCATCACGCTATGGAAAGCGTCAGCATCAACCAAACCATCCTCGAACGGATTCATATTAAAGTCGCCAATGACTAAGGTTCGGCGATGGCCTACTGATGCTTCGGCCTCCTCAATAGCACGAGTAACTAACCTTGCCTGATAAGACTGATCGCTTCTATCGGCATAGAGTTTACTGGCTAAGTGCACTGCTGCTAGTAGTATAGAATTTCCGCTCGGAGGATGAATTTCTCGAATAGATAACCTACTCGGAATATCATGAACCAGAGAGATTGCCTCTGGGGCATATCGAAAGAAAAATCTTAGTCTGGAAGATAGCTGATTATATAAAGCGGTGTATACATGTTGGGTTTCCTCCCTCAAATTACGCTGAAGATCAAAGTCAGTAAAGTCTGCCTCTGCAAGTATGAGGACATCAACATCGTGATGTTTACAAAGCAGCGCAATTTCTCTAGCTATGGCTTTACGGTTCACATTCCAGAAAAGAAACACAGCCATAACACAAAACGCTTAAAACTCCAGGCAGCTTAGCACAGCCGCTATCTTCTCACTAGAGCAACCCCAGGTCAGCGATTAAGGAAAGCTTGTAAGACGCGAACCCGTTGCTCTTCTAAGTTAGGGCTGAATCAGCCTGCGTTGCTGAGGGCATCAGCTATCAAAATATCGCACTCCATGCTCTTTAGTTTTTATCAACTAGCATTGCTATGATGACTTATAGCCAAAGCCCGCTAAAAAGACCGCGCTATGCCTTTTACTGCTCAGCCATCTGCTCAGTCATCTGTTCGCCCAGCTTCTTTGCTAAGCGCTTCACCACCGCTAGAACTGCCGCTAGAACTGCCGCTAGAACTGCGGATTGACGATGCGTTTTTGCCTGACCAGATGACTTTGTTTGATACGCTGCGCCACAGCATCAGATGGGAGGGTAGCATGGCGGCGCGGCGTACCGCATCGTTTGGCGTGCCCTATAACTACGCTCAAATGACCTACCCAGCGGTTCCTATGCACCCGGCTTTATTACCCGTTGTAGAGCAGCTTTATCAGACTCTAGGCGTTCGCTTCAACAACTGCCTGCTCAACTTTTATGAAACGGGTAAAAGTAAGATGGGCTTCCACGCAGACGACACCAGTAACCTACAGGCGGACACGGGGGTTGCCATTGTTTCGCTGGGCTATCCTCGCAAAATCACCTATCGTACTAAGGCAGACAAAGCTGTTCAACAGTCTTTTACCCTACAGCCCGGCTCGATGCTGTACATGGGCTCAGAGGTGCAAGCTGTGTGGGTACATGCAATTAAAAAGCAAAAAGACGTGGGGCCGCGCATTAGCTTGACGTGGCGAGCCTTCAATGAAGATTAGATACCTGTGATGATGCAACAGCCTTTTGCAATTCCTGAACACTTTTTACCGGCGACTGCGCCTAGTCATGCAGATAGTGATGACGCGATCGCCTGGTGGTTCATTTGTGAAGGTGCAAACCTACTGGTTATCAAGTCTAGTGACAATCAACAGACTTTCACCTATGGCCTTCCTCAAGCTGTTTTGCCCAGCGAGCTAGGGGTTGTCCCGGTGAGAACTCAGTTTTTAGGCTATTTGAAGGGTCAGCCCTGTATCGCGGCTGAAGTTGGCAAGGGATGCGAGCATTCAGAGGCGCTAGCGTTTCAGAGCTTGCGATCGCTCTACAGCTGCCTGACTGAAGATTTGTTCGCGATCGCTGCTCGCGCCGTGCAAATCACCGAATGGGATCGCACCCATCAGTACTGCGGCCACTGTGCCACGCCGATGACTCAGCTACCCACCGAAAGGGCCAAACGCTGCCCCAACTGCGACCTCAGGCAATATCCTCGGCTCTCCCCTGCGGTGATCATGCTGATTTATAAACAAGAAGAGATTTTACTGGCCCGCGCCCCGCGCTTTCCTGAAGGCATGTATAGCGTGCTGGCAGGCTTTGTCGAACCGGGGGAATCTTTAGAAGAAACAGTGGCTCGTGAGACCAAAGAAGAAGTGGGGATTGAGATTAAAAACATTCGCTACTTTGGCTCTCAGCCCTGGCCGTTTCCCAATTCGCTCATGCTGGGCTTTACTGCCGAATATGCTAGTGGCACTATCACTCCAGAACCTGAAGAAATAGAAAAAGCTGCCTGGTTTCATAAATCAGACATACCGCCGGTTCCTGGAAAGCTCAGCATTGCTCGTAAGCTAATCGACTGGTTTGTTGAAAAATAATGTGGCTGTTCGGCTATAGAAGCACAAACGTCAACAGAGAGCGTGGCTGTCTCTTTTTTAGCTCAGTTCGTTCTGACGGTCGGGGGGGAGGGCACAAAAAACATCAAAACGACGACTACGGGCGCAAACAGGCAGCAGGCGTAAAGGGCTCCAACGACCGCAATCGGAATAAAAATCGTCACCATATTGGCTTGAGCAATGCCTAGCCCCTAGCCGGTCTTGCAATTTGCCGCCAAACGGCAGCAGGCAACCGCTGGTGAGGGTGCCCACCAGGTAGGCGTTTGCTAAGTCCAGCCGAGACAGCCCAGTTGCTGCAATTAAATGGTCGGTGAAGACGCTGACCCCCAATGGTTTGCCCTGGGATACTGGTGATGACGCATAGGACGCTGGCAACCAGGATCACCCAGCCATAGAAAATGGGAAACTTGGCGGGTGAAAACGGAAAGTTGGGCCTAAAGGCGGCTGTGTTCATAGCAGATGGCATACTTTAGTGGGTAGACGCAGTAGGCAGGTGCCAGAGCAGGCAAAAGCAGATAAGCTGTTACACGAGCTTTAACCCAACGACTTACTATGACAGATAATCCTGATAACCGAAGCGGTGGCCGGATGCTGCTCTCTCATAACTTTGCCCTGAGTAATAGCAGGAGGAGTAGCCGGGGTAATACCGGGAGTAATACCGGCAGCACCGTCGAAGTGCATTCGCTCAACCGAGAACAGTTTGCCAAAGTTTTTATTGAGGGGCTTGATGTGCAGGTTGGCGTAAGCTGCACGCCCATAGATAATCCACACTGGGTTGTTGAAGTTAGCTACGACGCTGATAGATACTCAGCTAAAGAAGTAGGGCAGCTTTGTGCAGATACGCTGGCGCAGTACAGAATAGAGCATAAAGAAGAGAATTTTTATGTGATGGCTTTGGGCGGGGTAAAAACAACGCCCCCCACGGGCAAGCTGCCCTCGCTGCAAACGGGAGAGTGGGGCGTGGATATAGTAGAAACCGCTTCACCAGAGGAGTTTTTAGAAGAGATTAATTGGGACAAGCTCGCGGGTGCCAAGCCTGCTGAAGCTATTTTTAGAATTGACCATCCCGTTTAACCTGTTGTTTGGTCTGAAGGGAACGCCAACTCACTTTTAAGCGTCTGTTTGCGTGAGTCGAGAGCAGCTAAATAAATCTGTCAGGATTCTAGCAAACCTCTGGCTACGTTCCGGATAGCTGCTTAACCCGCTCGAAATAATCAAAGATTACTCTGTTTGTCAGTCAATCACTTGGAATATGGAACTTAACGATAGAATTAACGGCGATGCCTACGCCAGCATGGCTAAGGACTGCACTCATCTTATTGATGAACAGGTTTCTGCTAAAACAGGACTCTCTGGCATGGCGCTCAAAGCTACTTACAAGGTAGTAAAAGGTATTGGCAGCGACTATGTTCCAGGCGCTATTCGTCGTTTGCTGCCCGAAACCTTAGCTGCCCTGAGCCCTATATGGACGGAGGGTACACAGGAGGGCGATCCGGTTGCTTATTTGACTCGGCATAGCGATCGCACCGCTGACGTTATTTTGAGTACTACCGACGCCCGCATCGCCAAAAAAGGCGGTGGTCTGGTGGGTGCTTCTTATCAAAAGCTGCGCAAATCTGTTAAGCGCGATGTGGTGGATGCCGTACCCGAGCTAGCCAGAATCATTAGCAAGCACGTTAGCCAATAGCTGGCAGTTGAGGAGGTCGGTCAAGTTATTTATAGAACGCATTTCGGCTGCGCTTAATGCTCAGTTCGCCACAGCCAAAGAGTTGAGCGTAGGCGAAACCCGACTGAGGTTTAGCTTTTCAGTCATCCAAAAAAGAGCGCACCGCTAATGGGTGACGCCCTTTTTCCACTGTCTGCTAACCGTTTAAGCGCTCGACTTAAATCCTCTACCGCTGTTAGCGTTTAATCATCGGTTTCTAAAGAACGATTCTCCACGCCCGGCGTCAGTGTCTCGATATTGTCGGGATAGATTTCGCCCATCTCTTGTACTGCGTCCCCAGTCTCCTTGGCAATACGTTTAGCCTGCTTGCCGGGTTGTCCCTGTAGCTTTTCATTTTCTGTCTGCCACTGTCCAGTAGTCACCGGGCGTCCGTTTCTGTCACCTCGTGTAATAAGATCGTTCAGTGCGTCTTTGGTGCTTTGATTTAGGCTAGATGAATCTATGCTGGTCGTCAGTAGAAACAGGCCAACGAAGGCAATAGAAATCCATC
>JBGTGK010000114.1:0-13400 GCA_041746795.1 Phormidesmis sp.
CAATGGCATACTCCAGCAGCCTCAGCGATCAAGAATGGAAAATATTTGAGCCGCTGTTTCTGGAGATATTGCCAAAGAAGAAACGAACCAGACGGATGGATTGGAGCTATCGAGAAATCTTTGACGGCATCCTCTATCGGCATTGATTATGGCTGATTCGCAAGCTGTAAAGAACACCTGTAATGCGAGTGTAGCCTCGAAAGGCTTTTGTTTTTACAAAGCAACGAATGGTATCAAGCGTCATCTAGCCGTTGATACGCCCGGCTTTCCCTTCTTTACGCTCTGTACGACAGCGAACGTTTCAGACGATGCGGGATTGATTGAAATGTTGACGTTAAATATTCAATATTTCAAGTCAAAGCCAGTCAACATTCCGAAGATAACCCTGTTATTAGCCAATGGCTATCACCCAGATACGCTTGAGGTGGGTCGTTGAACGCTCCAATACTTGGATGGAACGCTGTAAGAGCTTGACGAAGAATTTTGAACGAACGCTATTAAAGGCGAAGGCTAATATAGACCTTTGCTTCATCAGGCTAATGGTCGAAAGGCTTTTAGCTAATTCTTAAAATGTCAAATGGACTCTATATAGCTACAGCTACTATCGGCAAAGCGAACCGGGAGCTTTGGCAAGCTCGGCAGGCCGTTGTGGCGATCGCTCTATTCAAGCTCATTGCCTGCGATCACAACCTGCTGCCGAAGGCAAAGGTCGTCTCCTTGCCGTGGCGCAATATTTTCTCAGGCGTAAGCCTTTGGTTCAGTAAGCGAAAATAGATTAAAAAAAGCCTCCCCTAAACTTTTAAGGGAGGCTTTTCTCAGTGGTGGCGGGGCATGGATTTGAACCATGGACCTTCGGGTTATGAGCCCGACGAGCTACCAGACTGCTCTACCCCGCGACGGGTGTAACGCTGATTCACTAGCGCCTAACGAGTATAGCGTGTCACAACCCGGTTGTGGGCAAAGATATAAAAAATTCCCTCGATCTGCTGAAGAGCCCTAAATTAGCGGCAAATCTCCCACTACGTCTAAACGGCTGTACTTTCCAGGCATCATAAACTTTTCAGCCAAAGCCTCTGACACATCGGGCGTAATCCAGCCTAGCTGCTTAAGCAAATACACCGCAGTTGCGTACTTTGCCCGCTTGGAGCCATCTACGACTTTGATCGCAATGCCCAAGCCATCGCCCACTCGGCCTATGCACTGGATACCCTGCGCGCCTGACTTGCTCACCAACGCGCCCTCACTCAAATACATCAGCTGCGAGTCGAAGCCGTCTGGCCCTGAGATCATCATCGGATGGTTAGTCATCGCTCTGACAATGCGCTCCATATCCAGGCTGTCACCGGAGGCGAGCTTGGCATATAGGGTCGCCATTTGGCTGAGCTGCATTAAGTAGGTGGGCGCACCGCAGTCGTCGTGGGCGCAAATGAATTCGTCAGCGGGCATTCCTAGCAGCTCGGAAACCTTGTCGATAATGAGTTTTTGCACGGGGTGCGATCGCCGCGTGTAGCTATCTAATGACCAGCCCTTGTGCTTACACACCGCCAGCATCCCGGCATGTTTGCCCGAACAGTTGTGGGCGAGGGGCGTATTTTTGCCAGGGGGTGTTGGACACTTCAATGACAAAGGCTCCACGTCGCAGCGCCAAAGAATATTAAAAGCCTGACGAATTTGACCGAGGTTGCCCTGGTGCGAGCTGCAAATAATTGCCAGATCCTTATCGGTCAAGTTGAAATAGTCGAGCGTCCCGGTAGTGGTTAGCGATAGCGCTTGAAAAGGCTTTAAAGCAGAGCGAATAAACGTCCCAAACTCAGCGTCTCCAGCAGTGGCAAGCAAACGCCCGCGATGGTCGCAGGCCACCGCATGAACCTTATGAACAGATTCAACAATGCCCTCCCTCAGCAACTGTACTTCGAGCGGCGATGAGGAATGACGGCTCACCCTATTCATAAATTTTAGTTTCCGTAGAGTGTCTTAAATAAACTGCCAGGTAACCAGGCTAAACGAGATAATTCCTAAAATGGCGGCAAATGTCTTTTGAATGCGCAGCATCAGCGGCTTAACCTGATAGTTAGCAATCAGGCAGTCGCGTGTCACCACCTCTTCTGGCTTGTCCCATATTTGGCCATCGTACCAGCCCGACTCTTCGTAGGGTACGGCTGGCTGCAACAGGCGATCACACACATGCCGCCAGCCCACGTACATTTGCACCAGCGCCAGTGACGGTAGCATCAGTGCCCCTAAAGAACCGCTGATAATGAACTGAGGCAATAGCTTAGCAGGCGCAAAGCTAACGGCGGCCATCGGCCCAACGACCAGCCAGCTAAACAGCCAGAGGGCAATAATAGGCACCAAATATCCCCACAGGCTTCGAGCACCCCAGCTATAAAACCACGACTCGCTCATGCTTTCGTATTCTTTGATCGGAATTTGATCCATGGGCACCGGGCAGCGGGCGTCAATGGAGCTTTTCTGCGTTTTGCCGTTCATTTTGCCATTTGTCTCGCCGTTATTCTGGCTATTGTTCTGGCTATTGTTTTGGCCGTTATTTTGGCCGTTGGTTCGACCATCAGAGGAGCCGTTCATCGTTCTCAAAGAGCCAAAGCAGCGCTTAGGTATTTTAGGGGCTATCCTGGCCTATCTTAGCGAAGAAGAAGAGAGCGTATTTGGCGCAGGCGTAGGCACAAAGGCAATGCGCTCAGCGTGACCCCAAAAGGCTTCCAAATCGTAAAAGTCTCGATCGTCGGGCATGAAGATGTGAACGATGACATCACCGTAGTCCTGTAGCACCCAGCGGCCTTCGCTCATGCCTTCGGTTCTCAGGGGTAGCCTTTCAAATTCGTCTTCTACAGCGCCCTCTATCGAATTGGCGATCGCCCGCACCTGAACACTCGAAAAGCCGGTAAGAATTACAAAGTAGTCGGCCAGGTAGGAGACGTCTCCCGTTTGCAGAATGGTGATGTTGCCTGCTTTACGGTCATCGGCGGCTTCGGCGATCGCCAGCGCCAGTGCTTTAGCCGCTTCATCTACCGGCGGGCGGAACTCGTCATCGGAGATAGGGCGCAGCTCCGATGCCTCTAGCTCTAATGCTTCTTGGGATGCTGCCTCAGGCTCTGATGAATCAGGCATACTAGCAAATGTTTTTTCAGCCATCACTTTGGTCTTCGATTGGGAGGGATCACTCAAAAGCTCAAATCCTTATCTATATATAAACTAAATAATCTACCCCTACATCTTACTGAAAAACCCTATCGTTTATTACCATCGCTTTATCAGGCTTGACACAGCCAGTAGAGTCTGTAACATTTCCTCATATTCTAAGGAGCTTCTCTTTACGACCGTGAGGGATAATCCTCTTGTGTTCTATAGCTTCTGTCGAGTTGCTTAGGACGCTTTTGTCGGCTGAAACAGATAGAGAACAACGGGCAACTCGACTAGCAGATATCCTAATGCATCAGGACATCTGCTATGTGACCATAGTTTTGGATTCACCTTTTTGACCACTTTTTGTAAATGGAGCCGTTGAGCTTTGATTATTGGGCTCTTTTGGGGACTGGCGTTTGGGGCGCTGGTGGCACTGCTAGTGTATTGGCTAATGAGGCAGCGGCTTGAGCGACTGCTGAGCGCACTGCAAAATAATCAAAGGCGATCGCAGCAGTTAGAAAGCGAGCATGAGATTCGCCTTAGGGCAGCTACCGATCAGCTCCAGGCAGACTACGAACGGCAGCTCGCCGAAAAAATAGAGTTCTATCAAGACCATCAAATTCAGCAGGTTGAGATGATGGAACAGGAGTTTAAAACCCGCATCAGCGTTTTAGAACATGCTTTTGATCGCGAATTAGAAACGCAAACGTAGCGGTAAAAATAGCGGCAAAATAGTAGCCAAAATAGCAGCAAGCTTCGCCAGACTCGGCGGCAAACTGTAGACTTGTTAAGGACATTACTTAGGACTGCCCCTATGACCCGTGCAATTATGGAAACAAATAAAGGAACTATCAACCTAGATTTGTTTGAGAAAGACGCCCCTAAAACAGTAGAAAACTTCGTCAAGCTTTCTAAAGACGGCTTTTACGATGGGCTGAGCTTCCATCGGGTCATTCCTAACTTTATGGTGCAAGGCGGCTGCCCGCTAGGTACTGGGACGGGCGGCCCTGGCTACAAAATCAAAGACGAACTAAACGACAATAAGCACGAGGCGGGAAGTCTTTCTATGGCTCATGCGGGGCCAAACACTGGTGGCAGTCAGTTCTTTATTTGCCACGAAGCGCAGCCTCACTTAGATGGCATTCACACCGTCTTTGGTAAAACTGAAGATATGGACGTCGTGAACAAACTTGCGAAAGGCGACGATATTGTCTCGGTCACCATCGAGGACTAGCCTTCCGTTGCAGCCCAGATCAAAAGGCCCGAGGTGTACCATCTGCATCTCGGGCCTTTTAGCCTTAAAATATTTAGTAGCGAAGAAAAAGCAGCCGTCAGCCTATCTATTTATTTATGGTCTCAACTCAGCCACCAGGCGCAGACTCCTCAAAGACCGCAGTATATTCGTCATCTATTGTGAAAAAACTGCTCACAGGCATCACTGGACTCGGGTTAGTGATGTTTGTGGTGGTTCACCTGCTAAGCAATCTTACGCTCTTGTTTAGTGCCAGTGCGTACAACGATTTGGCATACATCATAGAGAGTCTGGGGCCACTGACTTATTTAGTAGAGGCGGTGGTGCTGCTGGTTGCACTTATCCATACCGCTGTCGGCATCCAAATTCAGATTGGCAAGTACAAAGCTCGCCCGGTTGGCTATGCCGAGTATGTTTCTGCGGGAGAGCCCAGTCGCCAAACGCTTAGCTCGCGTACCATGATTATTTCGGGCCTAGTGCTGGGCGTTTTCTTAGTGGTGCATCTAGCAACCTTTAAGTTTGGCCCTTACTATGAGCTGCCCGGTTCCTCGCATCGCGATCTGTCGCGGCTGGTGTTTGAGACTTTTCATCAGCCTGGCTATACCGCTGGCTATGTCGTGGTTTTGAGCCTGCTGGGTTTGCATTTACGCCATGGCATTTGGAGTGCGCTGCAATCGGTTGGGGTGACGACGAAGCCGGTGGTTTATGTGGGTAGTGCGGTTTTGGGAGGTGTGATCGCCCTCGGATTCATTGGTCTGCCGCTGTCCATTTATTTCGGGCTGATTGGCTAGGGGATAATTTTTGGATTGGGCAGGCACGAGGCCAGCCCCTACGGTTTGTTTTTTAATTGAAATGTGCCATGCGATTAGATGCCCGTGTTCCTGATGGCCCTTTGCCTGAAAAATGGGGAAACTTCAAAGACCACTGCCAGCTGGTAAATCCTGGCAACAAGCCAAAGCACACGGTGCTGGTCGTTGGCACTGGATTGGCAGGTGCTTCAGCCGCTGCAACGCTAGCCGAGCAGGGCTATCAGGTCAAAAGCTTTTGCATTCAAGACTCGCCTCGTCGTGCCCACAGCATTGCGGCTCAGGGCGGCATCAACGCGGCGAAAAACTATCCCAATGATGGTGATAGCGTGTGGCGCTTGTTTTACGACACCATCAAAGGCGGCGACTATCGCTCGCGGGAAGCGAATGTGTACCGGCTCGCCCAAATCAGCAATCAAATCATCGATCAGTGCGTCGCTCAAGGGGTGCCTTTTGCAAGGGATTACAGCGGGCTTTTAGCGAACAGATCCTTTGGCGGTGCGCAGGTTTCCCGCACGTTTTATGCGCGTGGACAAACGGGGCAGCAGCTTTTACTGGGAGCTTACGGCGCGATGATGCGCCAGGTGGCGGCGGGCAAAATTGAGCTATTCCCTCGGCGAGAAATGCTGGATTTAGTAGTAGTGGAGGGTCAGGCCAGGGGCATTGTGGTTCGCAATTTGCTTACGGGGGAATTTGAGCGATATGCAGGCGACGCGGTGGTGCTGGCAACGGGGGGTTATAGCAATGTGTATTACCTTTCGACCAATGGCAAAAATTCTAATGTGACGGCGGCTTGGCGGGCCCACAAGCGAGGGGCGCTGTTTGCCAATCCTTGCTTTACGCAAATCCATCCGACCTGCATTCCGGTGGCGAGTGAGTTTCAGTCGAAGCTGACGCTGATGAGTGAGAGCCTGCGTAACGATGGGCGGGTTTGGGTACCGAAAAAAGCGGGGGACAACAGGTTGCCTCAAGCGATTCCTGAGAGCGATCGCGACTACTACTTAGAAACCCGCTATCCCACTTTTGGCAACTTAGTGCCGCGTGACGTGGCCTCCCGCAATGCTAAGCAGGTGGTTGATCAAGGTCGTGGCGTTGGCGCTACGGGTCTGGCGGTGTATTTAGATTTTCGCGATGCGATCACCACTCAAGGCAAGGCCGCTATAGAAGCTCGCTACGGCAATCTGTTTGAAATGTATCAGCGGATTACCGGGGAAGATCCCTACGCTGTGCCGATGCGCATTTATCCGGCGGTGCATTACACCATGGGCGGAATCTGGGTGGACTATCACTTAATGAGCACGGTGCCTGGGCTGTTTGCCCTGGGGGAGGCGAATTTTTCAGACCACGGTGCCAATCGACTAGGGGCGAGTGCGCTCATGCAGGGCTTAGCCGATGGCTACTTTGTGATTCCGTACACGCTTGGCCACTATTTAGCGACGACGCCTGTCGCGCCCGTCGATACTGGCGATGATGCCTTTGCCGAAGCCGAAGCCTCAGCGCGGGCTCGAACGCTAAAGCTGCTGAGTATTAAGGGCGATAAAACCATGCTGGACTTTCATCGAGAGCTGGGCCGCTTGATTTGGAATGGAGTGGGAATTAATCGCAATCGGGACGGGCTAAAGGAAACGATTGAAGGGGTGCGATCGCTCCGAAATGAATTCTGGCAAAATCTCCGCGTTCCTGGCGAAGCTACCACGCTCCATAAAAATCTGGAGTTTGCTGGGCGAGTTGCTGACTTTATGGAGCTAGGTGAAGTCATGGCTCGCGATGCGCTGGCTAGAGAGGAGTCCTGTGGCTGTCATTTTCGCGAAGAATTTCAAACCGCTGACGGTGAAGCCAAAAGGCGAGACGAACAGTTTTCAACGGCAGCCGCCTGGCAGTATCAGGGCGACGAGCAGCCGCACAAGCTAGTCAATGAAACGCTAACGTTTGAGAACGTAAAGCTCACGCAGCGCTCCTATCAATAAAACTGGTCAATAAGACCGGTCAATCAGACTGAATAAAAAATTGCCACTACTCCTATGAAAATCAACCTCAAAGTTTGGCGACAGGCCAGCGCTGAGACAACCGGCAAGTTTGCAAACTACACCGTAGATAACGTTCAACCCGATCTCTCATTTTTAGAAGTCTTAGACATCCTCAACGAACAGCTCATTGCCGAAGGCGGGCTACCGGTAGAATTCGACCACGACTGTCGGGAGGGCATCTGCGGCTCCTGCGGCATGATGATTAACGGCCAAGCCCACGGCTCGCAGCAGCGCACGGCAGTCTGTCAGCTATACATGCGCCACTTCCAAGAGGGTGATACGGTAACGTTAGAGCCTTGGAGGGCAAAGGCTTTTCCGGTGGTTAAAGATTTAGTGGTTGATCGATCGGCACTAGATCGGATCTCGGCGGCGGGTGGATATATTTCTGTAAAAACGGGCGCGGCTCCCGATGCGAATGCCGTACTGGTTGCCAAGCCCAATGCCGATACGGCGTTCGATTATGCTACCTGCATTGGCTGCGGAGCCTGCGTTGCGGCCTGTCCGAATGCGTCGGCTTCACTGTTTACAGCGGCTAAAATTTCGCATTTAGCACTGATAGAGCAGGGCAAGCCTGAACGTCAGCAGCGCGTGGTGAAAATGACACAGCAGATGACGGCTGAGGGATTTGGCGACTGCTCAAATCATGGCGAGTGTCAGTCGGTGTGTCCTAAGGGAATTTCGATTGAGGCGATCGCCAAAATGCGCCGTGAGTACATCCGCGCTAAACTACCCTTCGGCTAAGGCCAAGTGAAGTGACCCACACTATATTATTGTCATTCGAGATACTTACAGCACATGTCAACTGCCGAGGCCGCTGCAAAAGCTAGTGTCAAAGAGATTTATACCGATGGAGCCTGCTCTGGAAATCCGGGGCCGGGAGGCTGGGGTACGCTGATAGAATTTGCCGACGGGCAGGCGCATGAGCTGGGCGGCAGAGATAAAGCGACCACTAATAACCGGATGGAAATGCAGGCCGCGATCGCCGCCCTGGAATTTCTCCTAAAGTTTTATGGCGAGTCCAACCTTAAGGGCGGTTCGGTTATTCTCCACACCGACAGCGAGTACCTAAAAAACGGCATCACCAAATGGATCAAAGGATGGAAGCGCAAGGGGTGGAAAACCTCAGCCGGTAAACCTGTCCTCAACAAAGACCTGTGGCAGCAGCTCGACGAGCTAACTCAATCACTCAGTAGCACAGATCTCACCATGGACTGGCGCTACGTGCGCGGCCATACCGGCAATCTTGGTAACGAGCGCTGCGATGCGATCGCCCGTGCCTTTTCTCACAGCAGTCCGATTAGCCTCCAGCAGTACAAAGTTCCTGCTAAAGCCGCCGCCAGCAAAAAAACAGCTAACGAAACAGAAGCCAGTAAAGCAGAAAAGAGCTTGTCTACAGTTGCCGCAGCGATAGATACAGAAACAGCCAAAAATATTCCCAAAAATATTCATAGAGATCACTCATTGAATCCCCCAGAAATAAATACTGGCCATACGCAGGCTCCATCTTCGGAACCGGCGCTAATATTCTACGAGACGGAAGAAGACCCCCCAGAAGGACAGCAGCCTGACATGGTAACGCCATTAGAGAAGCAAGGCGACTCCCTTGACACCAGCAAAAGGGTCAGCAGGATAGAGCGAATCACCGACACACTGAAAACCCTACAAGTGACTGACGAGCTTGCAAAGCAGGGCTACTTAATCACAAGCGCCGAACTTGCCGACCTGATGGATGTAAATGCAAGCGCCGTCACCAGTCGAGGCGACTACTGGACTTGGCGCAACTGGACAGTCTCTCGCATTCGCCGAGAAGGCAACCAAATCTTATGGCAGCTCGAACGCATCGACGAGTAGGGACACCCACAAAAGGAGCCCCTACAGGATATTTTGGGTGATATCAATCCTTAACCCGGCGGCCATCCTAACGCCCGCCCACCTAACAGATGTAGATGCAGATGAAACACCGTTTGTCCGCCGTCTTCCCCTGTATTGATAACAACTCGGTAGCCGTTCTCCAAGTTTTGCTGTTTGGCCACTTCGCCCACAGCCAACAGCAGATGACCCAACAGCGCCTTATCTTCTTCTTGAGCTTCTGAAAGCTGAGGAATCGGCTTTTTAGGAATTACCAAAATGTGAGTCGGCGCTTGCGGCGTAATATCTCGAAAGGCCAGGCAGAGGTCATCCTCATACACAATATCGGCGGGAATCTCTCGACGGATGATTTTGATAAAAAGGGTGTCTTCATTCATTAGGAAACCTGACAGCGCGATAACGACATCCCATTTTATCGGATTTGGAAATACGATCCGTACAGCCTTGCTTCATGGCCTACTTTCTAGAAAACCTGACCTCTACCATCCCATCTAATGCGCTTTCTTCTGGGCTCATTACCTCTGGCAAAACCACCGCGCTCGGCTCAAACACAACCTGTCTACGTAGCCAGCTAGCAATCAAACGAGGACAGTTCTTTCGACTCCAGCGCATCATAAAAAATCTAAAAACCGGCTTAGAGCGGCGGGCGATCGCCTTCATCAGCCAGTTGAGCGGTTGAGAATGAATCCGCTGATTTACTAAGTTCACAGAGCCCACATCGTAAAGACAGTCAGCAATCAGCCGCAGCGTCACCTCTTCTCGCAGAAACACGCTCTCCAGCAGCATCTCCACATCGCGCATACGCTCCTCTTCTTTTTGCTGCTCGCGAATCACCACAGCGGTTTTAGGAGATTTTCTCAGGAGCCTTAACATAGCGTGCCAAAGGTGAGTGCTGAAGGAACGTGTTACCCAAGGAGCGAGCAACGATGGACGAAAAGCGCAAAAAGCCACTTGCTTATACCTTATAGCCTACACAGAATGGCCATAACTATGCTCGAACAGAAGTTTTTACGCTCGAACATATCTTAAGAGGGGCATTCTGGAACATGCGAGGGCAAAAGCCTAAACGCACCGAAGACTTAGGGTAATGGCGCATATGTTAGCAAGAACTTGGAGTGCGTCATTAGTTGGGATTGATGCGTTAAAGGTGGGCGTTGAGGTTGACCTTTCGGGCGGACTACCTGGCGTTGTGATTGTGGGCCTGCCCGATGCGGCTGTGCAAGAGTCTCGTGAGCGGGTGCGAGCAGCGCTAAAGAATGCGGGCTTTGCCTTTCCGATGCGCAAGGTGGTGATTAATTTGACCCCGGCTGACGTGAGGAAGGAAGGGCCGATTTACGATTTGCCGATTGCGATTGGGATTTTGGCCGCGTCTGAGGCGGTGGCGCAAACTTGCCTGAAAGACTATCTGTTCTTGGGTGAGATGTCACTAGATGGCACGCTGAGGCCGGTAGCGGGGGTGGTTGCGATCGCCGCCGCCGCCCGCAGGCTCGGGCTTAAAGGGCTCGTACTCCCAGCAGATAACGCTTACGAAGCCGCCATTGTACCAGGGCTAGAGGTCTACGGGTTTAATCATCTCTCTGAGGTGGCCAGCTTTTTGAATAATCCTGATGAGCATCAGCCGGTGAAGATAGATCGGCTGGAGGAATTATTGCGATCGCCCCAGCCCGCCCAAGATCTGCGCGACGTAAAAGGCCAGTTGCAGGCCCGCCGCGCCCTAGAAATTGCCGCCGCCGGAGGTCATAACCTTTGTCTGATCGGCCCGCCCGGCAGTGGAAAAACCATGCTCGCCCAAAGGCTACCCGGCATTTTGCCACCGCTCACCTTTGCAGAAGCCTTAGAAGTCACTCAAATCCATTCTGTTGCAGGACTGCTCAAAGAAAAAGGCAGCCTGGTAAACCAGCGGCCCTTTCGCACGCCCCACCACTCCGCCTCTGGCCCATCGCTGGTAGGCGGCGGCAGCTATCCCAAACCCGGTGAAATTTCTCTAGCGCACCGAGGCGTTTTATTTTTAGACGAACTCACCGAATTTAAGCGCAGCGTCCTCGAATTCTTACGTCAGCCCTTAGAAGACGGAAAGGTCACGATTTCCAGAACTAAACAATCCGTAGAGTTTCCCGCTCAGTTCACGCTTGTCTCTAGCACCAATCCCTGTCCCTGTGGCTACTATGGCGATACCGTGCAGCCCTGCACCTGCACGCCTCGCAACCGCGAGCAGTACTGGGCTAAGCTCTCTGGCCCGCTGATGGATCGGATTGACTTGCAGGTAATTGTCGGACGCCTTAAGCCAGAGGAAGTGACCCAGCAGCCTCAAGGCGAAGACTCTACGACCGTACGCGCCAGGGTAGAAGCCGCTCGCCATCGGGCGCAGGCCAGATTTGCCCAAGTGCCTGCTCTCCAGTGCAACGCCGACATGGAAAGTCGCCACATCAGAGAATGGTGTGCATTTGATGAAGCTACCCGAATCCTGATCGAGGGAGCCGTTCGCAAGCTTGGGCTGTCGGCAAGAGCCACTGACCGCATCCTGAAAGTAGCCCGCACCATCGCCGACTTGGAAGGCGACACCAATATCGAAACCCAACATGTTGCAGAAGCGATTCAGTACCGCACCATTGATCGGATGCGGTAGTAATCAGATGCGCTAGCGATCGGATACGGCATTGCATACTCTATGCCTCAAGGGGCATAGGAATAAAAGCTTTTTCTACTAATATTTGTGCGGTGAAGATATAAGCTGTCACAAGGCGTCATAATTTGCCTTTTACGGGTAGATTTACGTTACGGCAATATGGTTTTCTGAGGAGTATTTGGATATGACTATGAATAAGATTTTCTTTGGCGCACTTGGCTTGGCCTTGATGGCATTAGGAATGCAGCTACCCGCAAATGCGCAAGCTGTGCAATCACAGGCTGTAGAATCCCAGGCTATAGAAGCACAAACTGTAGAAGGCACAACAGTGCTTGCCTCTACACAATCTGCACAACCGGAGACTGCACAACCGGCGCAAATCGAAGCGGCGAGCTGGACGCAGCCTGAAAGCCTAAGTGCTAGCGGGCTTACGACACAAGCAGCCGCACCAGAACAGCAAGCGAATACTGAAGCAGCTGAGCTAACCTATCCAGCGTCGGAAGAATCGGCAGATATTGCTCAAGCGCGTCGTCGTACTGGCGGTGCTAGAGTACCAGGCTCGGACTTCATCGGGATCGGTGCTGACTTTGGAACTGCTAACAATGTGAGCTTTGCCGTCATCAGTAAGCTAACCCTACGCGACCAGATTGCCGTTCGTCCTTCTGTCATTGTTGGTGATGACCTTGCGGTGTTAGTGCCGGTCACCTATGATTTCAGCCGCTTTAACGCTGATGTTCAAGGCTTCCAAATTCGGCCTTATGCTGGCGTCGGCGCTTCTTACGTAGATAACAGCGGTAGCTCTGTCGGGCTGTTGCTGACAGCAGGTGTAGATGTGCCGGTTTCTCGAACCTTTACGGCCAATGCTCAAGCAAACTATGCAGGAATATTCAGCGATTCGGATAACTTTGGCGTGACGGTTGGGGTTGGCTACAACTTTAGTGGACTTGGTCGCTAGGCTAAAGACGGTAAAACTGACGTAGCGATCGCACGAAATAATCAGTAAAAAATCAGTAAAAACAGCTAAGCAAGAGCGATTGGATAAGCGATTACCCGATCGCTTTTTGCTGTTTTCTTTCGAGCGTAAACAAGTTGATGGGGGTGGGCAATCTGTAATTAATTTTGTAATTAATATGGAACTGCTGCGAGAGAACTTTAAAAGAATATGGGGCTACGAGGATTTCAGACCGCCTCAGGGAGAAATTGCTCAGGCCCTTTTAAGAGGTCAGGACGCCATTATTATTATGCCGACGGGTGGCGGAAAGTCCGTGTGTTTCCAGCTGCCAGCGCTGATGAAAGAGGGCGTCACGCTGGTGATATCACCGCTCGTAGCGCTGATGGAAAATCAGGTGCAGGAGCTGGCCCAGAAGCGACTACCGGCGGCGGCGCTGCATAGTGAGCTGGATAATCGGCAGCACTGGCAAACGTTGCAATCGCTCTCCCAAAATCGTTTGCGCCTCCTATATCTATCGCCCGAAACCCTACTTAGCAAAAAGATATGGGAAGTCTTATGCGAACCTCAGGTGAAAATCAACGCGCTGGTACTCGATGAGGCTCACTGCCTGACGCAATGGGGCGACAGCTTTCGGCCTGCGTATCGCCGACTAGGCGCAGTGCGTTCCGCGCTGCTGAAGCACAAGCCTGAAGGCCAAAAAATTGCGATCGCTGCCTTCACGGCC
>JBGTGK010000115.1:0-2433 GCA_041746795.1 Phormidesmis sp.
GCTTTGTTTCTTCTGACGACCGGCATCATCGATGGCATCTGCATCGACCTGCTGGTCAATGAACGCCTGCTGGCTGCGATAGTGTTCTAGTTCTGCCTGCTGTGCGGCATACTCTTCGGGACTAATATTGCTGTCTTCTTCAGCGCTTGCTTCACTGACTTCAGCCGTCTGAGTATTCTCTGATTTATGGCTGCTCTTACCACTCATAAACGCCCAGCTGAGCGGCAGGACGAACGCAGCAGCTAGTCCAGCGGCGGCGATGGTTTTGGGGCCAATCTTGTGAGCAAATGGTTTTTTCTCCTCTAGCTGAGCAAAGTCTTCAGCCGAGGCGATCTCACTGCCCGCTGGAGATGCATTATGACTGCTCTTTGCTGGCGCTTCCGACTGAATCACCGGAGCGCCCTGGAGCAGCGTGGAAATATCATTTAGCCGGGTCTGATCATTACTCGGGAATGAAACTACATTGTCAGTTGCAACGCTAGCGCCATTTTGATGAGAGTTCTTATCCGTACCATTGTTTTGCATAACTTTTTAGCTTTCCTTGAGAGCGGTAATTTTGTCGATGCGAACGCCTGATTCGAGCAGGCGATAGGTTGTTTTAGCCGCGTCAGTGGGATCTTTCTCCAGTGCCAGCAGCGGCACCTCAGCGGCCACCATCTCCAAGCGAACGTTGGTGGGAATCAGCTCACCGGATGGATTTTCAGGCGTTGTGATTAGCCGAGAGCCAATCACATCGACCTCCCAACGCCCGGTTTTAAGCTGTCTGGGGGCGGAGATGCGATAGGGCATGTATAGGGAGTTGAGGCCACCACGCCGCGCGTCTGAGGTGTAGATGTTTTCAGCGAAGCCCTTGAGGTAAGCGTCTCGGGTTTTATCGGTGAATAGGTAGGATGCCGTAACGGTTTGTTCAGGCAGGTTAGCGCCCTCGTAAGAGACTTTCTCTGTTTGGTGATTGATTTGCGGCAAGTCACCAAAGGAGAAATTTAGAAGAGCCCACTCACGCGCCACGTTCTGTAGCACCTGCGGGTCGCGGTAGTCGTAGTCAATAGGTTTGGCGATGAAAGCCTGACCGCCGACCTGCTGTACGAGTGTAGGGGCATCTCGGTTGGCGATTCGAGAGACGCTAGCGGCTAACCAAAACATCATCAGGAGCGTCAGGACGTTGCTTGCTACTAGCGCCAGCATGATGAAGCTGCCGTCAGGTATGGCTGCTGTCTCTTCTGGAAGTAGCTTTTTGAGCTTGCGGAGTTGTAGTTTTGCTGTCATTTCTTTTTATCTCGCTCTTCTTTTAGACCTTTTAGTACATGTCGAGTCAGAGCACCGCTATCGCCGTTGGCTAGCTCTCTTTTTAACGATTGTTCGTAGACTGAAATCTGGCCATCGATATCACCTAAAACGTCATATACCTCTAACAAACAGAGTTCTTGCTCCGATTCGCTATCGCTGAACTTGTCCTTTATTGCTGTACAGGTGTCCAGCGCTTCTTGTCGTCTGTCTAACTCGGCATAGTCTTTGGCTTTATCCTGGTAGTCAGACTCGTTAAAAAGGAGAACGCTGTCTGGATCAGGTTTTCCATCGGGGTCAAATATGGCAGGCAGACCGCCACTGAGCAGAACAAGGAAGCCTAGCGGTACTGTAAAAACCCAAACAGCTCTCATGATGCACCCCTTAACTAACTACTTTCGTGTTATCGGCATTGGAATCATGGCAACAGCAGCGGTCGCCCCGCCGACCATAGCGTGAACCAGCCTTGTGCCTGCCCAGCCGCCCATGGCCATGGCCAGCAAGGGAGAGAACACACCCATGGCGATCAGCAATCCCGTCCCGCCCAGGGTATTGACAGCGCTAGCAGAAGCATCAACGTTTAATGCGACTGTTGCAATCGCGCCAATCAAAATGTTGTATCCCATTTTCATCAGGGCAAAGGCGATAATCCCGGCTCCCCAAACAAAGACTATCCTGGGCTGGAGAGGCGCAAGCGACGCAGCAACGGCGATAGGGGCAAGCATCGCGGTCAGGTAGAATCCCACATCAATGATGGTCATCATGGCGCTCTGGAACCCTTTCATCAGCTGCTGCGCTAACGCTTGACCAGCGCTCTGAAAGAAGAAGCCCTGAAGGCCAATGGTGAGATCAAGCGCTTCATCCAGTGGTGTACCCGTCACCTCAGTATCCGTGCCTTTAATTGTTTCGACTAGGCGCTCCTTTAACCGTTGTATGCCTGACGTTTTTACGCCCAGAACCTTGGTGGCATTCTCAGCTTTTTCTATGTCATCTAATGCTCTTTTGGCACCATCGTTAAAACATTTGAGCTGCTCCTGTCCTTCTTTAGCCTCACATTCTGCGAACATAAGGCTAATACTGTCCTTGGCCTCTTGCGTCAGCAGGACATCGGTGAGCGCATCCTGCATAGTTACCGGGCCGAGCTGGAAA
>JBGTGK010000116.1:0-7262 GCA_041746795.1 Phormidesmis sp.
AATTCGCTAATTCGCCTGAGAAAAAGAACACGACTACCGCCTTCTAGGGGTCGGTCAAAATCGAGTGTGACCTTGCTTGGATCGCCAAGCCACGCCCGTTCAACGACCTGATCAGTTTGAGTAAAGTCGATGACGGCTCCCATGCCCGAGTGCACCACTACTGGCACATCTCCCTGGCAGGCGGTTGATAAAGAGGCATCCTGTACCAGCGATGCCCTAGCAGGCATCGTCCTGACGACTGACGTAATCAAAACTAATACTGATCCGAAAATAATTTTTCGCACCTATCCCTCCCAGACTATTGGCTGATTGATAAAGATTTCGATACCGGTTCCGGACTCTAACACCCAAACAGTGGGTAGTTCCTCTAATCGATCTGCCCGATCTTGATTTCGGGCCTGCTGCGAAGCGATCATTGTATTAGCACCTCCTTCAAGGATGGCTCCTAGAATGCTGGGAGATCCATAGTCAGCCGTGCTAAATGAGCCGCCTGCGCCTGTAGAAGTACTCTGACTGTTGGGCCGATTGAGAAGTGAGCCTATCTGACCGAGTGCGCCTAGCAGGGCTTGATTGCTATCTAACTGCAGTAGTTGCCCTTCTTGCCCGGACATATCTTTGGCCATCAGCACCTGGCCATCGCCACCCTGAATGGAAATGGCTCCAGACGGAATCTGCATTTGTTCATAGCCACTCGATGGCAGCACAATCGAGGTCACCTGCAAGTCCATCATGCCGCTGGCGCTCATTGTACGAATGCTGACGATTAGCTGCGTTCCGGCAGGCATAATCACCGCACCGCCAGAGACCAAATCTTCAGACAGTTCAACCGCACCGACTGTACCGTCTACATCTCCTGCCCAGGCGACGGGCGCGATGACTTCTCCCCTGGCTTTCGTGCCGGGGACAATTTCCATCCTGCGCTGCTCTTCAGTCTCGTACTCAACGGGAGGGCGCATAATAAACTCAGCGCCCTCTTCGTAAGTAGCAACTTGCGCAAATTCGGCTGTCGGATATCCTTCGGTTTTATCAACCTCAAGCGCTTTCGGCGTAGCGCGCTCCGATACAAGCAAAGCAGGGCTGCTGGTTGAGTCGTTTACCATAACAGGTATGGTAGTTTGACCGGCAGATGTTTCAGTGTTAGCCAAAACAGCCTCTGGCCCGCCGTCTGGGACACTTTGCTCTTCGCTAACATTCTCCATCTCCCCATAGCTACCAATGCTGACAAGCTTCTGCCATTGTTCAAAGGGATCTACCTCTGACGCATTTATTGCCTGTGGACTACTCGCTGTCCTGTTGGTGGGCGCAGAGGTTCTGGCAAAAGAAGCGCTAGCTGCTGGAGCAGATGGTCTGGGCGGGGCGTAACTAGCCGTTGAGCGCACTGTAGTGGTGGGCGCTCTCATGGGAGGAGCTAAAGAAACGGGCCGAGAGACAGGAACGGGCCGAGAGACGGGCGCTGACCGAGACCGTACTGATGCTGGCGCAACTGTCGTCGTCGGCTGTCGCGACAATGCTTGAGGCTGTCCATCTGCTGCCTCTGAGGGAGTAGTTGTAAATTTTTCCCGATAAGTCGGATTTAGTTCGGTTCGTCTAGCCTCTTGGCTGTCTAGAACAGTGGCTTGATTCCCTCATGCGTTGGAAGTCTTGAGTCGGGCAATCTCCTCGTCTTTTAGGGTTTCAGGATCTACTGTAGATACTGCTACTTCCTCAGTATCAGCACCTTCGGGGTTGTCTTCTGCAAGCCTGAGTTTGGAAAAATTGACTAACAAGAACCCAAAAATTAGGGAAACGATGCCTACTGGGACTGCAATAGCTATCAGCTTTGGCATAGGTCGTTGCCAGAGCTTCTTTTGAGTTGGGCCTTCTGCTTCTTCAAAATCTTCGGAATCGACAAGTGCGTTCGGTGAATCGGTCACCGCTACCGAAGAATCAATGGGAACCGGCTCCTTATTCTGACTATCTGATGATGACAATCCTACCAATGACTTAATATCTGATATTGAAAGGGTATCTCGATGCTCGGTTTCATCAATGGTGTTACAGGTGTCTTGGCTCATTTTTCATTCGCTCTCTATTTCATAAATTTCAGTGATTATCAAACCCTTAGCCCTTGTTTCATAGACAGCTTTTTGGATGGGTGATGTTTCTTCTGGCAAGGGATCAAGGGCAGGCTCAACCGCCTCAACAATAATAGTTTTGTTAAATTCAGTGGCTTTTCCTTGCGGATTTTGACCATCAAAGATGACCAGGAAGGCAACCATTTTTACCTCCCATATACCGGGCTTAATCACTCTTGGCTCGGTCATGCTGTCTATTAACAGTGCGCTTTGAGCATCTCCCGTCAAAACGCCGCGAGGAATAAAAGATGATGCCATCTCTTCAAGAAAGACTTCTCTAAAGTCGCTGGAGATAGCGAATGAAGCCCGCCAAGTTCGGGTTGGGATTTTTTGATTGCTACCGACCTCTACGCCTTTGTCCGCAATCTGCCGTGATCCACCATCTTCGGCAACTGCATTCCAGGTAAATAGCTGGCTCATTACTTCTTCGACAAAGCTGCTGACCACCTCTGAGGTACGATAGTCGGCGTCAACAGGTTCGACTAGAACGGAACGACCTTCATTGAGCTGCACCAGACTAGGAACGTCTTTTCCGGCTACGTACAAAATTCCTACGAAGTTAAGGAATCCTAAGGTTACGCCAATCGCGCCCATCACCAAGCTTGACCAGATTAGAAGTGGTAGCAAATTAGATTGCTGAAAAATTTTCTGCTTTGCTATCTCTCGGTTTATCTTTATTGAGGTCATAACAGCTCCTTATTTTTTTGCACTGGCGGCACTTCTTGAGACAATTCCAACAGAGGCTAATGCTAACCCAATAGTCCCTGATGTCAGGGTGTCGAAGACGGCAATGCCACCACCTTGCGCAAGCTTGATAGCAAGGACTGGGGCAAAAATGGCCAACACTAGAAGAAATCCGTTAATGTCTTGTGCATTAGAATTAAGAACGACTACCGCTACGATGCCGGTGATGATGTTGTAATAAAATTGCACCATGACCATCGAAACATAAGCTATTATCCAGGCGATGATAGGGCGACCTACCCCAGGCAAAAAAGACAACGCTAAGGCAAATGGCGAAACCATTGCCGTTAAAAGCATTGCCAATTCAAGAAGGTTGACAAATGCCCATTGAAAGTCTAAGAGAATACCTTGGACAAAGCTCTGAACAATACTAGCGACCGACCCTAGAAAAAATCCGCTGATGGCCCCAGGAATCCCGCCCCTGACTCTTTCAATATTTCCTGCCATCCCTTCATTTGCCGCCTCTATCGGCCCGCTGTTAGGGTTGCTAATTATATCTGGCCCATCTTCTCCATAGATAATATTAGTAAGCGCCTCTTCAAGCGCCCTAAACCCCCCAGGTAGGTCAATGACCCATTCTTCCTCGTAAGAGTTGATCATCTGTTGAACTTGTTCTCTTGCATTACTCAGACAGGCAAATTGACGTTCTCCAATCAGACCCTGACACTGAGCCATCTGTGCTGAGATATCAGCGTTAAGAGTTCCTCTGGCTACAGTTGCTCTGATGGCATCTTGTATGGTAATACCATCCATTTGATACTCTAAAGCTTGCTGATTGAATTTTTGTCCAAAGGTGTGCAAACCCTGCACTAAGGTGGCTAGTCTGTCTCCGCCAGGGACAAGCATCGCCATCACGAACAATGCCCAGAATAAATTGGTATAAAAACTACGCTTAAATAGGTAGTCCCCTCCATCAAAATCTTTGAGTTCACTTGTCATCCAAACACAAATAGCAACAACGCCTGCGAAGACGCTCATTGTGACAATGATTTCAAACAGCAAGGAATTGAAGATAGTCGCCCAACGCGCATTCCAAGATGTAATGACATCTTGGTTTACTTTGACAGCTTTTTCCATAATCTGGGTAGCGCCATCAACTGCGAGATATAGATTAATCATTTGACATCTCTCCTGGCAGGTGCATTTGACCGGCTGCTTGGTGCATACGCGCCGAATTTCCAGTCCACTGTGCGCGTCTGGCGCGATTTTGTTCATCCATAGACTCAGATATCTGAGTTATGACGATAGAATCTGTCGCTGCCTGCTGTCTAGCCAGTGTATCTTCCTTATATTGGCCTGCTCGGAGTACGCTGTCCTGCGCTAGTTGCGCCGACAGATTTTTCATAATGTCCTGCGTGACATCGAAGTCTTGACTCTCATCTGCGATTTCGATAGCAGTACTTAGCGTTCTTGTGGCCCCTTCCAAATCGGCCTTCATCGCGTCTTGTCCAGTTTTACTAAGTGTTGCATTAGCGACAGAGCGAGATCCTAGCCTCTCAACTTCATTGCTAAGAGACCCTGTTAGCGTTTGAGGCGTAGTACTGAATCTGTCTGCCCCTTGTATAGTACGATTTGGATTCCCTTGCTCACCTGCAATTAACGCATTTAGGGTTGGGCGAATCGTAGTGTAATCAGGTAACCCCATGCTTCCGACGGCGAAAGGAATAGCCTCGGTATAGGGCGAAGTTACGCTAGGTAACAGAGTTTGAAAAGAGGCCGCAGAAACAATGGATGATACTGGGGACGTTGGATTGTACAAGGCTTCAACAGTGCGGCGATCCTCACCCCCAAAAATCCCTCCTAAAACTCCGCCAAGTGCTTCATCTAAAACACCTCCAGCTCCAGCCCCTCCAAAAATTCCGTCTAGAATTTTATTGATTTGGTCGTCAATGCTTGTCATGAGGTCGCCAATGACCTTATCTACAGGAGCCATCACGTTTCCAACAACGCGATCAATGGCACCATTGACTCGACCTAATGCACCATCAATAGCGCCGTCAATAGGTGCGAGTATGCCGCCTAAGGCTCGGTTGATCCCATTGTTGACGCTACCCGTAATGCCCTCAATTCCCCGATTGATAGAGCCGGTTACGGGATCTATCAATCTATCTGTATTCAGGGTTTGATTAATCCCATTAGAAGCATTGCCAAAAACGTCAGGAGGTGGGCTAGCGGTCTGAGTTGAATACTGTGGCTGGGCGGATTGGCCAGACTGCGTTGCTCTAAGGTCGTCGATAGTAATCGTGGGTCTGCCGCCTGCTCCTGGCAGAAAACTGTTGGATGACTCTATCTGCACGGACATTTCATCTAAGACTGTCTGAGCCAATGCTCGTTCTGAAGGGAATAGACAGCAATAGGCTGTCGCAGCAGTCGCTGTTACTATAAAACTTGTTTTCACTGAATTGTCTCCATATCATCACCATGTCTAACTGCTGTGGCATAAGACCGCGAGAACTCAACGTAGCCCTCTAATTTTCTGTCTGGGAATCGTGCGAGAACCCGGTTTCTTGCCTGCTGCTCTTCCATATTGTTGGCTACGATGGCAAGCTGTACCTCGGATGGATAATAGCGGCAGTGAGAATACATTCCATCGGCATCTACCAGCCAGTTTGAATATAGTCCTGAGCGTTGCGGGAAAAAGGATTTGCTGGCGTTACGCGAAATGACCGCCTCGTCATACCGAAGATATTTCACGAAAGAAGGAACCGCTGTTTCCTTGATCCGCCCCGTCATAAAGACGCTCATGTTTTGCATAATTTTGGGGCCAGCCGAAGATTCAAAAATGGTGTTGGGATCTTGCGCTGATAGAAATAGCCTGATTCCTTGTTTCGCACCGTTAGCAGCAATCCGGCCAATCAGCTTGGCGATACTCTCGTACTCAAATAGAATTGGACTTTCGTCAATAAAAAAGATAGATTTTGGAGCGCTGTACGCAGATCTGAGCGCTGCTGCATAAGCGCTAAGTGCTAAGACTGCTGCTTCATCATCATTCGATAGATTGCGGAGTGCAAAGACAAGTAGCTGCGCGTCAATCGGGAAGGAGCTGGGTCGGGCAATCGCTTTTCCGATCTTGGAATTGATCCAATATTCTATTTGGATAGCAATATGCTCTCTAGCGTTTCTTAATGCCGTACTGGTATCGTCATCAAATTCAAGATATTCTGCTGAATAAAAGTTGGCTAAATCTACTAAAGTTGGCATTTCCTGCCAAGCCTGAGAGCCGAATCCAAGCTCTAGCGCTCTATCATATCGGGCATTGATTTTACTGTCTCCAAAGAACCCTTTGAGGGCTTTGCCAAGAATTGCCCTGGCCATTTGATTGATAGACTGATCAGTGGATTGAACCAGCATCAGTAAAGAGCTTTCGAGAAACGATAGATAGTCATCAAACCGCTCTTTTCGCATTTCCGGTGACAGTCCCTTGAGATTAGGGATTTCCAGGAGGTTTGAGCTTTCCTTCCCAATATCGAAGTAGGCTGCTTTTTCTCCAAAGAAATCGGCATAATCGGTGAACGTACTGGTTCCGTCAGATTTAGGATAGTCCAGCGCGACTACGGGATATCCTGCCGCGAGAAACGGTGTGAGCATTCCGCTGGCTGCAACTGACTTCCCGGAGCGGGTAGTGCCGAACAGGGCAACATTGCGATGCTGATGAATGTAGTCAATAAAAATCGGGGAGCCGCCAGCATCTGCGATTAGCTCAAAACCTTTACTATCAAGCTGCCGGGTTAGCGTGAGTGGCATTAACCCAGGCGCGGCATCTGTCAGATAGGGAATGGTGCGTCTGTACGGTTTGTCAAGCAGCCGATCCCAAACGATCGGTAGTGTTTGCAGCCAGTATATCCAGGCGACATCACGTTCTCGAACCAATCTAGCCGGGAGTGGAAAGCACCCAGCGATCATATTGCAAGCATCATCGAGCTGGGATGGCCGATCTCGATGCACCAAAACGACGGTTGCCGTGGTCAATGGTACAGCGCCTTCATAGAGCTGATACTGCGCTTCTAGTCCCTTTTTATATTTGATGTCTGCACCGACATCAACTGACGACTGCTCAGCGGCGAGATCTGATTTACGCCGGGACGTTTTAATCACGTCCTGCATTTTCTCGCGCATTACCTTGACGCTGGAAGATCGCACCTGTGTGACAATCTCAACATCTTTCACCTGCGGCCTACAAACCATCTTCCAGAGGTAGGATAGCTGCGTTCGCATGTCAGCGAATATTTCTGGACGTTCGGTAAAGGCTAAAACCCCAACATACTTGTCTTTGACGCGCATCCATTGATGGTCGGCGGTCGGTACTCTCGATTGACCAGACTCGCCTTGAATCAAAGCTGAACGAGGATGAAGCGAAGAGTTAATTATTTCGTGCAATCGGCGATTGTCACAAACAACGTATTG
>JBGTGK010000117.1:0-17972 GCA_041746795.1 Phormidesmis sp.
TGCGATCGCCACCCACCATCCAAAACCCAAGATTCAGCTTTCCGTCCGTTGCTCGATCGCCTGCTGAACATGCCCCAGCGTAATCGTCTTCGCATTTTTAGCCTGCGCGATCGCCAGCGCATCATAAGCAATCAGCTGAATATCGCCTCCTGATATCTTCATCTGCCCGGCCAGCGCCTGCCAGTCAATTTTAGAACTACAGACAATCCCCACAAACGCCTGCCGCCACAAAATTGTCCGCGCCGCCTTATTCGGCATCGGCAGCGTCAAAACAGCATCCATCTGCTGTCGCCACTGAGCCCTGATCGTATGTAAGTACCGCGTACTCAAAAAAGTCATTCCCGGTGACTGCTGCCTTTGCTGTAGCCACTGAATTAGCTGCGCTTTAGGCAGGGCACTATTACGCCCAAACCAAACCCAGGCAGAGCGAATCAGCAGCACCGGATAGCGATTAGCGTCCAAAGAAGCTAATACTGCTTCCCAATGTTCAGGATAGATTTGCTTGAGGTCTAAAATGCACAGGGGCTGACGTAAAGAGGTTGTCATTGCCCCGGCAGCCGTCGTTTTACCAGTACCTCTCTCGCCCACTAGCAGCGTGATTTGTCCCTTCTGAGCCGCCAGCTTTTGGGTCGGTGACAGACCTACCGGCATACCAACTAAGGAATGGGGCACAGCCTCAGCCGCAAACCGCGTTAGTAGCCCAACCGCCGCCTGCTGTCCTAGCGCCTGCATTTGCGCCAGTAAAGGCGTTGGCAAAATCAGCTTGTCCCACGGCACCTGAGGCTGGGTAATTTTTACGGCTCTGGTCGCGGGCGTTGGAGCAGGCAGAGCTAGGACTTGTGCAGGCGGCGTTGCTAGCTGTGCAAATAAGACATGCTGATCGGGCTGCTCAGAGAGCAAATAATCAACCCAGTCATCGTTGAGCTGCAAATAGCTATTTAGCCGCGTACTGGCACCCGGCGATACGTAGCGCAAAATGCCTTTTTCAATCAGCGAGTTTGGCCCGGTGATTTTGGCTCGCGATCGCCTCCGCTCCAAATCATTCCGGCACAGCAGCCGCAGCACCAAATCCACCGTGGGTAAGTCTGAAGCTTGGGGACTGTCTTTGCCCGTGCGCAAATAGTAATACAGCCGCCCGTATCGACGATTGATCTCTGGAGCCAGCACCAACACCAGCAAATTTTTCTCAAACAGGGTGAGATTTAAATAGTGGCGCAGCGAAGGCAAAGCCAGCACCGTTTTGTTTTTAGCGCTGGCCTGAATCCGATTTTCTAGCTGCTGCTGATAGCCCACTACAGGCCGACACTGAGCCCCTGTAACCCCTCCAGCCGCCTGAAGATCAGTTTGTATCTGAGCGGGCACGCGGCAGTCATCGTAAGCAGGCTTACTCACCGCAATCACGCCCTTCCACCAGTGGGCGCTGACGCGATCGGCATCGTTGTGGGCGATTTTATTAATCGCCGTGACTTCCTTCCGCTGACGCGCGATCGCCAGCATCAGCAGCCGGTCTAACCAGCTCAGCTCAGTTTTAAGATAGGCCCAATTGTCTGCGAATGGCATTGAGTCAGCGCCCATGTTTGTTTTCTAGCCCCATCTTTTAAGCGTCCATCCGTCGAATAAACTCCAAAGGCAAGCCGTCTGCATCCGCCAAAAAAGCGACTTCGTAGATGTCATCCCCAATCTGCTGCTGCTGCGGCTCTAGCAAAACGCTTAGCGATCCGCCAGCGTCTTCAACCGTTCGGCGCAAGGTCTCTAGCCACACGGGCAAGCTCTTTGCTCGATCCGTCAGGTCGAAGGACAGATGGTAGTAGCCGGTGTAATGCTCGTCGGCAAAGGCATCTAGAGCGGGCCGGGGTTCAGGTACCTGCATCAGCTCTATACGACCGCCCAAACCCTCCATCCAGCAGGCCAGCGTAATGCCTGCGGTAAAGCGGGTTTGCACAGCGAAGCCAAGCTGTTCATAAAAGGCGATCGCTCGGTGAATATCCGCAGTTTTAATAGAAGCGTGGTGCATATGAATAAGTTAGACGACCCTGCTGCCTGGCAGGCTCCCCTTACTTTAGCTAAAGCAACAACTTTAAGTAACCGTTAAATTTTATACAAGAGCCCGTCAATATACGGAACTTTGGCGCTACTCAATATTTGGCTACTCAAAAATTTTGAGGTAGCGGTACTGCGTCGGTACGCCCGGCTCTTTTTCCAAATCAAAGTTAATTACGGCCCAGCGCGTGTCGGCCTCGGCGCGATCGCTGAACGCCACCGGTAGCCCATAAAGCTTAGGAACCTTTTGGGCACCGTCATCCTGCCAGGGGGCTCCATGCTCCAAGTAAGGCGTCATCAGCGCCTGATAGCGCTCGGCAATAATCACCCGAGTCGCCCTAAATCCTTGGGTGTACAGCCTGTCTAGCTCTTCGTGAATTTCAAATCGAATGCCATCGGGGTGCGTATGCTGCCGGTACCAGCAGTCTTCCCACCTGCGCCAGTGGCGACCCGACTGCACATGCACCAGCTCGTGGGTATCAGGATTTGCTTCGAACGCGCCGTGACGCGAGCATAGGTAGCTATCAGTCAGCAGCAGCGCCGGAATTGTTTGACGACAGTGAGGACACTGCACTTCGGGGCCGTATATGGGATATTGAGAAGCAGAGCCAAGCATCCTAACCATTCATTTGCAGTGGTTTCATTATAACTTTTGCACACTTCAGAGCATGTATCCTTTAGTTCAGACCTTGAGTTCAGATAAACCATTGATATGCCTGAGCCACTTCCCCCTGCGCCCGGTCGATTTTGGCCAATGCCTGACGTTTCGCAGGCTGCTTTTATCGCGCCTAATGCCACTGTTATTGGCCGAGTCGAGCTAGGCGTGGGTGCTAGCGTTTGGTATGGCGCAGTTGTTCGGGGTGACGTGGAGGCAATTGAAATTGGCGCTCACAGCAATGTGCAGGATGGCGCAGTGCTGCACGGTGATCCTGATTTGCCAACGGTGCTAGAGGACTATGTTACGGTTGGGCATCGGGCTGTGATTCATAGCGCTCATGTTGAAACGGGCTGCCTGATTGGGATTGGGGCAATTGTTCTGAACGGGGTGCGGGTTGGCGAGGGCAGCATCGTGGGGGCGGGGGCAGTTGTGACTAAGGATGTACCTGCGCGATCGCTCGTCGTGGGCGTTCCTGGCAAAGTACTCCGCGCCCTGACGACAGAGGAAGCTGAAGAGCTAATAGAACATGCTAAGAAATATGAGCAGCTAGCGCTGGTGCATGCGGGTAAGGGCACGAATTTGGGGTTTGTGTGATTTTTTGGATTGTGGTTTTTGGATTGTGGTTTTTTGGATATAGACGAGATACCGTATGTCTGCTAAGTTTTTTCGACCAGACGCCGAGCTTCAATCCACTTTAGAAAGCATTGTGGACAGTACCTGGGCGGCTTTCCCTCAGCTCGCCCACAGCCAAATCGCGGTCACCTGGATTGCCTACGATCCGCCTTACCGAATCAATACGGGCGGGGCGCTAAGCGCTGAAGAATTTTGGCAGTATCAGCCCAGGGGCGCTAGCTACAGAGGCGTAGAACCGATCGATCCGGCGGGGATGGTAACGCTGTTTTATTTGGTAGCGATGCATGTGTGGCTAGAGCAAGGCATGGTACAGCCTTCACCTGAAATAGAGCGCGCCCTTACTGACATGATCGACAGGCATAGTGACGATGCGACTAGCTACATACTCGATGTGCTCAGCGGCACGACTAGCGGGCCAGAGCTACCGCCGGGGCCAACTGAGACCTGGCAGCATCAGCGTAATATTGCAAATCGCTATTTTCAGCAGCTGGGCTGGCCTGAGCTGCGAGCGGTGAATATGAATCAAAAAACCTGGTGCGATCAGCCCTACGGCAGAGAGCGAGATTTTGCAGGTGAAGCGTTTGAAAATCGAAACCTGCTGAGTACTGAAGCGACTGCTCGCCTATTGCACAGCATTGTCGGCGGCGTATCGGTGAGCGGCGCGAGGTCGCAGGAAATGATGGGGCTCATGGAAGAAACAGAGGCCCGCTGGCCCGCTGCCAGAGTGTGGTCGAAAACGGCTCTCACCCATTCCAGCAGCCACAGCGCTGCCTACGTTGAAGCCGACAGCAGCCATCCCTATCAGCTAGTTGTTTTTGTAAAAGGCAAAACAGAAAGCAAAGAAACAACAAACTTTCGCAGGCCGAATAGCCAGCTGAATAGCCAGCTAAATAGCCAGAATGAAGCCATTGTCTCTTTTATTTCGCAGCAAATCTTTGCAGCTTCTCAAAAGGCTTTTCTCTCCTGATATTTTTCTCCTGATATCTCTCTTCTGACATCTGTTTTTTGGCCCCTGCTACTGACCTATGGCTATCGACACCATCCAGCTAGACGAGATTATCCGTAGCTTCGTGACGGATACTAGCCATGTGCAGGGCGCAGCTATTGTTACGCACGAGGGATTACCCATTGCCAGCACCCTACCCGACGGACTAGAGGAAACTAGGGCGGCGGCAATGGCGGCAGCGGTGATTACGATCGGCGATCGCGTCGGCGACGAACTTCAGCGCGGTACCATGCAGCACATTACGCTCTTAGGCTCTAGGGGCTACAGCATTCTCACCTTCTGTGGCAGCGAAGCCCTCTTTTTGGTATTAGCTAGCCCAGACGTAAAGCAGGGCGTGCTCATGTTAGAAATTCAGCGCATCGTCGAAGCAGCCACACAGATTCTTAGCTAAAGCCAAGCGACTTCACACCGTTGTCGTTTTAGGCATATTATGAAATAATTATGAAATATGAAATGATTATGAAAAGACGATTTTCGAGCTAAGCGGGCCTCAGTAACCTCTAGGCGGTCTTTTCTAAGCGTTGCTAACTTGTTTGGAGAAGTTTATGAAACGCACTCTGTTACCGTCGGTAGGCATAAACGCTACGCGTCTGCTGGGGGGAGGATCGCTAGCGATCGCCTTATTTCTGACTAGCTGTAGCGGCCCTAAAACCACAGACGCTGCTGCAACTGACCTAGCCGCTAGCCAGGCTAATACCTCCACTGCCAACCAAGAAGATGGCCAAAAGGTTGTGCTCACCACCTTTACCGTCTTGGCAGATATGGCCCAAACCGTAGCAGGCGACAAGCTTAAAGTAGAGTCTATCACTCGCTTTGGCGCAGAAATTCACGGCTATGAGCCGACGCCTAGCGACATTGTAAAAGCTCAAGATGCCGACCTGATTTTATACAACGGTCTAGGTTTAGAGCGCTGGTTTGAGAAGTTTTTGGGCAGCGTCAAAGACGTACCGGCGACAGTGCTGACTGACGGCATTCAGCCGATACCCATTGTCGAAGGCCCCTATACTGACAAGCCCAATCCTCACGCTTGGATGTCGCCGCGAAACGGGCTGATCTATGTCGAAAATATTCGCAAGGCCTTTATTAAGCTAGACCCCGAAAATGAGGCTACCTACAACGCCAATGCCAAAGCCTACAGCGCGAAGCTCAGCGCCATTGACACAGAGCTAGGGAGCGACCTTAAACAGATACCCGAGAGCGATCGCTACTTAGTGAGCTGCGAGGGCGCATTTTCTTATTTGACGCGTGATTACGGCATGAAAGAAATCTACATGTGGCCGATTAACGCCGAGCAGCAGTTTACCCCCAAGCAGGTGCAGCGCGTAATCAAAGCGGTTGATGACAACGGTGTGCCCACTATTTTTTGTGAGAGCACCGTCAATGACAAAGGGCAAAAGCAGGTTGCTAAAACGACAGGAGCGCGATTTGGCGGCAGTCTCTATGTTGACTCTCTTTCTACTGAAGAAGGGCCGGTGCCAACCTATTTAGACCTGTTGGATTATGACGCTCGCACTATTTCAAACGGTCTGCTGGCAGGCAGCAAGACTCCATAGCACTCCATAGCATAGGTTCTGCACCCAGCTCATAAGCTGACCTTCAAACATCGGAATATGCTTTTAACAGGATTAAAACCAATGATAACAACAGCTTCCCCGCTCAATATCACCGTAGATAATATTAGCGTTACCTACAGCAACGCGAAACTGGCGCTTTATGACGCGAGCTGTACGGTTATGCCAGGTGCGATCACCGCGCTGGTTGGCCCTAACGGCTGCGGCAAATCTACCTTATTCAAGTCCATTATGGGCTTTTTGCAGCCTAGTCAAGGGAAAATTCGCGTCGGTGGGCTTCCCGTTCAAAAGGCGCAAAAGCAGCAGCTGATGGCCTATGTTCCGCAGTCGGATGAGGTGGACTGGAATTTTCCAGTGAGCGTGTTTGACGTGGTGATGATGGGCCGGTATGGCTACATGAATTTTTTCCGCACGCCTAGCCAAAAAGACCGCCGGATTGTGATGGAGAGCTTAGAGCGAGTCGCTATGGCGGATTTTCGCAACCATCAAATTGGTGAGCTGTCGGGCGGGCAAAAGAAGCGGGCTTTCCTAGCACGGGCGCTGGCCCAAGCGGGTAAGGTGATTCTTTTAGATGAGCCATTTACCGGCGTGGATGTGAAAACGGAGAAAAAGATGATTGATTTGCTGCTACAGATACGAGAGAAGGGTCACACTATTTTAGTCTCTACTCACGATCTCGCTTCAATCTCTACTTTTTGCGATCGCACCATTCTCCTCAACAAAACTATCCTAGCGACAGGAACCACTGAAGAAGTCTTCACCGAAGACAACCTGACCCTGACTTTTGGCGGCTTACCGGCTAGCAGCCTGCGCCAAATGACTCAAAAAAAAACCCACAGCGCTGAGGTACAAGCATGACTTATTTATTAATGACGCCTTGGGACTGGATAACAGAACCCTTGCAGTATGCGTTTTTGCGGCAGGCGATTTGGGTGAGCGCCTTTGTCGGCCTGGTCTGCGCAGTGCTTTCCTGCTACGTGACGCTCAAAGGCTGGTCGCTGATGGGCGATGCGGTCTCCCACGCGGTGGTTCCGGGGGTTGTTGTATCCTACGCGCTAGGCATTCCTTTTTCAATCGGCGCTTTTGTCTTTGGCTTTGGCGCAACGGTCGCAATTGGCTATATCAAATCAAAAACGCGGCTCAAAGAAGATGCGGTGATTGGCGTTGTCTTCACCGGATTTTTCGCTTTTGGCCTAGTGCTGGTGACTAAAATTCCGAGCAACATCGATCTGTTTCATATTTTGTTTGGCAACGTGCTGGGAATTTCTCAGCAGGATATTATTCAAACCGCGATCGCTGGCACAATCACCCTGACCGTGGTTTTACTACGACGCAAAGATCTGCTGCTGTTTTGCTTTGACCCTAACCACGCTAAAGCCATCGGCCTCAACACTCAGATGATGTACTACACGCTGCTGTCGCTGCTAGCGATGACCATTGTGACTGCCCTGCAAACGGCAGGCATTATTTTGGTGGTGGCCATGCTGGTGACGCCCGGTGCGATCGCTTACCTGCTCACCGACCGGTTTGACCGGATGCTAATGATTTCAGTCGCTGCCAGCGTTAGCTCTTGTGTGCTGGGTACTTACTTCAGCTATCACTTCGATGTCTCAACTGGCGGCAGCATTGTTGTATTACTGACGTTGTTCTTTATATTAGCGATGGTCTTTGCCCCAAAATATGGAATCTTTGCGCAGCAGTTTCGGCAGCGAGCCCACAAAAAGCAGTTGAATCAAGATAAGGTAGTGGCCCCTACCCAGTGACTCGCTCATGTCGCTACAGCAGCTCATTGCCCTTGACCGGCAGCATGTATGGCATCCCTACTCGGCGATGCCTAACCCGCTGCCGGTTTTCCCCGTGCGCTCGGCCAAAGGGGTGCGAATTGAGCTGGAGGACGGGCGGCAGCTCATTGACGGCATCTCCTCCTGGTGGACTTGCATTCATGGCTACAACCATCCCCGGTTGAACCAGGCCGCCCACGCACAGATAGAAAAAATGTCTCACGTCATGTTTGGCGGCCTCACGCACCGGCCCGCCGTAGACCTGGCAAAAAAGCTCATAGACATTACGCCTGAGCCCCTTCAGCATGTGTTCTTCTCCGACTCAGGCTCAGTCGCGGTAGAAGTTGCGATGAAAATGGCCGTACAGTACTGGCACAATCGTGGCGAGACGAATAAAAATCGCTTCTTGACGATTCGCAGCGGCTACCACGGTGACACCTTTGCCGCGATGTCTACCTGCGATCCGGTCAACGGAATGCACCATTTGTTCAGCGGAGTGCTCACTCAGCAGTATTTTGCCGATGCGCCACAGGTTCGCTTTGGTGAAGACTGGCAGGAGAAAGATATTGAGAGCTTCGAGACTTTATTAAAAGAGCATAGCAACCATATTGCGGCGGCAATATTCGAGCCAATTGTTCAAAATGCGGGCGGCGTGAGGTTTTATCATCCTGAGTACGTCCGCCGAGCAAGTGAGCTGTGCAAACAACACAACGTGCTGCTTATCCTTGACGAAATTGCTACCGGCTTTGGTCGTTCAGGGAAGCTGTTTGCCTGTGAATATGCAAATGTCTCTCCCGATATCATGTGTGTTGGCAAAGCACTTTCTGGCGGATTTATGTCGCTCGCCGCTACGCTTACAACTGCGCACATTAGTGAAACCTTTTCATCCGGTGAGGCAGGCGTGTTTATGCACGGCCCTACCTTCATGGGAAATCCGTTGGCCTGTGCGGTGGCCCTCGAAAACATAAACCTGTTAGAGAGCTATAGCTGGCAAACAACCGTGGCCGCCATTGAATCACAGCTAAAGCAGCTGTTAGCACCTTGCCGTCGGCTAAAGGCCGTTAAGGATGTCCGAGTGCTTGGCGCGATCGCCGCAGTAGAGCTACACAATCCGGTGGATATGGCGGTAGTGCAACCCCAGTTTGTGGAGCGGGGCGTTTGGCTTCGACCCTTTGGCAGGCTGATTTACACCATGCCTCCCTACATTATTCAGCCCGATGAGCTGCAAGCGATCGCGTCCGCAATTTACGAGGTTGCCTCAGCTTTGTAGACGCTTCAAACTTCAAAATTTCAGTCGTTCGATAGGTGTAGTCCTGACGAGCTGTGTGCAAGCCTAAATAGAGGCACTACTGAGAAAAACTGAGAAAAATTTGATAACCTATGGCTGATTCAAATGTAATTCGCTTTCGCTGCCTGGGGCGTTTTGCAAACTTTGTTGCAGGAAAGAAATCGCCCTACCAAAAGATTTTGCTGAAAGCAGTCCAGTTTGATGATGCCTCTGGCGAGGTCATGGATGAGGTTGAAATTAAGCTGAACAAGTCTCTGCGGCAGCAGATGCCGGGTGACTGGGAATCTGGGGACTGGGTGAAAGTAGCTGGCGAAGGTAAGGTAAGCTCGCGCAGCGGAAAAATAAAGTGGAAGGCGCACAAAGCCGCTAAGCTGTCGCCTCGTAAGGTCAAGAAACAGCAGGCGGAGTTTGCTTACAACATCGCTGCTGGCGCTTTAACCAACGGGAAAGCTTATACGGATTTTGAGCAGCCTGAGAAGCAGCCTGAGAAGCAATCTGAGAAACCAATAGAGACGGCTGTCCAGCTTGAGCCGGGCCTGACCAAAGTATTGATTTGTCAGAAGGGTAGCTGCCGTAAAAAAGGGAGCCTAAAGGTGGCTCAGGCGGTTGATTCTGCGCTGGCAGAGGCGGGTTGCGCGGAAGGCGTGAAAGTTAAGGCGACGGGCTGTATGGGCCACTGTAAGGCGGGGCCAAATATGGTGTTGCTGCCCACGAAAGATAAGTATAGAAATGTGACGCCGAAAAAGGCGCGATCGCTCATCACCGAAGCGCTATAGACCAATGCGCTATAGACCAATGCGCTATAGCTGCGGTTAACCTCCTTTGAAAGTGACAACTTCATTCAGTGCTGATGGCATTCGACGGGCGCGTCACTCAGATGATGCCAGTAGCCAGCGATCTGATTAGCGACCGCCACAGGGTGATGAAAATGAAAGAAGTGATTTCCTTCTGGGCACTGCCAAAGACGAAACAAGCCGCTGTCATCAGCATCAGCCGATCTGACTGCATGGCCATGCTCGCGGGGTCTCCACTTATCCCAGTCCGGCTCTTGCTGAGATTGAACGATGGCATCGACCTCCCCATTGCATACTAGCAGCGGTACTTTTAAGCTATCAGGCGCTATGTGAGTGTGATGTGCCAGTGAGTGGAGCGTCAGACTGCCGTCAAGATCTCTGGCAAGCAGCACCGATAAAGCTTTGCTGAACCGACGAGGCTGCTCGCCAAACAATAGCCCCGTCATTTGAGCAAGAAGACTTTCGCGGCTACAGGGCAGGTGCTGCCGCAAAACGTAGTAGTGAGCCTGCCAGTTAACAGCGGGCAAAGCCCCCACCGACAACAGGGTAAGCGAGGCCACCTGCTCAGGATAGCGGCGAGCGTAAAGCAGCCCAATAATGCCGCTTACGCCATGACCTAGCAAATGAACTTTGTGGTTTGCACCTTTTTCCCAGCTTTTCTCCAAAGCAGCCCGCCCTGTGAGGTATTCATGCAAAGCTGCCACAACTGTATCTGTGCAGCAGGGCTCATCAGCCGTTTGGCAATAGTCCCAACGGCGCACGGTAGATCGCTTCGCAAGCTGTGCTAAAAGCCTTTGGTCAAATCCTTTTAGATACGGACTTACCGACAGCCACAGTACGTTCGGTTTTTCACTCATGGTCATCATCTTTATTGACTATCATTCTCAACAATTTAGTAAGCTGAGTATAGCCTAAATTTAGTTAATAGGAAAGTTTCTCAATAACGGCTGATCTGCATAGCCACTTTAGTATGCAAAAGTATGCAAGATGACGGCAAACTTAACCTCTCATTTCCAACAGCGGCTTTTTATTGAAAGATACGGCTGTACGCGTGCCTTAAAATACCAAGGACAAGGTTAACGATTGTCCTTGCCTAATACTGGCCCTTACGCTACCGATGATCTGCTAAAATATGCCGCGTTTACGTTCTTCTTCTGATACTTCTGATTTAGACCCTGGGCTTTTTCACTCATGGCGCACAAAGCTCTCAAGCCTCTGGGCAGTTCTTGTTCAGCAGGGCTGGGCGATCGCAACCTGGATAGTCGCCGCCTTAGTTTGCCTGCCCGTGTTAGTGGTACTCGGCAGCGTCTTCGCTGATGCAGGCGACGTTTGGGCGCACTTAGCCGATACCGTGCTGACCGAATACGTCGCCAACTCGCTGACGCTGATGTGCGGAGTTGGGGCAGGTGTACTGCTAGTGGGCGTGGGGACGGCATGGCTAGTAACCATGTGCCAGTTTCCAGGCGTCCGTTTTTTTGAGTGGGCTTTGCTGCTGCCGCTAGCCGCCCCTGCTTATTTGCTGGCCTACACTTACACGAACTGGCTGGAATATTTTGGCCCCGTGCAAACTGGACTGCGCGCCGCATTTGGCTGGGAAAGTGCAACTGATTACTGGTTCCCAAACGTACGTTCTGTTTGGGGCGCGATCGCCATGTTCACTCTCACGCTATATCCCTATGTATATATGCTGGCCCGAGTTGCCTTTTTAGAGCAGTCCGTCTGTACGCTTGAAGCCAGCCGCTCCTTAGGCTGTGGCCCCTGGCGAAGCTTCGTAAAAGTGGCCATCCCGCTAGCCAGACCCGCTATTATTGCGGGCTTATCTCTGGCGCTGATGGAAACGCTGAACGACTTTGGCACCGTGCAGTACTTCAGCGTTTCCACCTTTACAACCGGCATTTACCGGACGTGGTTTGGCATGGGTGATCGCGTGGCAGCGGCGCAGCTATCGGCCATGCTGATGCTGTTTATTTTGGCGCTGATCCTTTTAGAGCGCTGGTCGCGGCAGCAGGCTAAGTACTACCAGGCGAACAACAGCCTGAAAGCGCCAACACTCTATCATTTGGCAGCCGGGCGAGGAATATTGGCTTTCCTGGCGTGTCTTTTACCGATTAGCTTTGGGCTGCTGTTACCCGGTGGACTGCTGCTGCTGCTGTTTAAAAACAACTGGGGTGATGCGTTAGGCAATCGGTTTACAGGGCTCGTTACCAACAGTCTGACGCTGGCAGGGATGACGGCTGCGATCGCCCTAATTCTCTCTTTAGTCTTAGCCTACGGGCAAAGACTCGATGGCAGCCGCCCGATTCGCATGGGCGTCAGGCTCGCGGCGATGGGCTACGGTATTCCTGGCGCGGTGATTGCGGTAGGCATTTTGATTCCGGTGACGCGGCTGGACAAGGCGATCACCAGCGGAATAACAGCGGTTTCAGGCAGCTCGCCTGGCCTGCTGATTAGCGGCACCATCACCGCCCTAATTTTTGCGTATCTCGTCAGATTCTTAGCCGTAGCGCTGGGTTCGGTTGAATCGGGCTTAGCCAAAATTAGGCCTAACTTAGACGATGCCGCCCGCAGCTTAGGCTATAGCCCCACGAAAACACTGGCCAAAATTCACGCCCCGCTGATGACTAGCAGCCTGCTAACGGCGATTATGCTCGTCTTTGTAGACGTGATGAAAGAGCTGCCCGCGACCCTAGTGATGCGGCCCTTCAACTTCGATACGCTGGCGATTCGAGTGTATCAATACGCCTCAGACGAGCGCCTAGCCGAAGCCGCCGCCCCCGCGCTGATGATTTTGCTGGTGGGCCTGCTGCCGGTGATCGCATTGAGCTGGCAAATCACTCAAAGCCGACAAGCTCGGCAATAGCGATTGTTTGAAAATTCAACTCTTGAAAATTCAAATCTAGTGTGATTCTGTATCTAAATGTGATTCTGTATCTAAATAAATACTTACTTAGTCAAGTCACTTGCTTAAATGACGGTGTAGATCTTTAAACATGCTTAAACCCTCTGTATCTGATCAACCTATTCCTCAGTCGCTCCATCCCTTTAAGAAACCGCGACCGTGGCTGCAAGCTTTTTGGAAATTCTCCCGGCCTCACACGATTATTGGCACTAGCTTGAGCGTGACAGCGCTACTGGCGATCGCGCTATCTGCAATATCCGCCCTATCTAGCTCAATCCCTTGGAGCACGGTGGTCAGCGCCTGGCTTACCGCTTGGATTGCCTGCCTGTGTGGCAACGTTTACATCGTCGGCCTCAACCAAGTAGAAGATATTGCCATTGATCGGATCAACAAGCCTGAGCTACCCATTGCCTCGGGTGAGTTTACTAAGGGCCATGCTCAGCGGCTAGTCGGGCTGAGTGGGGTTGGGGCGATCGCGCTGGCACTCGACTCTCAAAACATCTATCTGGTGCTCACCATCGGCCTGAGCCTGATTATCGGCACGGCCTATTCGCTGCCGCCGATTCGGCTCAAGCGTTTTCCCTTTTGGGCGTCGGCCTGCATTTTAGTGGTGCGTGGGGCGATTGTGAACCTGGGACTCTATCTGTATTTTGCGACTCAGCTAGGACTAGGAAGGGCGGTACCGGCTAGGGTGTGGGCGCTGACGCTGTTTGTGCTGGTATTTAGCTTTGTAATCGCTATTTTTAAAGACATTCCTGATTTGGAAGGCGATCGCCAGTTCAACATCTCAACCTACACCTTGCAGCTAGGCCGCAAGAAGGTTTTTAGCCTAGCACGCTGGATTTTGACCGTTTGCTATGGCGGGCTCATGCTAGCTGCGCCCTTCCTCCCTGGCGTTCAGTCAATCTTTTTGATGGTGGCTCAGGGCATCGGCATTCTCTATTTTTGGTGGCTGAGCCGCCGGGTAGATTTAGACCCTTCTGCGACTAAAAAAGATATCTCCTACCCCGACTTCTATCAGTTTATTTGGAAGCTTTTCTTTGCAGAATACCTGATATTTCCATTAGCCTGCTGGCTCGCCGCCTAGCGCACCTCCTAGCGCCGTAAGCGTGGCAGTATGGCTCCGTTGCGTTAGGCAATGGGGCCAAAGACGGTACCGGCTGCTGTTGTAATGGCCATTGCCAATGCACCCAAGAGCGTTACTCTGGCGACCCCGACGGCAATATTGGCACCGCCCGTTCGAGCGGCGAGTCCACCTAAAAGCCCCAGGCAGAGCAGTGACCCAGCAGCCACAACTGGGATCATCCAGGCAACTGGGCTCAGCTTAACCAAAATCAAAGGCAGCGCAGCACCTACTGAAAACGTAACAGCCGAATAGATAGCCGCTTGCAGAGGACGCGCCTGATGGATTTCCGTCAGACCTAGCTCATCGCGGGCATGAGCGGCCAAAGCATCGTGAGCCATCATCTGACTGGCAACCTGAGCGGCCAGGTCGGCATCGACTCCTCTGCTGGCATAGATGGCCGCCAGCTCTTTGCGCTCGCCCGCTTCATCTTGCTCAAGTTCTACTCGTTCTCGCGCTAGGTCAGCCATTTCGGTATCGGCCTGAGAACTCACAGAGACATATTCACCTGCGGCCATAGACATAGCACCGCCGAATAATCCAGCTATCCCGGCGAGTAAAACGCTGCTTTGGGTCGGGGTAGCTGCGGCAACGCCGACAATTAGGCTGGCGGTTGAAAGGATGCCATCATTAGCACCTAGCACTGCTGCTCGTAACCAGCCAATTCGGCTGATATAGTGCCGTTCGGCGTGTTTCATAGGCATAGTCGTTTGTCTCATGGCAGTGGATAATCAACTTCTACATTGCAGTTTGCAAAAAAATGAAACAGAATAGTCTTGCACTGCTTCAGCCGGGTAAAGCCTGAAGTACACCAATATGAATGTCAGCTTGTTGTCGTCTCTTGTTGTCGCCTCTCTGGTAAAAACGTTTCTTCAATGAAGCTTTTTCAGCAGACATTAAGGCTAGGCGACAACGCCTCAATCTCAGTGAGATCGATAACAGTCAAGCTCTTCAGGATGTGGGGCAGAATGTGGGGCTTTCTCTTCAGTTCTTCTGAAAATTGTTTTTATGCTATATGCCCAATCCAACCTTGTCCATACTCAGAAAGGTAGTTTTTAGAGTGATTAACAACAACTATTATCAAGTAGTTCTCAAAAATAATTGCAAACATCTGCGAGTTATCAAGCCCTTGATGCGAAAAACGACGACTAGATAGGCTGATATAGATAGACTGATAGTCGTTTTTTGGGTTGTGCTGTTGACCTGCTAAGTCATTAATGTCTATCGCTTGGATATTTGCTTAGAAGGCAACGACGCTGCCTCTGGTGCTATAGAAAATCGTTAGCTTGGCTACAGCCATCCTAAGAATGTTTGCCATAGCAGCCAAGCATTAAGGCCGACGATGACCGTGGCGATCGCCCAGGCCAGCACCTTCAGCCACTGAGGATTGACAAACTCTCTCATTAAGCGGCGATCGCTCGTAAACATCACCAGTGGGATCACCGCAAACAAAATGCTCGCAGGCGCAAACCCTAGCACGGGCGAGAGCAGCTTATAAGCGTCTTGAATTTCAGCGACATCCTGATAGCCCGTATTGTGAGTTGAGGCATAGCCCGCCTATTTCATAATCCTTTCATTTTTAAGTTTATAAGAAATATCCTCAAAAATGTCGCTCTGCCTTTAGGAACATTTACAAATGGGCAAGGCGACCTTCGAATGCGAGCAGCAGGTGATGGAACGGATAGTCAGCCATTTTCTGCGTAGATTGGAACTAATCTATGTCCCTGTGGAGTCCATTGCCACAGCTCTATTAGTTCGTTTTGAGTGGGGCGATCGCCCAGCCCAAACCGGGCCAAAATTACCCGAATAATCACCTGATTAAAATGAGCTGGAAACCGATACTGCTCCTGAGCATGGTCTAAAAAAAAGGTCTTATGGTATTTCTTCAGCGTTTTCTCTAGCTGAGAGATATTCTCCAACAGCGGCTGAACTTCCTTTAGGCGGTGAGCATGGTAACTCAACAGCAGCTCAGCAGCGTTACTAAAGTGTATCCCTTCATCTTTAACAAGATGATGACCCATTGCATGAATTTCGGGGCCAAAGTGGCAATAGTACTCTCGTAAATCACGACGATAGGAATACACTGACCCAATCTCATCAAACATGAGCGCGACCAAAATAGAAAATTCATCTTTCAGCAGCATTTGAATCGGCTCAATTTCATGAATGCGCTCTGAGAAAAGGCGCGTCATCGTCTCGTAGCTCACGCCAGAAATGCTGCGATAGGTGCGGCGCAATCCCTCGTAATGCTTGAGTTCATCTTCAAGCCATAGCGCCAGCATCGTTAGAAACTCATCGGACATCTCTGTCTTACGAGACATAACATAGTCGTAAAGGGGCTGCGAGTCTCCTTCAGAAAAAACGTCTCTGCGCAAAAGATTTTGAAAGTTCTCAGTGACTCCAGGTGGAGCCTCGTCAAAATACTGTTGTAAAACAACATGGTTTTTAGAGATAACTGCTTCTAAATCCCAAACGTTTTGACTTATTTTCGACTTTCCTGATGCCTTCCCTAGCGTCTTCAGCATAGTCATAACCTGTCACTCCTTAACCCTTCCCAACAACCCGTCTAAACTCTCCTACATTAGCGCCTGAGCCAAAATTCACTCTGCAATATAGAGTCCGTCGTCAGAAACGATATGAGGAATAATCAGGCAATGGCGTCCCGTGATCAAAGAAGTGTCACCTCGGATAATAATTCCTGCGGATTCTCCATCAACCGCCCAGCTTCCTAGCATGTAGTGATAGCCAAACGCCTGCGCTAGCTCAACATATTCTTGAACATGAATCCCTCGTTGCCATACCCAAAGGTATCTCTTTTTTCTAATTCACCAACTCCCGTTTCAATAGAAGTCGCAACGCCCTCCATCCCAGCATGGGCTTTCTGACGTGCATCTCTAATATGAGCTGAGTAGCCTCTACAGAGATATCCGTTTCGAAATAGGTTTCTAATAGGTACTGGCGGTAGTCCGACGATTTAAACTGCTGCCACATTAGGGCTAACGCCCCTTTGTTAGAAAGCACCTGCTTCCACAGAGGTTCAATCACCTTCACATCTCCAGCTTCTAATCTTCGGGCAAAAGCATCTGTGCTGCCGCTATTCGCCATGTCATTTTCAAGGTCAGACCAGTCGTACATCTTCCAAAGCACGGGAATGCGCTCGTTAATATGATCGACAAAATACCCTTCTTCATCTAAACCTAGACCTCGCTGCACTTGTTTTCCCCGATCGTCAGTGAGTTCTCGTAGGTAAACAATTTGAGTGTATATGCTTGCATCTACCTCATCGTGCAAGATTTGGATGAGCTGCATTGCCATCTCCAAATCTTCTTCAAGGTTTTCATCCACAAGAAAGGAGATACCGGTTTCTTTAAGATTGTAGTCCTGATTAATTTTACGCCACTGTCCTGCGATTCTCTCCCAATAGTCGTTGAACTGGCTGGCATCGCTGGGCAAAGGTGCCGCACTATTTTGATGATTGCGCATGTAATCTGCATACCAATTCCACTGGTAGATGGTTTCGGCTCCCAGCAGCGGGGTCTCGCCGTTGATTTCAAGGAGCTTGATCTGCCCGTCTTCTGTGAGGGCAAAATCAAACCGCGTACATAGGGACAAATTCTCGACGGGTTCTTCACGATCCCAGCTGTTTTTGATGGCTCGCCAGTAGGCAGAAGGAATCTGTAGCTTAGTCAACCGCTGGTCAACGTCGCCTTCATTTTCGTCGGTAAAAAACCAGTCTAAAAACTCAACGCACATTTCCCAAAGGCTTTCTGTGGCGTCTGAAATGGCGGTCTCTTCACGGGTGTCGAGCTGAATGGCAAAGGGTTGAGATAGGGCTTCAACCCAGTATTTTTGCTGGGCATCGCTTAAAACGTCTGCCTGATACGCATTTTCACGAATATGACGCTGCCAGTGAGGACGGCGAATTATTTTTAGAGGTCTCATACTTTTTTACCTTGTATCTTACTTGCCACCGCTGCCCGTGCTTTTATAAGTAGAGCCAAATCCTGTACTGCTTCGACCCGTGAGCGCCCCTTTAGCAGCTATCCATTAGGCAGAAGTTGCTGAAAGTGCTGTAGCACCTACCATTTCTTTGCCAGTTGAGTTCCTTCGATTAGGTGCTGAAGCTTGGTATAACCGCGCCATAAGGTCTTAATGCCGGGTTCTCCATCGCCCTTTCGG
>JBGTGK010000118.1:0-2307 GCA_041746795.1 Phormidesmis sp.
AGGGTAGAGGGAGAGAATACGCGCTTAAGGCACTACCTAGCCCGCTTACATCGCAAGACGTTGTGCTATTCCAAGTCGGTGGAGATGCTCGAACATTCCATTCGACTGCTGATTCACTATCTCAAGTTCTGGGATGTTCCATTCCCTACCGATTCATCTTTTAAATCAGCAACGCCGCGAGAATTGCGCAGCAGATCAATGTCTGTATCGATCTGCGTGTCTATACCTGAGTCTGCCTCCACGTTTGCATCGGCGTCTAAGTCTGCGTCCATGTCAGCGTCTAGATCCGCGTCAAAGTCTGCATCTAGATCCGCGTCAAAATCTGCATCCGCATCGCCGAGGAGGTCGCCTCCAACCATAGAAAGGGCGACAAAAGCCCCGCCAATCGCAAAACAAAACCAATAGACTGACTGCACAGTGACTCTCAAGTGGAACGACTAGAGATTCTGACGAAAGAGCTCAGGGAACTCACTTCGTCATATTGTTTAGATACCTTGAATATTAATTTGATTCCTGAAAAACTTCATGGAAAAAGGTCAGAAGCTTTAATCAAAAAGGGAACACCCCTCGCAAGAGCATTCCCTTCTCAATTAATCAAATTAAGTTGACTCTCGAACTGTAATAATACGGTTTGTGTTTGAGCCGACTGCATTTCCAGGACGTAAGACTCGCGCCCCTACGTGAGACCGATGGCAATGCTAGCTGGGCTTAGCTTCGGGCATCAGGCACTTATCAGAATCACAGCCTGCGGGGCCAGCTTCCACTAGCTCACCCGCATCATGCTCCTCTAGCGCCGTGTGGAAGTTATCGGTCACTCTGCGCGATCGCACCTCCTTCAGCATCTCCTCATACCGCTCCTTAGTAATCGGCTCAAACGGCAGCCGAGGAAAGGTCTGCACATCATCAAACCGCGCCAGCAGCGCCGCCGAAATGTAGCCCTCATCATTGGCGATCGCCTCGTAAATCCGCTCAGCCAACGGCTCAATTTCATGCTCCCGCAGCTCCACCGTGGCAGAGGTATTGTGCGCAGTGTAGTGCTTTTGCACCTGCATATAAAAGTCAAACTGCGCCAGCGCCGAGAACTTTTCAATCGCGACTTCATCCGCACCCGGCAAATTCGCCCAGTCTACTTCTACGGGTAGCTCTACTAGCCACTCAGTACATCTTGGGTCAAACGGGTCGTTGAGCAAATTACCGTTTTCATCCTTATCGGACTGAGACGGAATTACCGAATAGCCGTAGTCAATACAGGCCAGGGCCACCGGATCGTCTTTACGGAAGGTAATGCGGCGAATAAACCGCTGTGCTTTGGGCGGATGCCAGCCAGATGAGGCACCCGTGAGCAGGCTTTTGGTACCTGCGGGCTGTACGGTAGTGCAGCGATTGGGGCGGCGGATTTGATGGCGATCGCAATACTCCCAAACGGTTTCATGCACCACCTGCTTCCACCGACTCAGGTAAGCCTCCTCCTTTGCCTTAAAGTCCAACCCCTGCATGGTGTCAGGCCGACCTGCCTCAAACCATTGCAGCCACTCCACCCCAAATGCCTTGACGCAGAAGTCGAAAAAGCCGGTGAAGGAAACGCCGACAATCGGATCTTCCTCGCGGGACTGCTGGTAGCGGGGTTCTTGAAACTGGTGGTTTAAAAGGGCGGCTACTGCGATCGCGCCCGCTTTAAAAGCATCCTCCTGTGCTTGCTCATCTTTTGGAGAAATTTGATTTAGGTGAATTTCAGCCAAGTTGCAGTGAAAATCTTGCCCTAAAATTTCGCCACAGGGATTCAGACCGTACCTTCCTTTGCCCTGCGCACGGCGTTCAGCCTCTCCTGCCCACTGAATGGCACCTTCACCCGATTGAAATTGCTTTTGGACAGCAAGCAATACTTCTGCCTTCGACGGCTTTCTGTGGAATACTCTCGTATGGTTCGCCATTCTGAGTGCGTCGCGAGTCGGATCAATCCGCCAGTTACCGCTCTCGTCCTGCTGCCAAAGATTCTCTTTCGCGCCGGTGGCTACATCGTCATTACTGTCGAACTGCCTCATGCCCGCGCTGCGCCTAATGTTGCCAGCCACCACACAGGCCGCAGCCTCATCAATCAGCAAGCAGCACTCAATCGAATTAAGCTGTCGTCCAACTGCATTATTCAAAATTTTTGCGCAACGCTCGTATAGCTCAGGCAGCTTCACCGGATTTGCCATGCCGCCAAATCCATTCAGCCGCTCGCCTGCCGGACGAATATCACTCAAATCTATAATCGCTTCTACTTCGCCATCAAACCGTTCATCACTCGAAAGTTCTAGCAAAGTC
>JBGTGK010000119.1:0-8083 GCA_041746795.1 Phormidesmis sp.
CCCGACTGCGGTAGAAGTAGGGCGCTGACTCGGCAAAAATGCGTTCGTAAAGCCGTTCATCCTTTTGAAACTGTACTTCAACAAAGAAAACCGCGCCCATTTCACCCTCCGGCGGCAGAAAGACGCCATCAATCTCAAACCTGGGCTCTTTGACGGCGACCGAATCAAAGCGATAGCTGTCGGCATTCGCAGGTGGGTCAGGCACGAGGTTGAACAAGAGCGCTGGCGACTGGCGAAAAAGCTGATAGAAAATCGAGTCTCTGCGCATACGCTAGTACGTTGATAGTACAAATGATTCTATCAGGTAGTCACGCCTTATTCTTCCTTTGGTACCTTGATGTGAAAGTTGCAGGTAGGGAGATTTGCATCCACACAAGCCTGTAACTCGTCTCCATTCCAACGCTCTATATCACCCCATACCGAGTCATTCTCTGCTCGTCCGCGTGATATCCAGGCCATCGTCCAGGATGTGAACATGAGTGCTGCGGCACAAGCACAAGCAAAGCCAGCCGCTTCCAGGTAGTAAGCCTGACGCAGCCCTTTCGAGATATCCTTCACCTGCTTAGCAGCGGTGGCTTGAGCATGAGCGGTCGCCACCGCTGCTAGCTGCTCAGCCTCACTCTTGAGCTGGTTTCTCTGCGCCTGATAGACCGTGGTGAGCAGCTCAGCCTGTGAGCCCGCTTGTGTTTTAATCTTTTCCTGCTCAGCCTTAGACACCTGCTCTGTTTCTCCCAGCTTCTGCGTGAGGTGCTGAGCGGCAGCAGTGCTCTCTTTGGCCGAGATTGCCCACTCCCTTTGCAGCAGTTTCCACCGTTCGTCCATCTGAGTCAAGAGCTGTTTGAATAGCTGATCAAACTCCTGCGGGTATTTTTCTAGCAAAACCTCTATCGTCGTGGTGCCGATGAGCAGAATGAAAGTCGGGTCGCTTTCATCAATGTTGTACTTTTGCACTAGGGTGCGCACCTTGTTTTTAAAATCCTCGGAGCGACCCTGGAGAAGCAGGTCTAAAGAACTTTCTGTCATGCCTCTACTCCTAGCAGATGTCCTGCTTTAGCAAACTCTTGGCGAACCTTCTCACGCCACTGATAAACCATTGAGCGCCGCATCGTCGGCAGGCCGCTTTCTTTCTTTACGGCGTCGCTATAGGTGAGACTTTTTGTGTCAATGCTATCAGCGGCGATCGCCCCCAGTTCAGGAAAATCTACGGTCATGCCGCCCTGCCTTTCCAGCTCGGTTTTAATGCTAGAACGGTTGTAGGCATCGAAGTAGTGCGGCCTGCCGAAGTGGAGATTTCTGACCACGACATGGGCGACGGGTAGACCCTTGGCATTCGAGATTGCATGTTCCAACAGATTGACACTTTCGAGCGTCGTACTCAGTACCAAAACGCGCGTGAGCCTAGCCCCCATCTGCCTGAGATTGCTGACGAAGGCAAAGCGCTCTTCTAGCTGCCCGAGCATATCGACTTCGCCCGCAGGAGAGTCGATGATGATGTAGTCGTTTGCTTTGCTTTCTATACGCTCAGCCAGCGTCTCTAGGGCAATGTCAGCAGTCTGAGTATCAGGGCTCATTAGGGGTAGAAATTCAGCGCCGTAGAACCTTTTAAACTGTGGATTAATCGGGTCGCAGTCGTAGCCGTAGATGTAGTCAGTTTTGTCTGACAGCAGGTCTATTAGGATGCGGGCAGTCGTGGTTTTGCCAACGCCCCCTTTGCCCCCGCTCACCCACAGAATGAGCGGCTCGACTGATGAGGTTTCTATTTCAGGCTGAAGGTTTTGGCTCTGCTTCTCTAAGGCTTGATTGTTGGTCGAGTCAGGCGCGCGGTTGTTACTCTTTCGGGTCGCTGATTTTGGGTTGCTCATAGGTCTGTTTTCATCTCAAGAGGTCTACCGTAGTTGCTAGGATAACGATCTGGATTCTCCTCGGATTGCAGCCTGCTCTTGCCAAACTTTTTAGGAAAACGCTCGGCTGTGTCTGCTGGCTTTTCTGCTGGCTCTATATCGGGTTGGGCCGGTGTTTGCTTTGGTAGATGCCGCTCAGTTGCCGTCGTCTTGTTCTGGCTAGCCGTATTCTTTCTGGCTTCTCTCAGGTATCGCTTGAGCGTTGAGGTGCTAATTTTTATGCCCCCGTTCGAGAAAACAGCGGCTAAGTCCTCATAGGAATAGCCGCGTTTGAGCGCTGCTAAAAGCGTTTCTGATTGTTCAAAGACAGCCTCTCGATAGCTCAGCTCTGAGGATTTTTTCTCAGGCAGCTTGGCTAAGTTCTCTGCGATTTGGTCTAGCGCTTTTCGGCTGACAGTGCGCTTTCCTTTTGCAGCCATGGTGAGTATCCTAAGTAACGAGACTATTCGCTTGCTCGTTTGCCGTAGCCAAAGAAGACGGGCCGAGCAATAGGAGAATGTGTATACCTACTAGCTAAATCTTGATTTCCAGGGTTTTCTTCTGACTCAAGCGTGACGAACTTCGAGTCATTGAGCAGGCAGCAACAGAACTTTCAGATGAAGATAGAATAGTATGCCTTATGCCATTTTGAGAACGACTAAGTTAAAGACATCAGGGAACATAGGGGGTTCAGAACGCCACAACGAACGGAGCCGCGATACGCCTAATGCAGACCCGTTAAAGGTAACGGACAACGACCGATTCATTGGCACAGAGAATGTCGGCCTAGAAGACATCATTCGAGAACGAATTGGGGACAATGGCGGCAAGAAAGTAAGACAGAGTAAGAGCGCCCAGCATTCACCTGTATTAGCCATTGAGTTACTGATGACGGCATCACCTAAGTATTTTCGTCCCAGCAATTCAGGTCAAGCTAGCTACTGGCAAACGGACAGACTTGAGATCTGGGTGAAGCAAAACAAGGCATGGCTAGAAGATACTTTTGGCGACAAAGTTGTCCGCGCTGAGCTACATCTCGATGAAGTCACGCCACACATTCATGCTTACTTAGTCCCTATCGATGATAAAGGTCATTTGAATGCTCGATATTATTTAGGCGGACGAGAGAAGCTCAGAGAGATGCAGTCTAGCTATGCAACAGCGATGCAGCCAATAGGACTGGAGCGCGGAATCAAAGGGAGCAGAGCGCAGCATGAGCGGATCAAAAACTATTACGAAAGCGTGGACAAACTGCCGGATGAAAGCCTCACCAGAGAGGAGCTGTTGTCACAGGCAGCAGACCGACAAAGGCAGGTACAAAGACGTGCAGAAATGGAGCACACTGCCCGCAGCCTAGCGGTTCAAAATGAAGCACTTCTCCAGGAGAACTATCGGCTCAAAGGCCGACTGAACCAGGTCGAAAAAGCGCAAGAGCGCAGTCACGAACTCAGATTAATTTCATTGCCAGAAGTGGCGCTGAAGCTAGGTATGGAGGTGAGTGATTTTGATGTCAACCGCTGGTACAGCTCAGCGCACTCTATTGAGCTAAAGGGGTCACAGTTTCGGTTCGCAGGTGAGGATGATAAAGGGTATGGCGCAGTCGATCTGGTGATGCAAGTGAAGGAATGTAGCTTTCAAGATTCTTTGCTGTGGCTAGAGCGTCAGCTCGGCACAGGCGCAGCCCGAGCAGCGACCATTGAAAAAGTTAATACTGCCGTTGCTGAAGTAGAAGCGACTCAGTTTGTACCGCCAGTGCAATCAGAATCGGCATGGCCCAGGGTACGAGATCGCCTGCTGAAGCAAACATACTTGCCCTCCCCACTGGTAGATCAGTTGCATGAGCAGGGGTTAATGTATGCCGATGCTCAGGGTCATGCGGTGTTTATTGAGCGTGATATAGCTGGTGAGGTAGCGGGTGCTATTCAACGTGATGAATTGGGTCAGGATGAGCGCATAGAAAATAGCGATGAGGGTGCGGCGTTCTATGTCGTCACGCCTGACAATGCGCTGATGCAAAAGCCTGACCGAGTTGTGATTACGGACAGCCCCACAGAGGCGTTAGCCAAGCTGACGCTGGAGAGAACGGCGCAGCCAGCACAGCGCACTCAGTATCAGTCGCTCGGTGGGTCTAGAGCACTAGAACAGGCTAAGGGTGTCAGCCAAGTGTCAATAGCCCTGAGTCGTAGTGAGGCGGGTGAGCGGGCCACGCAGGAGGTCTACAGGGTGATTCCTTGGGCAACGAGCGATCTCCCTGACGAATCTCACCAAGCGCAGCTTAAGGCCGAGTTGGATCAGCTACAGGTGTCAATGAAGCGCTCTCAGGGCCAGCAGACGCCGGAGCGAGAGAGAAGGCAGCGCAAGGAGCGAGATCAAGGCTTTGGGATGTAAGTCTGAACAGGTCTTTTACAACCAGCTAACGGCTTAATGCGTTTCTCGAATGGCCTGCGCTGTAAACTGGAGGGCAATCGCAGCAGTCCGATTATTCTGGCCGACTTTCAGGCCACCAAAATCAGCCCAAGTCCCTATCGTGTAGGCTTTCCCCAATGCCCCGCCCTACTCCCAACTGGCAACCGCTCAGTATGCTTCCGATGATGACCGATATGGTTGCTGGGATGCTGTACGAAGTGCAAACGCAGCTCCAGAGCCTGCGGGCCGCGCAGGAGAAGCCGCATGTCCTTGATGACTATACGGTTGGTCGAGTGCTGAAGGTGTACAGCGAACAGCAAGATTTTCTATGGGTATATGAGGGGCAGCTAGAGCGCTGGCAGCAGGAGAACTTGACCGCAGCGCAGCAACAGCAGGTCAAGCAGATGGCTGAGCTGCTCGCACCGCTCAAGTCTGGCTTGAGTGAAATTCTTGAGATTGCTGAAGAACTTAAAGGAAAGACAATTGAATCCGTGCTGGGCAAAAGCGATGCGGAGCTAGCGTTAGATATTCTCTCAGGCAAGATGAATCTTCCTATCTAGCATTCATCGGTTGCTCAGTAGCTCATGCCTTTGTCTTGAGACTTGTTTTTCTGCTTCGGTTTGTCTTTAGTTGCAGATTTGTTTGGTTGATTAGGCTGGTTCTTTTGAGCTTCCTGCTTCTGAGCCTCCTTCCGGCTAGGCGGGGCATCCTGCGCTTTCTCCTTGGCCCGTTTCTCTTTCACCTCGCTAGAGTGCTCAGCTTTTTCAACGGTTCTGCTAGCGTAGCTATCTGGGCCTTTGAGTCCCTGTGCATAAGGGCTATGCTGTGAGATCGCCGCCTGAATGTCTTTTGGATTATGGCCCGCAAGCAGCGCACTTTTGGCGACTGAGACATCGGTTTCCTTCTGGAGGGTCTTACTGCCTTGGTGCATGGTGGCGAAGACGCCGTTCTTGCCAGGGCCAAACTCATTCCATATCTGTTGAGCCCGAGGATTATTTTGAGGTGAAACGCCGTCAGTGGAAGCCTCGTTCTTTGTCTGTGGTGGCGCTTCCTGTACGGCGGCTTTAGGCTGAGTTTGGCTGGTCTGCGCCTGATTATTCTTAGGAGAAGAGTTAGGGGCCGCTGCTTCTGGCACGGGTGCCTGACGAGATTCGGCAGAGCGATCTCTACCATTTGTTTGAGCAACCTGCTGAGAAGTCTCAATGTTCATCAGCGCTTGACTATGCGCCGTGCGTACGTCAGGCGAACGATTTGCGCCGTTGCCTCTAGCGAGCTGGTCAGCGGCTTTGGATGCGACTTCGGGTGAAACACCATGCTTCTCATAGACGCCCTGGTACATGTTCTTAAGAACTTGGTGGTGCTGAATCTCCTGCTCCGCTTGAGCAACGACTGGACTATCCGCTGCGCCCTTGCCGTCGGCTAGGTCTCGACCGGCAGCTACGGCAGTGTTAGGCTTGGCCCCCTGTTCCTCCAGCGTTTCTTGATAGGTTTGTTCAAGCGCTTTTCTTTTGTTCTCAGTAGGCCCAGGCTGCTGGTGAAATGCCGCTTTTGCCTGCTGAGGTGGGACGGGCTCAGGCTGAATGTTGGGCGATTGGACTGGTGTGCGGTCTTTTGGATCTAGCCCGTTAATGGTTTGTGCTTTAACTTCGACGGGTTTATCCTGGATGCCCAGACTTCTCTCTAAATCTTTCCGCTGAGCATTGGCCTGCTGTCTCTGTGGGGGTAGTGTGCTTGGATTGACGGCGGTTGCTGTTACAGAGCGATACTCTTGAGCTTGCCGCTGCGCATGAGCGATCGCCTGCGCTTCTGCCTGCTGGATCAGCGGACTCTCTTTTGAGCCAAGTCCTATCGCCGCGTCAGCAGCAGCGGCTTTGGCAGTTTCCCTATCGACGCCGTTCTCTCGATACGCTTGATAGAAGCTCTCAAAGAGTGCTGTATCCTCCGATGAAGGAACGTAGGGTTTCTCCTGTGAGTTGCCGTGTTCTTTGGCCTGTTCTGCCCGCTGCTGTAGAAGCAGGCGGATCATCCCTTCAGTCAGCTCGCTCACCTTTCCGGCAGCAGTGGCCTCAGCCTGTTGTACAGATTCGTGGTCAGCCATGATTCATTCCTCCTAACTATTTAAGGCGTTTAAGATTGCTATTGCTTCTTGCATCTCCCCGTCATCCTCTAGAGCAGCCGCGCTTGCATTCTTTGCTGTGGCTTCTAGCACGGTTGTTGCGTCAGAGATTGTCTCTGTAACTTCTGTCGTCTCTGCGGCTTCCGTCTCTTGGTCGCCGTCGTCGTCATGATGAACTTTGGGAAGCAGTTTATCCACCTGCGCCTTGCGCTCTGCCAGGGCTTTATCGGGGTCGCTGATGTAGGTCGGATCGCTCTTGCGAATGGCGACCAGACGCTGCTTACTCTTTTCGTCCCAAATCCTGCCTGCTGCCGTTTGCTCGTCAAGCTGCTCTTGATTCAGCTTTGGTCTTGCCAGAACAGGAATAGACGCCTGTGTGCCGTCGCCGCTCTGATAGCCAGGGGCAAACATCACGAACTTACCTTTACCGAAGCGATTGATTTCATCAGGCGTGACTAGCGGCACCTTCTGCCGGTGCTGAGTGCGGGTTGGTTTCATCAGCATTGCGCCGCTGCGACTCCAGGTATGGAACAGGCGATCGCACTCACCAATCCGCGCCGATACCTCTTTAGCAGTTTCCACATTGTTCGGATTAAAGAACAGTGTATTGCGACAGCCGCTCATGATGGAGCTAGCCATCTCTTTGCCATAGGTCTCTCTGAGCTGTGAGAGTGACTGAACGCCGAGGAAGGCGACTAGACCGGCTGAGCGCAGCAGGTTAACGTACTGGGCAATTTTGGGCAGAAACAGCAGCGGCAGCTCGTCTAGGAACAGGGCGAGTATGTTAGTGCGAGGTTCAGAGAAGTTGTGAGCAATCAGCAGCTCGACCATGGCTGCAATCAGCGGCAGCACCGCATCTTGGGTCTCCTCATCAACCTGCAAAAAGAGAATCTGCTTACCGTCCATCTTCAGCGGCACGGTAGAGGGGCCGCAGAACGACGGCACCAGGTCTGCGGTGATGAAGCGCTCAAAAATACTCTGAGCCGTGACAATCATCCCTACGAGCTGCTTCTCGCTCTCCTCGGAGGCCATCAGCTGGCTAAACTGTTTGACCGTCCAGGCAGGCGCTTTATCGCTGCTCACTAACGCCTTGAGTCGGCTAATCAGCTCGGATTGGTTGATAATTTCGCTGACGGTCATCAGGTCTGACTCGGGCAGCAGCTTGCTGAGCATGATGGCGGCCTGCACGATGCCGAGGCCGGTGCGCTGGAAGAAGTCACCCTTGCCCGACTTATTAGGGTTAAAGCCAGCGGTGTTCTTTTCGAGAATGTTGGCGAGCTGTAGCGATCTTGATGCATCGGTTGGAGACCTGACAAAATCATGCGGATTAAGGCAGTCTGAGTAGGGCTTACCAGGGGCGATGACGCTCACCTGATAGCCTCTTCGGGCGGCGATGGGGGCAAAGCGTCGGGTAATAGAGTCTTCTCGGCTTCCTTTGGCATCAAAGATAATTGCAGGCTGACCCCGGCTGATGACTTCCATCAGGCCGGGATCGCCAATCGTCGCAGACTTACCCGAGCCAGGGGCACCGACGAACAGCACAGATTCATTGGCATAGGGAATAGCGACATCGCCGAGCTGAATCGACATCTCTAGGCCAGCCGCCTGGTTCTGCTTTTTAGCGAGCTGCTTGGCTCTGTTCTTCTCAGCTCTACTCGCAAAGCGCCCGGTGCCGAGCTTT
>JBGTGK010000120.1:0-17546 GCA_041746795.1 Phormidesmis sp.
GCCTTAGCCATTTGATCCCTCGTTCCAACTAGCGCAGATCCGACCGGCGCACCCAGTCCCTTAGAAAAACAAACGCTCACCGTATCGAAAGGCGCTGCGTAGTCGGCCTCACTGATCCCAGTCGCTATGCAGGCATTCCAAAACCGGGCACCGTCCAAATGCAGCCGCAAATCGTGCTGCTGGCACACCTGAGAAATCGCCTCAATCGTCTCTAGCGGTACAATCCTGCCGCCACTGCGATTGTGCGTATTTTCGACACACACCAACCGAGACCGAGGAAAATGAGGATCTTGCGGTCTTAAGGCTTGCTCTAGCGTCGAGGCTGAAAAAACGCCGTTTTCTCCAGGCAGCAGCCGACAGCTCACCCCGGATAAAGCCGCTGGGCCACCACCTTCGTAGTAATAGATATGGGCCTCTGATTCTAAGAAAACTTCGTCGCCGGGCTGAGTGTGCGATCGCAACGCCACCTGATTGGTCATCGTGCCCGACGGCATATACACTGCTGCCTCTTTGCCTAATAGTTCAGCAACATAGCTTTCCAGCGCATTCACACTCGGGTCATCACCCAACACATCATCACCGACAGGCGCTTCAGCCATGACCCGACGCATCTCAGGAGTAGGCTGCGTCACCGTATCACTTCGCAAATCAATCATTCTTTTAGCTCAGCTATTTCCTTTCAAGATACCGAGAGTCACACATAATCGCCATTCATAGCGCCTTTGATAAACCATCTGCCATCCGAACTAACTAACATTTTTTATACGAGCGTTCTTTTCTATATTTGCAGCTCTCCTCCGGGCACATTAGGCACACATCTATATGAAAAAAGTAACTTTCCAGCCTTAGAAGCGCTAATGAAATTCTCTTTAAATTCCAGTGCTGACAGGGGAAGCGCGTGGATGCTCTCCCATCGGATTGGGGAAAATTAGACTTATCAGCTTAGTGCCCACCATCATGAATACTCCCGTGCATCCCCAAATTCAGAGAACATTGGCCGCCGTTGTGGTGACAGATGCAGTGAGCTTCAGCAAATACATGTCGCAGGATGAAGACAGGGCATTAGCGATGATCAACCGCGATCTTCAGCTAATTTCCGAGGTGTGCGAATTCTTTGAAGGCCAAATCCTTAAAACGCTAGGGGATGGGGTGCTGATGTACTTTATTAGCGCTGTGCAGGCGGCAGCTTGCGCAGTAGAAATGCAGAAGACCTTTGCAGGCTTTGTGCGTAACGGACAGGCTGACGAGCACTTTACCCACCGAGTAGGCGTACACCTGGGCGATATCTTTTTTAACCAGCAGGACATGATGGGCACTGGGGTCAACATCGCGGCCCGGCTAGAGTCGGTGGCAAAACCGGGTGCTATCTGTATGTCTCAGGTGGTGTACGACGTTGTTAAGTCACGACTAGAGCTAGATGCTGTTTATGCAGGCGAGCTATCGCTCAAAAATATCGAAGAGTCGGTAGTGGCTTACCATGTATGGCCTCTAGGTATGCGACCGCAGGGGTGTTTAAGTGGCGCAGAAGAAACCACCGAAGCCGTTGTACCGTTAGCAATTAAGCCAGTCAGTGCAGTCTTAAAGGCGCTTTCTGAGCATCCCAACAGTTGCCGGATTAAAAAGCTGCTGTATGGCACTCATCAGTCTGCTTGGGAAAACGATTCTAGCGTGCTAGAAGTGGTTTCACTCAGGCTATTGCTAGAATCGCTCACCGAGCGCAATGCTTCGTTGAATGACTGCCGCAGTAGCCTTTACCAGATTGTGAGCACGCTCAACCGGCAGGAAGAATATGGCCAGGTGGCAGAGGTGGTGCTTGAAAATTTGAAGGCTCTCTACACAGAGTCAGAAGCAGACCCTGCCGAGATAACATCCATCGGCGGTACTTTCAGCGGCCAGCAGCAGGAGAGTTCTTTCTTGCTAAAAAATCCCCTGGATGCGCTCCATCAGGACATTGCCGACTTGCTAGAGCAAACGCCTGAAACGGTGCGGATGAAAAAGATGCTCTACTGCTTGTGCTATGACAGTTGGGAAAATAACAGCGATCGCATCACCGCCATTCCAACCGTTTCATTAGTGACCGAGCTATCCCGTCAGCTCACTACTGTTCAAGGCCTTCAGAACCGACTGCGCACCGTTTTAATGCGGCTGAATCGCAAGGCAAAGTACGCTCCGATTGCTAACTTAATCTTTACAGAATGCCAGATTCTCTATCCTGAAGGAAATAGCCCAATCACCCTGCCAGGCGAACTACCCGCCGAAGATTCCGCTGGCGACAACACTCAAGTCCATACTTCAAAGAGTGTTTCAAAAGCGCCCCAAGAAGAGCCCTCAAAAGAACCCTCTAAGCGATGGCTTGCGCCAAAGCCCTCTGCGGAGGCGATCGCTGAGGCAGAGGCTGACACCCCTACGCTAATTTGCTCATTCTCTAATTCGCTCATCGGGTGATTCGCTCACTAGGATAAGATAGCTAGCTTAACCGGTAATAGCGGAGGTTTGCTGCGGTGCAGCGAAGGCAAGCATATGGCCCCTACAGTATTTATCGATGGTGAAGCAGGCACAACTGGGCTGCAAATTTATCAGCGCCTTGCCGAGCGCAAGGATATAGAAGTTCTTAGCATTGATCCAGACAAGCGCAAAGACAGGGCCGAACGCGCCAGGCTGTTGAATGCTGCTGACATTTCTATTTTGTGTTTGCCCGATGATGCTGCCCGTGAGGCGGTTAGCCTAGTCACTCATCCTCAGGCCAGAATTTTAGATGCCAGCACGGCCTATCGCACTGACCCAGACTGGGCCTATGGATTTCCAGAGCTGAGAGCGGGGCAGCGCGATCGCATTGCCACCGCCAAACGGGTCAGCAATCCAGGCTGCTATCCGACTGGCTTTTTATCAGTCGTTGCACCGCTCATACAGGCCGACCTGCTGCCCACTACCTTTCCGCTTACGGTCAATGCTATCTCTGGCTACTCGGGCGGCGGGAAAAAGATGATTGCTCAGTATGAAGGGTTTCGCGCCCAGCATCCCGAGCAGGCTGAATCAACTTCACCCTACAGTCTTTACGGCCTAAAGTTTGGCCATAAGCACGTTAAAGAAATGCAAGAATACGCAGGACTGAGGCATACGCCGCTATTTGTACCGTCGGTGGGAGACTTTGCTCAGGGCATGGTCGTACAGGTTCCTTTACCGCTGTGGTCATTAGAGAGCCCACCAACGGGAAAGCAGCTGCATGAAGCGCTCACTGAGCACTATGAGAAAGAAGACTTTGTCACAGTAACGCCCTACGAGGCAGCCGATCAGCTGCGGGACGGCAACTTTTTAGAAGCCAAAAATGCCAACGGTACTAACGAGGTTCAGCTATTTGTGTTTGCCAACGACAGCACGCAAGAAGCGCTGCTCGTAGCCAGACTAGACAATTTGGGCAAGGGCGCTTCTGGGGCAGCCGTACAAAACCTCAACATTATGTTGGGCCTGCCTGAAAAAGAAGGATTGTCTTAAATTAGGCCGTTTGATTAAATTATGAGCCAACATTCTCTCTTTCTATACTGGAAAATATTTCTACAACAGTCGTTTTAACGGTGTTGTTATCCATAATAAAAGAATGCAGGGCAGGCACTTCTATCGGTACATCGTGAGGATGCATTCGCACTTCTTCTAGGCCAACAATCACATCGTTCAGCTCATCGCCAAAGGGCGTAAAAGGGCCGGTGGGGCCGACGGTACCCGCGATTAGAGTGTATGGACAGCTGAGCGGTGGTAGCTGTGCGTAAAAGTCTACGCTCGCCATGTTGTGACCGCTTTGCCCCGAAAACCAGCGAAAGGGCAACAGCTGATTAGCAAGTCGGGCGGCCCTAGGAGATTGGTTAGGAGGAGCGAGCATGATTACGTGAGCTGGTAAAGGAAAACTGGCTTGAGCTAGGGCTGCGCGGGCGAGGATACCACCCATAGAGTGACTGACGATGCCATAAGGGCCAAGGGTAGAGAGAGTTTTGAGGCGATCGCGCAGTCGCACCGCAATGTCATCGAAAGGTTGGAGCAAAGCCACGTAGCTAAAAAGCTCAGGCGTATGACCAGCCTGGCTTAGAGCTTCTTTCATCCCTGACATAGAAAAGGCAGTTCGCCCTAGCCCATGAATCAACAATATATTCATCTTTTTGCGACCAAGTTCTATTGAGTGATTTAATAGGCTCATCTATTATCTATTAACTCATACGGAAAACCTTCTGATGGTTCAAGTTAAAATCACTGGCTGCACAGAGAGCCTTAACGCGATTAAGGTCGAACTCTCCGACATTATCCACGGGTGCTTGCAAGATGCCATCGGCACACCAGAAGATAAGCGCTTTCAGCGTTTCTTTCCGCTTGAGCCAGAGAACTTCTACTACCCGGCGGATCGCTCTGTGCAATACACCATCATTGAAATCATAATGTTTGAAGGGCGGTCTATCCTGATTAAAAAGAAGCTCACTAGGCTACTCTTTGAGCGCATTAACCAACAGTTTGGGATTGCGATCGCAGACATAGAAATTGTAATGCTCGAACTGCCCAAACATAATTGGGGCATTCGAGGGCTGCCTGGAGATGAGCTAGTATCCTAAGCAAATCAACAGAGAATAATTAACAGAGGCTAACTAACAGAAGCTATAGAGGCATAGCAATTACAGCTTTTTATATACGAAGTGAAAAGTTACTAGCATCTCTTGACTCGCTTTAATCTCTAACTATTAGGTGAAATACGTGTATGAATAAACACATCAACAGGCATAGGGCTCCAATTATAATCTGTGTGAGCATGACCAAGAAGTCAATTAAGCAGGCTAGCTAACTAAAGCAACGTCGGCAGCTAATTGGCGCTTGGTCACAATTAAGGAATTCTTCTATGAATGTAAGTACGTCTATCAAAAAGAGCCTTCTGGTTTCAGTATCTGCACTTTCAGCGGTAGGTTTTTTGGCTGTTATGCCTCTATCCGCTAGTGCTCAGCTAGCGCCTGGCAGTAGCCAGATGACGCCTAAACCCAACGCAAATCAGCCGGGAAGCACTGGCGTTATAAGGGACGATGCTGCGGTAGAGTCTAGCCAAATGGAAGGCAATATGATGACGCCTGGTACCGGGACGCGCACCGCTCCAACGTCGAATGAGCTGGGCGTTCAAAGAGACGATGCTGCGGCAGAGTCTAGTCAAATGGAAGGCAATACGATGACGCCTGGCACCGGGATGACGCCTAGCACCGGGACACGCACTGCTCCAACTTCGAATCAGCCAGGAGTTCTGAGAGATGATGCTGCGGTAGAGTCCAGCCAAATGGAAGGCAATACGATGACGCCTGGCACTGGGACAAACAATGCAAGCCCCACATACGCTAGCCCAAGTAATTCCAGCCCCACCTACTCTAGTCCGACCTACTCTAGCCCTACTTACTCTAGTCCAACTACAACAACGCCATCCACGACTACCCCAGCGGCTTCTACTAGCACAAGCCCCCGTGCTCTGTGGTAGAACGCGATGAAAGATAGATAAATTAAAAAGCCCTCGCCCTTGTATAAAGGCGAGGGCTTCTTTTATAGGTTAGGCGCAGCGAAACTTTAGGGTTCAACTACAACAGGCGTGCCGATAGCAACCATATCGTATAGCTTTTTAACGTCTTCGTTGTACATCCGAACGCAGCCGTGGGAAGCGGCCTTGCCTACAGAGTCGCGCGTAGGTGTGCCGTGAAAACCGATGACATTAGTACCGTCCGTCCAAAAGGCAATCCAGCGATCGCCCAAAGGATTATCTGGGCCAGGTGGCATCACCTCACCCGTTAACGGATGCGTCCAACCAGGGTTGACTACCTCCGAAAACACAGAAAAGTTGCCTGTAGGCGTTTCCCATCCAGGTCGCCCAATCGCAACCGGATAGCTGGCTTCTTCGGTACTTCCCCGGTAAACATGCACACGTCGCTCGCTTAGGCGCAGCAATATATGTACTGGCTGAGTATTATCAGCGTCTTGAATGGGTTCATTGCTACTAGGAACTTCTGTAGCAGGCTGTGCGACGGTAGGACGCACAGGAGCAGAGTCAATCAAATCTGATAGTGTTGGCTTTACCGACTGAGTGACTGACGACTGCGCCGGAGTCATTTGTGCAAATACACCTGTTGATCCTAAGGCGCTGATGAATGCGCTGCCAAGGCAGGCAGTTAAGGAGCGGGAGATAAGCTTTTGGTAGCTTATGGTTTTGTAACTCATGAACAAATTTAAATGAATAGGTCGCTGCTAGTAGCGTAACCATCAAAGACTAGGAAACCCATCTGCCCTTCGGCAATGTTTTTGATCGGAGCTGTATCAGTGTGAGCTTAACGCTCACTGAACTGTTGCTTACTATGGTTTGTAGTAGGCAACAGTTCAGCAGGCAATCACAGTCTTACCGCAGTCTTACCACAATGCACGAGGAGAGTTATTCGCTGGAGGCGTCGGGCTAGGCGTCGGTCGGCTAGGCGTCGGTCGGCTAGGCATAGGTGCGCTGGGCATAGGTGCGCTGGACATAGGTGCCTCCTTTAAAACTGGGCCAATAAGGGCTAACACTTCAGTCTCGGTTGCGTATCCATCAAAGGCATCAGAGCTGAAGGGAATGGGAGAACCTGTCCGATTCTCGTCATAAATAACTTCAGTACTGCTGGCATTAGTTGAAATCCACGGACGAACATTGGCACCGAGTAGAGCCTGGCGAAGGAACCTGACACCGGCTGCATGACGAGCTTCTACGCTGTGGATTTCTAGTGCTGCTGCCAACACAGTTTTACCCGCTTCGCCTGCTGCCAGAAGGTTTTGCACCTGTCCTTTGTAAGCGGCAACGCCCAAATCTTCAACATACTGGCCTACGAGTAGGAAGTCTGTTGGATTGGCGAAAGGGTCGCGGCCAATGATAGCAGAGTAGTTGGGATTGGTTGGAATTTTGACCGCACTTGGATCGCCGCCCAGAGAAGGGAGAACCGCAGAAAGGTCGGTAACGTGCTGGGCTTCGTCTTGTCCGTAGGAGACAATGACATCTTTAGCAGCTTGAGGAACGCTAGCTAGGCCACCGGTTTGAGCCGCTGCGATCGCACGACGATAAAAGTCAGCTTCTAGCTTTTCTAGGGTTAGCGCGTATTCAACAATCTGACGAGGCGTCATGGTAGGTGCGGCAGTGCCTTGAGCTTGGGCCGCAGAGGTTGGGCTGATACATACCAGCACCATTGCCAGCGGCAAAGCCAGTGAGAAGGTCAACGCCGTTCCGTTTATCAAGCATCGCGTCCGGTTAATCTGCTGATTAAAGCGGTTGAGAAAGGCTGTAAAAGCGTTGAATAGAGACAACAGGATAGCGTTTGCCTGTTGAAGAATTGAGTTAAGGCATGTTTTCATTAATTTCCTCCTGTTGCTATGCAACGAGTGCGCCGTTAATTGAATTGTTGAGAATGCCGAGTGAGCCAACGATAGCTACGATTTGCTTAGGGCTATAGAGTTCGTCGTAAGCTCGGCCTTTGAAGGGATTGAGGCCAGCAACTAGGTCAGCGTCCTTCACTAGCCGATCGGCATCAGGCTCAGTGGTGGGTTTGCCTAGTAGTGCTCGCACGCCGCCCGCATGGCGCGCTTCGACCGATACAATTGAACCCGCTGCTAGCAGGTAGGTTGGATTAGTAAGGCTAGGGCCAGCGCCGTTATAGGCATGGACGCCCACATCTTCTAGGGTGACTGCGGTATTAAGAATGGTGTCGCGATCTACCAAAATAGCGTCTAGGCCAGACGAGTTAAAGCTGAGGTCTTCTGTTTTAAAGAGCACGTTGTCGGCTAACACGCTGCGTAAGAAAGTGACGTGAGCCGCTTCTTGAGCGCCTAAAACATTGACATAATCTAGCTCTGCGGCGTCCGTAATTTTGCCAGAACTAGAAGCTGCGGCATAAAAAGCAGCCTCTAGTTCTTCCAGCAGTAGGGCAAAGTTAAGGATACCTACGTCGTCGGCCTTGAAAGTAAGGGTTTTACCGCCAGACTGTGCGCTTGCCGCTCCGACTAGGGCTGAGGGTAGCGTTGAAACCATCAGCCCTCCAAATCCCAAAAGCCCCCATTTCATGAGGCCTCGGCGCGAGGCAGATAGTGTTTTCGGTTGATTCATATTGACATCTCCTGAAGAATACTCAAGGGTCTCTTACTATGTATGTTTAGAAAGTTTCTTCCCCAAAGGAGCCAACTTTGGGTTAGCTGCTATAGACAATACGAATGATCAGTCCCTTCGGATGCGTGCCTTTTGACAGATAAAAAGCCTTCCAACTCTATTCCATAAGAGCTAGAAGGCCTTTTGTCCATTTTTGTTAATAAAATTACTTACGAGCTTAAAAAAGCTAAGGCTCAACCACAACAGGGGTTCCTACGGCCACCATATCAAACATTTTACGGATATCTTCGTTGTACATCCGAACGCAGCCGTGAGAAGCCGCATGTCCGACAGATTCGCGGGTTGGCGTGCCGTGAAAGCCAATCACGTCTGTCCCGTCTGTCCAAAAGCCGATCCAGCGATCGCCTAGAGGACTGTCTGGCCCAGGGGGCAGCACTTCACCGGTAAAAGGACTTGTCCATCCCGGCCCGTTAATGAGTGTGGCGACCTCAAATGATCCCGTTGGGGTTTCCCAACCGGGCTTGCCGATGGCCACTGGGAAGCTCGCTTCTACAGCCTCGCCTTTATATACATAGACTTTGCGATCGCTCAAGCTCAGCCGCAGCCGCACCGGTTGCTCCATCGCCTCAGGCGTAGATTCGGGGACAGCTTCTGGAACAGGTAGCGGCTCAGCAGGCGTGGGAGCCACCGTTGGCCGAACCAGCACAGAGTCTAATAAAGAGCGTAACCTAGGCTTAGCCTCGGCTGACTGCGGCGCTTGCGGTGATAGTTCAGGCTGTTCTGGGGGCTGCTCTTGGGCAAAGGCTTTTACTGAACCTACACTACTCAGCATTAGGCTGCCTAAGCAGGCGATTGCCAATCTATAAGCAATTTTTTGGGCGATCTTTTGAGAGTGCGGTGATTCGAAATTCATGGGCAATGATGAGGTGATAGAGTCCACGTATAAAAGGTCGCTATTTTGACATTAGCCCAAGTGGGACACAAACTTATGTGTCTTACTTTCCGCCCTATAAAGTGTCACACTCAGCGTAGCTCGTACTCGTACTGTGCGATTTTAGACCATCTGCCGGGCCCGACCTCTTTTTCAAACTCCTGAACGACCCAGTCGCTGCCTTTACCGATGCGGCGAGCGCTCTTACGCAAGTAGTCTACAATGACGAGCTGTTCTTCCCAGGTAGGACGTGCGCCGTAAAGGGAGCCGAATGTCCAGCCTGGGTTGGGGAGGCGATCGCACTGTTCATAAAATGCCCTATCAGCCCAAGTGGGTGCATATCCTCGCTTAAAGGCCCGCCGCCGATGCCCGTGATACAGCTCTATCAGCGTAGAGATATCGCGAATCTGTCGGGCTTGAGCATTGGAGTAGATCTCCACCATATTTTCAGTATTCACCGGTCTATCATTGATCCACTGATGGGCGCAGTCAGGACATTTCACAATAAAAGAGAGAACGATCCGACCACAGACAGGGCACGGCTTGGTAGGCGCTACACCCCCGCCACCCGAAGACTGTTTTTGAGTAGGCAGTTCGTAGCTTTCAACATCTTCTGGAAACCCGAGGCGCTGCAAGTTACCGGCCTGATCGAGAATAATACCGTGTTCTTTGCCCGTGCCCGGAGAGATGCGCATCACTCGCCCAAGCTGCTGAAAGTGCATGGCGCTAGACTTGGTAGGCCGTAGCATCAGGCCTACTTCTACGCTGGGCTCATCGAAGCCAATGCTAATGACATTGCAAGAAGTGAGTACCGTTAGCTCACCGGTTTTGAGGGCGTGGTAAAGCTTTGTGCGATCTTTAATTGAGGTGTTGCCATCTACGGTATCGGCGGTTATGCCTGCCTTACGAAAGGTCTCGGCTACATGGTTAGCGTGTTCTATGTCTACGCAAAAGGCGATGGTGCGTTTGCCTCGGCCTATGCGACACCATTCTTCAACAATTTTTTCGACAAGTTCAGTGCGATCGCACGCATTCTTTAAATCTCTCTCATCATAATCTCCTTGTGACGTTTTCACCTCCTCTAAATCCGCCATGCTGTCTTTCGGCATACTGTAGTACTTCATGGTAGAGAGATAGCCCATCTCCTGCAAATCGTACGGCACTGGAGAAGAGACCAGCGTATCTAAATAATCACCTAGCTGTTCTTTACCCAGCCGCAGTGGCGTCGCCGTCATCACCAAATGCACCGCGTCTTTATGCGTACGCAGCATCACCTTTTTACCGACCTGACTAAAAAGTGTGATATGGCCTTCGTCGTAAAACACCACATCGGCAGGCCATTTGTGCCACCAGCGCCGCTTAGCCATTGTTTGGATGCTAGCAATTTGAATAGGTGCGTCGCGATTCTCTTCCCAGCCCGCTTTAATAAAGCCGCACTGCAAGCCAAAAGCCTTCATTTTCTCGTAGGTTTGGCCCACCAGCACATCTAGATGCACCAGAAATATCAGCCGCTTACCCGCTTCCTCAGCATGAGCGCAAATCTGCCCGCTGATGACAGTTTTACCTGCGCCTGTGCCCGCGATAATAGCCACCCGCTTATGGCCTTCGTTTAGCTCATGGTAAAGGTCATTGATGATCTGTACCTGATAGGGCCGTAGCTTGGGAGGCTCTGGACGCGGCTCTAGAGTAGGCAGCTGCTCTGAATCTTTAGATTCAGGCGCTAACGGGATGGCAGGCGAAGGGTTGAGCATATACTTTCTACGGCATCAAATCATTTAGCGTCAGCGTCAGGTTCGGGAAAACAAGAGAAGAAATAGGATCAAGTAGACGATACTGCTTTTGTTCATATTCGTCTTCTCGGAGCTGATAGATTGTTATCGTCGGCTGCTTAGGCTTACCAATAAAGGCTATGCCCCCCAAAGCTCGAAAATCAACGATCCAGTACTCTGCAATGCCCAGCAGCCTATATTCTTCGACTTTGCGAGCGTAGTCATCTTGCCAGTTAGGGCTAGCTACTTCAGCTACCGCGACAATTGCCTGACCAGAAGTAATAATAGGTTCCCTCTGCCACAGAGGTTCCTGCTTCAGTTTTTCCTTGTCTAGCACAATAACATCAGGTCGAAGCACAGTTGCCTGTGCATACGGAGGCTGAATCAAACAATTCTTAGGAACCGTCAACCGTCTCTCGTCGCTAAGTGAAGCAGAAAACCAGTGACTGGCCAGCTCACCTGCTACTGACTCGTGGGGGCCAGTGGGTTCCAAGTCTCGTAATTCTCCATCAATAAGCTCGTAGCGTGGATTGTCTCCGTACTGAGACAGAAAGTCTTCGACGGTCAATGCTTTTACAGGCGTATAAGTCACTGCGCACCTCCGCGCTGTAGCCAAATCGTTACTATAGACTATACCAAGCCTGTAGTCTGCTTGCTACTGACACGGGCGATCCAGACATTTATCCGCAGGAAGCTACTTTTAGTTCTACTCGCTCTAAATTATCCAAACGTTTTGGCAGCCCTTTGGTAGACTATTCAAGAGCCCCTACATCCCGACTTGCAAGGCGTACAGCTCTATCTTCATGGTCAAAATTCTTCATTTATCAGATATTCATATGGGTGGTGGCTTCAGCCACGGACGGATTAATCCAGAAACAGGGCTAAATACGCGGCTAGAGGATTTTACGCTGGCGCTGAAAAGATGTGTAGATAGCGCGATCGCTCGCAGGGTAGACCTCGTTCTTTTCGGCGGCGATGCCTTTCCTACTGCCACCCCTCCCCCCTACATTCAGCAAGCCTTTGCCAGCGAATTCTGTCGCTTAGTCGCCGCCAACATTCCTACCGTGTTGCTCGTCGGCAACCACGACCAGCACGCTCAGGGGGGTGGCGGTGCTAGCCTGTGCATCTATCGCACCCTGGGCGTACCTGGCTTCGTTGTGGGCGATACCCTCACCACCCATCGCATAGAAACCAGAGGTGGCCCCATACAAATCGTGACCATTCCCTGGCTAACGCGATCTACCCTACTGACCAAGCCAGAAACGCAGGGGCTCTCGATGGGAGAAGTTGGAGAACTGTTGCTAGACCGGCTGCGGGTTGTTTTAGAAGGAGAAATTCGCAAGCTAGACAAAGAGATTCCGACGGTTCTACTGGCGCACTTAATGACCGATACGGCTCGCTATGGGGCGGAGAAGTTTTTAGCAGTAGGCAAAGGGTTTACGGTACCTATGGCTATTTTGGCGAGAGATTGCTTTGACTATATTGCGCTTGGCCATGTGCATAAATATCAAGAGGTCAGTCAGTCGCCGCTAGCTATTTACCCTGGCAGCATTGAGCGCGTGGATTTCAGCGAAGAGAAAGAGGATAAAGGCTACGTATTGTTGGAAGTGACAAAAGGGAAAACAACGGCTGAGTTCTGCACGTTGCCCGCCCGAGTGTTTAAAACCTTGGAGATTGACCTGACGGAGGCGGAGGAGCCGCAGGCGCTTTTGTTGGCGGCGATCGCGCAAGAAAATATCGCCGAAAAAGTCATCAGGCTAACGTACAAACTGCGCGCCCACCAGGGAGAAGACATTGATAATTTAGCCCTGGGAGAAGCGTTGGCAGAAGCGCATAGCTACACCATTCAGCCGCAGCTAGTGAGTCAGCTATCTAGGCCCAGACTGCCCGAGCTAGGGGTAGATAGTTCGCTCTCACCTATGAGTGCGCTGCAAAGCTACTTGGATAATCGAGAGGACTTGGGGGCGATCGCCGCCGACATTCTCGAAGCCGCCCAGGGCCTACTCAATCAAGACCCGCACGGCGATAAATCAATTGTCGCACCCGACGAGGACGATGAAGCGATCGCCTCTGAAGAGGAAGACAGCCAGCAGCTCAGACTGCTGTAATGCAGAACTAATCTACCTACAACGGCACGGATTCGTAGAGAGCTAGACCTACAATAAGTTCAGCTACGAAACGCCTATAACGGTCTGCCATGGTTGCCCCGCAAGATCTAACAACGCAAGAGGTCGCCTATTTACCTATCGACCTGTATAGTGACGAACCTCAAATAGAATCAGACCAGCACTTACGGCAAATGCTCTTGCTGATTAGCTGCTTAGAGATGCTTTGGCAAGACCGGAACGATTTTTATGTTTCGGGCAATATGACGGTTTACTACAGCCCCAAGAAAATTAAAAACCGCGACTTCAGAGGCCCTGATTTCATGGTGGCCTTAGATACAGAGCGATATCCTCGAAAGAGCTGGGTCGTATGGGACGAAGAGGGTAAGTATCCTAATGTCATTATAGAAATTCTTTCCGATAGCACAGCCAACGTTGATCGCACAACCAAAAAAGCGCTTTATCAGAATACCTTTCGTACCCCCGAATACTTTTGGATAGATCCACACACGGGAGAATTTGCAGGGTTTGTGTTAGTAGGAGGCACCTATCAGCCCATCTCACCCAACGAGAGCGGCAGGCTCTGGAGCCAGCAGCTAGGGCTATTTCTAGGTGTGCATAATCTCCAGCTACGCTACTTCACCGCAGAAGGCCAGATAGTTCCCACTCCTATTGAAGCAGCTCAGCAAGCTCAAGAGAAGGCTCGGCAAGCTCAGGAAACAGCGCAACAAGCCAGTCAGTCAGCTCAGCAAACTCAGCAGAAAAACGATCTGCTGAGTGCAAAGCTACGCGAACTAGGCATTGACCCTAGCTCGCTGTAAAATTGACCCAATCAAAAAGCAAAGTACGGAAGAACTGACTGTGCATTTCTTCCGTACAAGAGCGATCCAGGTTGTGTGTGACTTAAGCGCTAACTTTTACACACTAGCTGGCATGGGCTCAGGCTTAGGCGGCGTCATCTCGCTCATCGCCGTCGAAACGCGATTGGCAAAGGTCTCATCTACCTCACTGAACAAAGCCAGCTGCCGTTCTTTGATGTCAGAGGGACACTTGCCCAAGCTGCCACCGATGTTGTGAACCAAACGATCTTTCTCATCGTCGCTCAGCATCTGATAGAACATCTTCGCCTGGTCAGCATAGTCCTGCTCGTCTAGCTCCATCCGGTCAGCCATACCACTCACCGCGTAAGGAGGCGTCGCCGCCCGCTCGTCAGCCTGGGGATACTCGTACTTGGTAGGATGATAGTTCTGACGACTGCCACTGTTGCCATCCACTCGCATCAGACCATCACGGTAAGGCGTGTTGGCCTTGGTCGCATGGGGCGAGTTCACCGGAATCGACTCGTAGTTCACACCCAGGCGATAGCGGTGCGTATCCGCATACGACATGATGCGAGCCTGAAGCATCCGGTCAGGTGACCAAGAGATGCCAGGTACGACGTTACCAGGAGAGAACGCCGCCTGCTCTACTTCAGCAAAGTAGTTCTCAGGGTTGCGGTTCAGCTCTAGCTTGCCGACCCGCTGCAAAGGAAAGTCGCCGTGCGGCCACACTTTGGTCAGGTCAAACGGGTTCCATTGAAAGTTCTGGGCCTGCTCGTCCGTCATCGTTTGAATGTACATCGTCCAGGCAGGGAAATTACCGTCATCAATGACGTTGAACAGATCCTTGGTGGCCCAGCGAGGCTCAATGCCCTGCATGTGCATCCACTGTTCTTCGGTGAAGTTCTTGATACCCTGCTCGGTCAGGTAGTGAAACTTTACCCACATGCGCTCATTTTGCTCGTTGATGAAGCTGAAGGTATGGCTGCCATAGCCGTTGATGTGACGCCAGCCCATCGGCGCACCGCGATCGCCCATCAGCCACAGCACCTGATGCAGGCTCTCAGGCACCTGAGACCAGTAGTCCCACCACATCTCGTCCTGTCGCCAGTGCTTCTCAGGATGCTCCTTTTGCGTCCGAATGAAGTCCATAAACTTCATCGGGTCACGTACGAAGAAGATAGGCGTACCGTTGCCCACCATGTCCCAGTTGCCGTCTTCGGTGTAGTGCTTCACTGAGAAGCCGCGCAGGTCACGATAGATGTCAGAGCCGCCTTTGGACTTGGCGACGGTCGAAAAGCGAGCGAACACCTCAGTCTCTTTGCCGACTTCTGCAAACAGCTTGGCTTTGGTCAGGTGAGTGATGTCGTCGGTGACGGTGAAGGTGCCATAAGCACCGGCTCCCAGCGCATGAACGACCCGCTCAGGAATGCGCTCCCGGTTAAAGCGGGCCATTTTTTCGATCAAATCGTAGTCTTCGAGCAGCAAAGGGCCGTATTTGCCTGCTGACTTGGAGACTTCGTTATTCGCGATTGGAATACCGGATGCGTTAGTGAGCGTATTGTTGTTATCGGCCATAAAACCTCTTTTACCTGTCTGTGTATACTGCGAACGTGTATGCTGCGAACGTGTATGCTGCGAACGATAGTGACGTGAGTTTTTTTGTTTTTGAATGCTGTAAGCGGAGCTACGGGCTGCTAAAAGCGTCGTCTTTGTTAAACTTTAGCGGCCAGGAAACTGGATAGCATACGTATAAAAATTGATGTTTTTAGACGAGGATATACTCCCTCCAAAAGGCTGAGTGCTCTTCGCTACTTGGCATAGTTAGCTCTCTGGAGGCGAAAATAGAGGGGTAAATACAGGGGCAAAAGGGCAACCTAGTGCAGCGTCAAGACTAAAAATGAGGGTTAACGATCTCTAAAAGCCTTATATTTCGATACTCTCGAAAGAGGGCAACCCTCAAATTAAGCTTTGACGCTGCACTAGCTTTGAATTAAGTTGTTTTGCTCTTAAAGACGCCATGGAAGCCCAAGTTGCCGCTGCTCTAAAAGTCAGCGATTATAAGCAAGCTACAGTGCTGCTCAAGCAGTGGCAGGCCATAGAGCCTCAAAACCTAATGCTGAGGCTCTATGCCGCTCAGCTGCAAGAACAGACAAATCAGTTAGAGGCGGCAGAGAAAAACTACCTAAAGCTGCTAAAGCAACCGCCCAGCAGCAGGATTATGAGCCAGGCTCGCGCCGGGATTAAGCGCGTTCAAGCTAGCCAGAAAAAGCAGCAGGCTACGCAAAAGGCTGAGGCGCTAAGGCAGGCAAAAAAGGAGGGGGGTGATGAGGTGGCTATTTTAGCGATCGCCGCCCCCGCAGACCACAACCGCCAGCAGGCGATCGCAGGCGTAGCCAAAGTTTTCAGCCTCGACGCCTACACAGCCCGCATGAAAGTACCCTCCAGCGGCTTCCGCATCCATCGCATCGGGCCTTGGGGAGAGATAAGCTATCTTGCTCAAGCCCTTAGGCAGGCCCAGGCACCGACGCTTTCTGCCAAGCTCAACGACATCAAAGCGCTACAGACTTTTCAAGTTTGCTACTTTGAAGCCCTAGAGCCTCAACCCACCGTGATATGCAAAAATGCAGCCGGTCAGCTCGGTAAAATTAGCTTTGACTGGTCAGAAGTGAGCAGGCGAGTCGGCGGTCAGCTGCCAGTTTTTGAGCAGGTGGTGGATGTTGGCAACTGGGGTAGGACTATTCACAAGGAAAAAGTGCAAGACTATGTGCAGGTTGTTGATTTGCATTTGTTGGGAAGAGAGATTGTTTTGAGGGTGTGCGATCGCCTCTACCAGTATCAAAAAGGCCTCTCTCTTTCCACTCAGAGCGGCCTAAAGAGCGGCCTAAAGAGCGACATAAAGAGCGAACTCAACAGCCGCATCCAATGGAACCACCTGCTAACCCAGATCGATAGATCGATCAGCGGCCCGCATCACAGCGACTTCACCCGATTCGGCAAAGGAGCCTTAGAGTTTATCCCCCTCCTCCCCCATATCCATCCCAACCTAAACATCGATCGCCGCGCCCCTAGCACCTGGGATCAGGCATTCCACCTTTACAGCAGCCTCTGCTACTTTGGCCCGTAAAACTCGCACCCAATACCACCATCATTCGTGACCGTTCCAATACAATAAGTAAACTAAGCACAGTGGACAAAATAGAAGGGTTCACAGTTTTGCTTAAAGACGTCATTATTCCATTGCGTACGTTAGCGACACACTAACACCCACTGGAACTTCTGAAGGCTGTGACGGATCGTAAGACTGATTGACATACAAACTACCGTACTGAAACACTTCATCTAAGCTGGTAGGGCAAGATGCAGTAAAAGGCCCGCCATAATTCCAGCTAGGATTGCTCGAAACGCTAATTAAGTCTCCTATTTTCACATCAGCGGTGCTAGCTAGCGCCGCTGCCTGACTGCGGGCATCTGCCATCGCAGCCTGACGAGCAGTCGTCTCAGCAGATCGACAGTCGCGAGAAACATAAACCACCCCGGTGCCACTAGCAATGAACTTACCGTCTTTCATCGCAGCACTGTTGGCCAAATCCACTAGCGCGTTGACTCGTTCACGGGTAGGATTGTTGATTCGTGCGGTCAAACGCAAAGATTGGGCGTTGTAAGCTTCTTGCGTATAGCTGATGTTGTTGGCAGGTACGCCCGCACCGATTAACGCATCTGTCACCATTTTCAAGTCGGACTCTTGCACGGGAGGAGGTGGGGGTGACGGCTCACCCGGCTCACTAGATATCTCGGGAT
>JBGTGK010000121.1:0-11798 GCA_041746795.1 Phormidesmis sp.
AGTGTTGTTTGACGGCATTGCTACTTTCGACATGGTAATTGATAGAAACGCAACCCATTCTATTGTTACGCAGCAGATGGCGAACCGTTTGAACCTGGAGGTAGTGAGCTATCGATATGTGTATTTAGCCGATGGGACGCCGATGGAGCTATCAATTGGGCGGCTGCGGTCGGTGGCGATTGGGCGCACGATTATTACGGATGTGTATGTGGCGATCGCGCCAGATACCGCAACAGCAGTGTTAGGAAAGGACTGTTTCAGCGCCTACAGCGTACGCATCAGCGGCAACGAAATCACGTTTTCACGCTGATGACCATGGCACGCCTTCTTCCCAGCAACATTACGCAATTCATCTGTTTTAATTGCATTGAATTTGGACGGTGGGGATGTTCAGACGATGGGGCCTGTCACCGCTGACGCGTAATTTCAACGGCAACAGTGCCTGCAAAGTCTGGAATGGGCGGCGTTGGCTTTGTCACTTTCACGTTGATTTGTTGAATGCGGTTGTCGCTTTTTAAGGCGTAGGTGGCGATCGCATCAGCCAAACTCTCAATCAGCTTGTATTTCTCAGCTTGAATCAACCGTGTAGTTTCTTGAACAATCTCTACATAGCTATGCGTATCTTCCAAGGCGTCACTTTTACCAGCGGCTGAAAGATCGATGGAGATTTTAAGATCGACAATGAACCACTGGCCAAGGACGTTTTCTTCTTTAAGGACGCCAAGGTAGCCGAAGGCTTTGATGCCATTGATATGAATAATGTCCATTAAAGGTCTCTTAAAGGTCTTGGTGGGTGAAGGGTTTGGCATCTGCACCTGAGTAAGTGGCGACAATGTGGCCGCTGCCGACGAGCTGGTATTTGTAGGTGACTAATCCTTCGAGCCCAACGGGGCCACGAGGGGGCATTTTTTGTGTGCTGATGCCGACTTCTGCACCAAAGCCGTAGCGGAAGCCGTCGGCAAATCGGGTGGAGCAGTTGTGGTAAACGCCTGCGGCATCAATTTGGGAGAGGAAGGTGTCAGCGGCGGTTTGATCGGTGGTGGCGATCGCCTCCGTATGCCGCGATCCGTAAGTGTTGATGTGCTCCATAGCTGATTCGAGTGAATCGACGACCCGAATCGCCAAAATGAGATCGCTGTATTCTGTTGCCCAGTCTGCTTCTGTAGCCGGGCTGATGTCAGTCAAAATCTGTCTGGAGTCTTCATCGCCGCGCAGCTCTACGCCTTCGGTCTGTAGAGCTTTTGCCAGCATGGGCAGGGCTTTATCGGCAATGTCTCGATGCACCAGCAGCGTTTCGATGGCGTTGCAGGCGGACGGATAGCCGACTTTAGAATCTACAGCGATAGGGAGAGTTTGCTTAATGTCGGCGGATTTATCAATGTACAAATGGCAGATGCCGTCAGCGTGGCCAAGCACAGGGATGCGGGTGTTGGCCTGCACGTATTGAACGAAGGCGTTTGAGCCGCGAGGAATAATCAGGTCTATGTACTTGTCGAGGCCCAGCAAGGCGTTGGTCTCTTCTCGAGTGGTAAGGAGCTGGACGGCATTGGGGTTGTAGCCTGCGTTGGCGACGCCTTGGCGGATGGCCTGGACGAGTGCAGAGCAGGAATGGACGGCTTCACGACCGCCTTTAAGGATGACGCCGTTACCGGATTTGAGGGCGAGGGCCGAGATTTGCATGACGGCATCGGGGCGTGATTCGAAGATGATGCCAAGGACGCCAAGGGGAACGCCGATGCGTTTGAGGATGAGGCCGGTATCGAGTTCGCGGTGGAGAGTGATTTCACCGGTAGGATCGGGAAGATTGGCAACGCTGCGGACGCCCTGAATGGCTGCTTTGAGCTTGATGGAATCGAGCTTGAGACGACCGTAGAGGGGCTTGGCGAGGTTGCCTGCGAGGGCGGCGTCAAGGTCTTGCTGGTTGGCGATAGTAATTTTGTCGGTGGCGGCTTCTAGAGCCTGGGCGACGCTTTCGATGATTTGGTTTTTAGCGGCGGGGGGGAGCTGGGCAAGCTGGCGGGCGGCTTGCTGAGTTTGCTGGGCGAGTGCCGTGAGGGGAAGGGCTGTTTGAGCGATCATGAATCCGTACAGATGTAGGTTTGATCAGTGTATCAATACGCAGGGTGGGCAATGCACACCTTCTTCATCAAGAGGTTGGCCAAAAAGGTTGTGCTATGAGGCGCCAGCGAGGATCTACCCCCCTATCTGCCTATCCTATGAGTGGCCGGGTTTGGGAAGGATTTGGAGGATTTTCTGGGCGATCGCACTTCCCGCACCGGGCTCACCCATCCGCTGTCTGCCATTTTGATAGATAAGCTGGAGGCGGTCGGGGTCGCTGATGATTTTAGCGACAGCAGGCCCAATCTCCTCGGGTGTACTCACCATCTGCACGGAGGGGCCAAGCATTTTGGCCTGTACGGTCGCAAAGGAGTGAGTGAACTGGGGGCCTTTGCCGGGCAGGGTAATGGCGGGTTTGCCAAGGCCGACAAACTGTTCGGTGGCGGTGCCAGCGGTGGCGATCGCAATCTCTGCCTGATTCAAGCAGTCGCTGTAAGCATCGGTGACTAGCAGCAGCGTGACGCCTTTGACCCTGAAGGTTGGGTAAGGGCAACCCGCTTCACCCGCAGATTGCCAGTTAGATAGGCTGGCCTGAAGCCGAGTGAGAGAAAGACTAGGGGCGATCGCTCCCAGCAAAATCAGCGGTCTGTAGGGAAAGCAGTTCGTTAAATTTGGAATGGCCTCAAGGATATTATCCCAGTTTTCGTAGGCCTCGAGCGGGCGTGATCCAGGCAGCAGCGCAATCGTAAGGGGTGTTGCAGGCTGCTGCTTTTTGGTCACATATAGGGCTGTCGCTTTAGCTGCATCTGCTGTGGCTACATCTGCGCTAGAGGATTGATCGGAGGACTGACTGCGCGCTCGACGCGTGGGCTCTAGGGTGCGTAAGGCTTCAAGGCGTTCGGTGAGCCTGCCAGTAGGCTCAAGGCCATCCATCATGGGGTTGCCCGCGCAGTACGCGCTGACGCCTAGTCGTTGCAGCTGCTGGGCGGTGAGTGAATCACGCACAAAGACGGCCTGACAGCGATCGCGAGACATCAGCCAGCGCTCCCAGGGCAAATAAACCGAGCCTGACCAGCCTTCTAGCTTTGCCCACAGACTATGCGGAAATGGCTGAATGGCGGGCAGCTTGCCACGCTCGTCGCGCAGCCAGTACTCCGATTTGGCAGTGCCGACGAAAGCGTAGGGAAGGCCGCTGAGATAGGCGAATAGCAAAGGCACAATGTCACCCACGGCCAAAACCATATCGCCTGTTTTGGCCCAGGCTTTGAGGACAGATAGCTGCGATCGCGTCAAAGACACCAGCCCCTGCCTGATATCCCTAGCAAGCTGCTTAGGATCGCGATTGAGAAAGCCTCCCGAAGGGAGCACCTGCACCGGGCCAATCACCGGTAGCTCAGCCGAGCAATAGGCGTCGCCCGCCCCCGTAATCGGCAGTGCTGCCAGCGTCAGACCGGGATAAATTTTGCGCAGCGGCGTTAGCACACGCAGAGCAATCACGTCCTCGCCATGGCCGTTACTGATGCATAGCAGTTTCATATCAGTGCTAATAGCTCATCTCTATTTTTAGATATAATTTTTAGATATTTTTTTAGATATAGTTAAAGGTTGATTAAAGTAAAGTGATGTGACAGCTTCGTTTCATCGCTGTTAAGAAGGGTGTCTTAAATAGGGAGAGCCAGTTTTTCCATCCTTGAACTGGGGTAAACCTAAAGACAATATAAAGGTTTTATATGGATATTAGTCTTCTTCGTCAGCTTTGGTCTGTGGTGGAATCCTTTCCTCACAGCAGACTTTCTAGCTTAGATGACTCTAGCTTATTGCGATCGCTCACAGAGTCACTTCAATCAGATCCCACCTTTGACCCCCAACATTTGCCGTCAGTAAGCGAGTACATCAGTAGCCGGATGCCTCTGATTCGAGAACTATCTCAGCAGGCATAGATAGGACATCTGAAGATATCTTCTTTAATGACAAATCTGTAATTTTTCGCGATCTCACGAGTGACTTATGAGAAACGCTGACTTTCTTTGTAGGAATAATGATACTGTTGAGCGCAATTACTGCTTAATGTGCTTGGTGACAGTTAGGAACGCCTTATACCAATGTGTTCCGCTAGATTGTTCAATTTGAACTAAATAGTCTCTAATTTTCGGAACGGTCGCGCTCAAGCTTGAGAAGTGATCGTTGCCAGAAATGATCGATCCTGTTGCTGGCCAAGCTCATTGCACGAATTGTCTTCTTTTTTAACAGTTGCATGAGGTTTGGTATGAGAAAGTGGGGTTTGATGGTCGCTTTGAGTATAGGCGTATTACCTTTGGTGTCCTGTGGCGCACCCGGTGGCGGTGGCAGTGGTGACACAGTTGCAAGTGGGGATGGTGATGCTGGCATCGGCAACAGCCGGTTGCAAACCGTATTAGATCGTGGGCAGCTCATTTGCGGCGTAGATGGCGGGATTCCTGGCTTTAGCTTCGTAGAAAATGGCGAGTACGCCGGTATAGACGTAGACACCTGTAAGGCAGTAGCAGCAGCTTTGTTTGACGATCCGACTAAGGTGGAGTACCGCGATTTGGACTCTACCGAGCGTTTCGAAGCGCTTAAGGGGGGAGAGGTTGACATGCTAGCGCGTAACACCACTTGGACGCTAAGCCGCGACACTTCGGTAGGCATGGAGTTTGCGCCGCCGACCTTTTACGACGGTCAAGGAATGTTAGTGCGAGAAACTTCAGGAATTACTGATCTAAAGGGTTTTGAGGGTAAGTCAGTCTGTGTAGAAACGGGTACAACCACTGAGCTAAACCTCACTGACCAAATGCGTCAGCTAGGCGTAACCTTTACTCCACAAACGTTCCAAGATGCTGACGCTGCTTATGCTGCTTATGAAGCCGGGAGCTGTGAAGGGATGACCTCAGACAAATCCCAGCTAGTTGCTCGTCGCAGCACGCTGAGCAACCCCGACGAGCATGTTTTGTTAGAGGTTACTATGTCAAAAGAGCCCCTTGGGCCTTTGACAGTGAACAATGACTCCGCCTGGTTTGACACGGTAAAATGGGTGACCTACGCGCTGATTCAGGCAGAAGAGTTTGGCCTGACGTCTGCTAATGTTGAGGCGGCAACTACGAGTGAAGATCCTAATATCAAGCGCTTTGTAGGAGCTGAGGGTACCTTGGGTACTGATATGGGCCTGCCTAACGACTTCGCGCTCAGAGCGGTTAAGCACGTCGGTAACTACGGCGAAATTTATGAGCGCAACCTCGGCGAAGGGTCAGAGTTCAAGCTACCTCGCGACAAGAACGCGCTGTGGACTGACGGCGGCTTGATGTATTCTCCACCGTTCCGCTAGGGTTCGGACGGCCTGATTGCTTAAGCCTTAAGAAAAGTAAACTTTTAAAGAGCATCGACGTCCCAATAAAGTTGGACATTGATGCTCTTTCTTTTTAGAGCTCGTTGAAATTTCTGTGTTCTTTGTGACAATTAGTCACTTTAAAGGTTGCTTTCTATTACATAAGATAACAACCTGAATGCTGCTAGCAACGTTGCGCTCAGATCGCTGCCCCTAAAGGCTTATGATAGTTAGCCAACAGATCCCTCTATGAGGTCGCTAGCAATAGTGCTTGAAGCAATAAGTTTGTAGATTGTAAAAATGCAGACCGAAACAGTTCAGCATTTCTGACATAGTGAGCCTATGGCGTGGTGAGTTAAAGACCTGCAGCAAGACGTTTGCTTGGGTATCTGCTTAAGCCATACATAGAATCCACTCAATAATTCATGGCAACAAACAATCCCCCTTCTAAGCCTGCCTCTGGCCTACGAGCACTGCTGCGAGACGAACGGTTCTGGCAGGTAGCTTTTCAGGTTATTTTAGTCATCGTGGTAGTGGCTGTTTTTTCCTACCTGTTTGGCAACCTCAACCGCAACATGAACCGTAGCGGCATTGCTTTCGGCTTCAGCTTCTTTAAAAATCCGGCGAGCTTTGCCATCGGCGAGAACTTAATTAGCTACACGGCTCAAGATTCCTACACTAAAGTGATCCAAGCAGGCGTCTTCAACTCGCTGCGGCTGGTCGCAGCTGGGGTGATCACGGCCACGATAGTGGGAGTTGCAGCTGGCGTTGCTAGCTTTTCTAATAATTGGCTGCTGCATAAAATCAGCCGGGTATATGTAGGGCTAGTACGCAACGTGCCGCTGCTGCTTCAGCTGTTCTTTTGGTACTTTGCCGTCTATCTGGCATTTCCTCGGAAAGAAAATCAAATCGTGTTTCCGAGTCCAGAAAGACCCTGGCTAGTCGCGAGCAATAACAACATGAACCTAGTAGGGCCAGGCCTGCCAGACGAGGTGTGGGTTGGCCTGATGCTGCTGGCCGTCTCAGTGCTGCTGTTTGGCTTGATGTGGCGGGCGATCACTTCGCTGCGTGAGGGGCGCTTTGCCGCAGGGATCTCGGGCTGGTTGGCGCGGATAGGCGATATCGCGCTGATTGTAGTCATGCTAGTAGTGAACTACTTTTTGCTATTTAGCAACTCAGCCAAAGACCGGCTGTTCTTTAAAGGCGGGCTGATTGCATTATTTACACATCCGGCGGGGCTTTGGATAGTGGCCTTGGCGGCGCTGGCGATCGCCTTCTTGGTGCTGTGGAGAATGCGGCTTCAGGCCATGTTAGACGCGGGGCAAGAGGGCAAAATGTTTTTATTCGGCATGATTGCGGTAGCGATCGCAGCCGTAGCCATTGTGCTATTTGCCTTTAACTGGACGGTGCCGACTTTGGTTGAAGGCGGCGGCGCAACCGGTGGTCTGCAAATGTCGATGCGCTATGCAGCAGCGCTAACTGGCCTGACATTTTACACAGGTGCTTTTATCGCTGAAATTGTCCGAGCGGGGATTCAGTCTGTATCACGAGGGCAGTGGGAAGCCGCTCGTTCGGTGGGCTTAAGCAACGGTAAGGCGATGCGGCTAGTGGTCTTTCCTCAGTCTCTGCGCGTAATTATTCCACCTCTGAACAGCGAATTTGCCAACCTGGCGAAAAACTCCAGTCTAGCCTTTGCGGTCGGCTACCCGGATCTTTACTCAGTGGCAAACACCACCTTTAACCAAACGGGGCGACCGATTGAAGTTTTTCTGGTAATGATGGCGACTTATCTATCGCTAAATCTGCTGATCTCTCTCAATATGAACAATCTCAACGACGCCGTTCAGTTCAAGGAGCGCTAAACCATGACCACAGACATCAGCTCAAGACCTATAGAGCGCGGTGCTCCTAGAGTTCAAAGCACGGGGCCGGTTGCCTGGAGCCGCAAAAACCTATTTAATAGCTGGTTTAACAGTATTTTGACGGTGGTGCTAGCGCTGGTGCTGGGCTGGGCACTGCTCGAAATGCTCACTTGGGCATTTACTCAGGCGAACTGGTCGGTTGTCGTTGATAACTTCAGTAACTTCATGACGGGCTTGTATCCGCCTGAGTCCTACTGGCGAATTTGGTCAATCCTGGGCATTATTATGGCGCTCTCTGGGCTGAGCTGGGGGGTGTTAGGGCGTAACCAGAAACAGCTTTTTAGCCGCAGCGTGATGATTGGGCTGGGAGCGATCGCGCTATTCTTTATCCTCTGGCCCCTGACTCGTTCGTCGACCCCCTATATTCTCGGTGTGCTAGTCCTGCTAGTCGCTGGCGCAGCAGCAGGCCAGGCAATTGGGCGACAGTCTGCGGGCGCGGCCAAATGGATTTCGGCAGCTTGGCTCATCTCTTATTTCATTGCCCTGTATCTCCTCGGTGGAGGCCCTTTCTTTGGTCGAGGAACGATTAGCCCGAGCTTGTTTTACAGCATCATCGTTATGCTGGGCGGCAGCCTAGTGGCGGGATGGCAGCTCGCCAAGCGAGTATCTATACCCAGTATCCCAGAATGGATCAGCAAGACAGTTCTCTTCCTAGTCGGGTTTATTGTGGTGTACCAAGTGCTATGGCGACTGCCTTACCTGCTGGGGTTAAACTTTGGCCTGCAAAGCGTTTCAACTAACAGCTGGGGCGGCCTGACGCTCACGCTGCTGCTGGCAATCAGTGGGATTGTGCTGTGTTTTCCCGCTGGCGTACTGCTGGCACTGGGTCGGCGGAGTAAGCTGCCGATTGTCCGAGCTTTTTCGGTCGCCTACATCGAGCTTATTCGAGGCGTGCCGCTGATCTCCATTCTATTCATGGGCCAGGTGCTCATTCCACTATTTTTACCCGAAGGGGTTCGCCCCGACCGCGTGGTAAGAGCGATCATAGGCCTAACCATTTTCAGCGCCGCCTACTTAGCCGAGAACGTTCGCGCCGGGCTGCAAGCAGTGCCTACCGGACAGAGCGAGGCGGCGCAGTCTTTAGGGCTCAATAAGCCACTGACCACTGCGTTGATTGTGCTGCCGCAGGCTTTAAAGACGGCGATTCCAGCCATTGTTGGACAGTTTATTAGCTTGTTTCAGGACACCACGCTATTGGGAATTGTTGGGCTAGTAGAGCTGTTAGGGATTTCTCAAAACCTGCTGGCCAGTCCTAAATATCTGGGTGATTTCAAAGAGGGCTATCTGTTTATCGCGGCTATCTACTGGATATTTTGCTATGCCATGAGTTACGGTAGCCGTAAAATTGAGTCCGCGCTAAACACCGACCTTCGTTAGTTCTACAGCCGGGCTATCTCCAATTGGAGATAGCCTGTTTATATTTAAGAGGAACCCTATCCATGACCCCATCTGAAATTCGCGTACCCGTTCCCTCTACTAACACGGTAGGTTCTGAAGCGGTGATTGTGGCCAAAGACGTGCAGAAATGGTACGACAACGGCTTTCATGTGCTTAAAGGCGTCAGTATGAACGTGTATAAGGGAGAGGTGGTCGTCGTGATGGGGCCATCGGGCTCTGGTAAGTCCACCTTTATTCGCACCTTTAACGCGCTGGAACCTTACCAGGAAGGCAGCATAGAAATTGACGGCGTGCGAATTGCCAATGACCTCAAAGACATTGAAGCGGTGCGCCGTGAGGTCGGCATGGTGTTTCAACAGTTCAACTTATTTCCTCATCTGACGGTACTGCAAAACGTAACGCTAGCTCCCATTTGGGTGCGTCGCTGGCCCAAAGCAAAGGCAGAAGAAATTGCGATGCGTCTGTTGGATCGAGTTGGCATTGCCGAGCAGGCCTATAAGTTTCCAGGACAGATGTCGGGAGGTCAGCAGCAGCGGGTGGCTATTGCCCGTTCGCTAGCTATGCAGCCCAAAGTCATGCTGTTTGATGAGCCGACCTCTGCGCTTGACCCTGAAATGGTGCGTGAGGTACTTGATGTCATGCGCAACCTGGCCAAAGACGGCATGACCATGGTGTGCGTTACTCACGAGGTGGGCTTTGCTAGAGAGGTGGCCGACCGGGTGGTACTCATGGATGGCGGCGTGCTGGTAGAAGAAAATACGCCGGATGAATTTTTCAACCATCCCAGAGAAGAAAGAAGCCAGGCGTTTTTATCCCAAATCCTGTAGGAGGGGCTAGGAGGGGCCACCCTCGTGGTTGCTCGTTCGGAGGGTACCCACGAGGGGTGCCCTACATGAATTTTCCGGCCATGCCCATGATGTCGCCCATATCTACGTCGCCATCGCCGTCGCCATCTAAAAATGCGGTGAGGATAGGGTTGTTGTCTGTGGCCGGAGCGCCTTGCTTTTTGTTGCCGGTGCTGAGGAAACGCATGACTAGGGGTAACACCATCGGTAAAATGCCCTGAACCTGATTGGTGTTCAGGCTGGTTTTTTGGGTGACCGCTGAGATCATTTCGGTGAGCTGAGCGTTGTTAAACAGCTGAGGGATGACCGCCGCACCGTTGGCTGCGCCCTGTTCTATCAGCGCTTGAGCTGCGCCATCGCCTTCTGTTTGACGCTTGTTGTTAAGTGAAGAACGGACGAAACCGCCAATGACGGACATAGCCTGCTGCATTGTCTCAGAATCGGCGTTGTTTTGTGCGCCGACCTGCTTAGCTGCGCCAAGGATATCAGCAAGCTGTCCAGGGCTAGCTTTGCGGCTAGGGTCAGCAACGGCTTTCATGACCTGATCAAAGAGTCCCATAGGGCTAATCTTCCTTATTGGATGAATAAAATAGTGGGGGCCACCATCGGCATTATACGGTAAGACCTTTTCGCGTGGGATGGACTCTAACACCGAACCTTTTTGCTATAACTGAGAAGTCAAGGGTGCATCTAAATAGTTTTAATCACTGTTTTTCAGTAATAGCTTTGCAGTAACCCCTGTCTTACACAATGACTATATTTTCTTGGCGACCGATTCATCTGTTCACAGTGGGTGGTGTGATGCTGGCTGTGCTCGCCTGCGGGGCAAGTCGCCCGGTAAATCATCCGGTAATCGGCACAGCAAGCGACACAGCAAGCGGCCCAATTGCTAGCGGCTCAATCGCTGACAAAGCCCCCAATAAGGCACTGCCAGCTCTGGCCGATGATGGGGGAGACGTTTGTACGCCGAACCAGTCGGCAATCACTCATGGGGGGCGCTACAGTACCAACGTAAATTTGACGGCGAGTGTGCCGTTGCCAGGTAGCAGCGGTGTGGATGTCGTGATGACGAGGCATGGCGCGATCGCTGCCGTCAATTCTGAGGCTAGCTCAAAGCTGTACTGGGTAAATCCGGCGACGGGAGCCATTGCACAGACGGTAGCGCTGCAAGGAACCGTCAGCGATCTGGCTTTTGATGGAAATAACCTCTTAGTGGTTGCGGCTAATGACAAAATTATCAAGCTAGCGGCGAGCGGTGAAACGCTGAGTGAAACACCGCTAAAAGGCGTGAGTCGGGTCGCTGTTTCACCCGATGGGCATGTGGGCGCGATCGCCGACAAAAAAGTCTATTTGTACGATAAAAGCGGCGCTGAACTCTTCTCGAAGCAGCGCAACTTTACGCGGGTTACCGACGTAGAAGTGCTGAGCTGTAAAGGTAAGCAGCTAGTGTATGTGAGCAGCTTTCAAAATAATTCGTTCATAGACTTAAACGACAAGCAAAATCCGGTGCAGATTGCGCGGTTGGAAGCCTTTGACTTTAGCGGAAAAGAAGCGTGGTCTCTGTTTAGCGATCGCCCAGAAGCCATCAAACAAAACGTAGCCGATACCCGGCTGTATCGAGTAACGCTAGGGCGCGATGGCTATTTATACATTGCTGGAGAGAGTGCGGGTACGGCCACCATCTTTCGCTGGCGCGGTCAGCCCCTGACTAAAGATGAATCGTACGGCGACGCAGATCCCTTTGTCACCCAAATAGATACGTACTCTCAGCTACATAATAGCGGTTCTGCTCACCTAGCTTACTACGCTAGAGTTAACCCAACCAAAGGAGAGCTAGTCACCTCGCAGCTAAGCTTTCCTCGCGTGCCTAATACCAAGAAGTCCAACACTATGAAGATAGGGGATATTGCGGGTTCGGCAGACGGTAGGCTGTATCTGGGTGGCGGAGCGGGTAATGGCATTCCCAATCGAGCTAAGCTGACAATCACCGGTAAGCGGGTAGGCGAATATGAGGGACGCGATCGCGCCTGGATGTCGGTCGCGCCTGACTTCAAAGCACGCAACTTTTGGACGGTGCTATCAGATAAAGGCGGCAAAGGCATCGTGCAAGGCGTAGATGCAGGCTATGGCTACAGCGCCGCGCTGAGCAATGCGGAGAGCGGCACGGTGCCCGTAACCTCCGGTACAGCGGCGGGTAGCGTGTTCTTGAGCTTTACGGCAGAGTGAGCGATCGCC
>JBGTGK010000122.1:0-5697 GCA_041746795.1 Phormidesmis sp.
AATCTGTCCGAATCAGGCAGGCTCTCTAAGCCGCTTGAGAGATCGTTTGAGAGGTTAGTCGAAATATCTGAGGTCATTGGCCTAATCTGTGTAAAATTGCCAAGTGAAATTCTCTCGATCCTAGAATCATTCATAAACTACAGATACTTCTGCACAACGCTCCAGCCCGTGGCGGTCACGACGATAAACGCAAACAGCAAAATGCCGTTGAGGGTGAGGTGCGCCTTGCGTGCCCAGGGGCGTTTTGGGCTAATGCGAGTGGCACACCAAGCTGAACTGAGCGTGAGTGCAACCACGATCAGCCCAACAGGCAAGTGTATTGAGTGACCCAGACCGCCGTACTCGCCCAAAGTGCCCACAATGCCAATGCTTAGCAGCAGCACCACCAAAGCAACCAAAACACCGCCAAATACATAGTGCAGCGGCCTCAGCCAAGCCGGACGCTCAAACGCACTCTTGAGCAGAACATCTCCCGTGCCCACAGTCTGTGATCGCTGACGAGAATAAAACAAAGCGCCACCGCTGAGCGCCAAAAAGCCAAAGACCGTCAGCGACAGCCCCATAGACCAGGCCGCAATTCGCCACAGCCAAATAAAGGATGGAAGATCCATAGGTCTTGTCCCTTTTAAAAACGCATTCATAAAGGCATAACATTTTTAACGCCCGCTTTCCTCTGTGCAAGCGATTATTAGCAGTCTTAGCTACAGTTCGGCCATAGGTAAGCTACAGCTGAGTCCTAAGCAAGGCAAAGCCCCGTAGCTACTGGGGCGATCGCTACGGGGCTTCAGTGGAGAAAATAATGCTAATCGGCGATCGCGCTCGTAAGCTTCGCTGATACATCCTTTGAAGCGGCTGGAGTGGCTGAGGATGTACTGACAGCTGAGGAGGCACTAGCGGCAGAGGCTGCTGCTGCTTCTGCCGCTAGACGGCTAGCGGTCGTCGCGTCCAAATTATCATCCGCCTCTACCCTCAGACGCTCACAGGGAATCGTGTCTGATAAAATAGCACTGGCCATCATGCCAGTGTGAATTTCTAACAGAGCCGTTGGCACCGCTTCAAACAAACGTCGCTGTCCTGGAAAAACCACCCGCTCAAAGTACCAGTTCGGCACATTTGATACACGCGCTATCTGGATTTTGCTGGTGGCATTGACGTAGCAACACAAAAGCGTGCCAGAGGCATCATCGGCGTCATCAGAAGGCAAGGGATCAATAATTTGGGCCATGGTTGAAAAGGTTTATTAATGAGAGAAACGAATGGCATACTTCATACTCACAAAAGCTAACACCTGAAAATTTCAGCAACTGTAAAAACGACTACCAAGCCGCTGATTGCGATCCCCCCAGGTGATGAAACCTAATGATTTCGATTTTGCAAACGTTTGGATAAGCTCAGCTATACCAGCGCTAGACATAAGGCTACAAGGATGCTTTAGCACATCGCGGCGCATCGGCACTGGCATCTTTTATCTCAAAAGTGAGAGATCTTAGGTGCCCAAGTGGAGAGTCACAAAACATTACTGAACGTAATCAAACTTTTTTTTGAAAATAGTATATCCAGTCTATCTATTGAGGTATATATCAAAATTTCTGCTAGAGCGCCTACGCGATTAGGGTCACGGTGCTATCGTAAAGATATATGAAAAAACTGAGTGACCCAGTTGAGTGCCATGTCTGCTGCTATGAATGATTCTTTGCAAGAGAGGTTGCGCCAACGCATTCTTTACGTCCGCCTACCGTGCAATCCCATTTTCCCAATTGGGGTCGTCTACTTGGCAGATCATGTCCATAAGCTGTTTCCAGAAGTAAAGCAGCAGATCTTTGACATGGGCACAGTGCCACCGTTAGACTTCAACGCTGTACTTGATGACCGCATCGACAGCTTTAAGCCCACGCTGCTAGTTTTCTCCTGGCGTGACATTCAAATTTACGCCCCGGTAGGCGGCAGGGGCGGTAACCCACTGCAAAACGCATTTGAATTCGCCTACGCTCCTAACCCGCTCGTCAGGATGAGAGGGGCCATTGGTGGAGCCCGAATGACCGCGACCTACCTAGCTGAGCTACGCCGGAATGAAAAGCTAGTGAAGCGAGGACTTAAGCGAGCCAAACGTCACCAGCCCGACGCAAAAGTCGTCGTCGGGGGCGGCGCAGTTAGCGTGTTTTATGAGCAAATGCCACAGATGCTGCCGACAGGTGCCATTGTTTCGGTGGGCGAGGGCGAGACCCTGCTAGAGAAGCTCATTCGAGGCGAAGACTTTGCAAATGAACGCTGCTATGTGGTGGGTGAGGAGCCGAGAAATCGCCTGATCCACGAGCAGCCTACCCCGGTTGAAAAATCCGCCTGCAACTATGACTACATTGAGGCAATGTGGCCCGAGTTTCAGTTCTATTTGCAAGAGCAAGACTTTTATATTGGGGTGCAAACTAAGCGCGGTTGCCCTCACAACTGCTGCTACTGCATTTACACCGTGGTAGAAGGCAAGCAGGTGCGCATCAACCCGGCAGACGAAGTTGTTAAAGAAATGCGCCAGCTATACGACCGAGGCATTCGCCGGTTTTGGTTCACCGACGCGCAGTTCATTCCGGCTAAGCGCTACATTGACGACGCCATTGAGCTGCTAGAGAAAATTCAGGCCTCTGGCATGACCGACATCAACTGGGCGGCTTACATTCGCGCCGACAATCTCACCCCTCGTCTGTGTGAGCTGATGGTTGCAACGGGCATGAACTACTTTGAAATCGGCATCACCAGCGGATCTCAGGAGCTAGTACGCAAAATGCGGATGGGCTACAACCTCAAAACTGTCCTGCAAAACTGCCGCGACTTGGTAGCAGCAGGCTTTAATGACTACGTTTCGGTGAACTACTCGTTTAATGTGATTGACGAGCGCGATGAAACCATTCGGCAAACGGTGGCTTACCATCGCGAGCTAGAAAACATTTTTGGCGTAGATAAGGTAGAGCCCGCTATCTTTTTCATTGGCTTGCAGCCGCATACCCACCTCGAAGAGTATGCCTTTGAAAACAACATTCTTAAAAAAGGCTACAATCCGTTGGCAATTTATCTCCCCTGGGTAGCGCTGAAACTGCTGTGGAACCCAGGCAAGCTAGGGGCTTTCTTCGGTGACGTATGCCTGCAAGCAATGCGCGAGAACCCCAATGATTTTGGTCGCACGGTGATGGCAATTTTAGAGCGACGATTGGGCAAGTCACTTTTGAAAGAAGCCTTGAGTGCGCCTGTTAAGAGCCGTGTTGAAAGCCCTTCGGGCACCTTGGCTGGGGTATCATAAAAGAAAGTTTTTTTAATATTCACCTTAGTAATTTTCTCGAAAAAGCATGTTGGCGGGTTCAATTCTTCAAAGACTCATGCAGAGTCGCGATCGCGACAGCTCGTCGGATAAAGGTGAACAAGATTCTGGACGAACCCCTCTAAACTTTGGGGTGTACTACAAAAATACCTTGGTGGCGCTTTGTCACGCTCTAGAGGACGCCATCCTGGCGACAAAGACGTCGCCACTGGTGGTAACTGCCTTTCAAGAGGGAAAGTGGTACCTGCAAGAAGCCGATCGCTACAGTGACATCGCCGAGACTGCCGAGCGCGTGGTGATTTTAGCTGCACAGGGGGCTGGGTTTAGAGAGCACCCTACAGGTAGCCGTGAGAACGTCACGCTGGTGGATATTGATAAAGACGATCCGGTGTCGCAAGAGTGGCATTTGATGATTATGGGCTCTACCTACAGCGCCATGGTGCTGTGCCAGGAGCTGACCGACGAAGAGTATGGGCCTAACGGGCCACCTAAGAATGACTTAGAGCGTAAGTTCTACGGGTTTTGGACGTTTGACCCGGCGCTGGTGAGCGAAACGATTGCCATCACAGCCGATCATGTCGGCAGGTACGCTCCAGACGTTCAAGCTGATTTGGAAACTAGGCTGGCCAAAATAGACGCTGAAGCCGCCACGAAAACGGATGAGGTGGGTAACGTGGTCATGCGTGTGGTGGAGTACTTGCAGGGGGGCGATCGCCAGATAGAACAAACCGAAACCTTCCAGTTTGCCGGTGCCCTCAGCCAAAACCTGGTCTCTAACGAGCTGCAAGCGTATCTAAGAATGGCACAGCTAGCCGACTTAGCCGACCCCACCAATCCGCTGGCAGCCGCAGAAGTCGCTTCCCTCTCAGAAATGATCGGCCAGTTTTTAGATTTGCCCGTGTGGCAGATGCAGCGGCTGCGGCTTGCTAGCTTGCTCCATAGAATCGCGCCTGCCCAGTTTGACGTGGATGAATCCCAGCAGGAAGGTGACAGCTGCCCGCTGCATCCCGGTGCGCAGACGCTGAGAATACTGCCGAGGTTGAGAGCGATCGCGCGAATTATCGCTCACCAGCACGAAGCCTGGGACGGCAGCGGCCAGCCCGCCGGGTTAAAAGGCGATGCCATACCGGTAGAATCTCGAATCCTGGGCCTAGTTGCTCACTTCCAACAGGAGGGTGCTCGCCGTCGCCATGACGCCAACGTTCTTTCCAATCGCCCTTCTGAACGGCCTGACAAAGAAATGTCAACGCCTGCCCCTGATGAAAACGAATGGCAGCATATCACCGATGCCTTCGCCGCCTGCAAAGCTGAAGCAGGCGACCTTTGGGATCCTAAGCTTATAGAAGTGCTGGGCTTTTTAGTGACTGGATTACAGCAAGGTCTTAGCCTACCGACGATTCCCATGAAAATGACGCTCGGGACAGGCCTGCTAAATCCTGAAGTGGCTGAGGTGTGGCCGGAGCTAACGGTCTCTGAGCCTGCTTAAAATTGCTCCTAACAAAATTGAGTCAATGCTCCAACCTACTAGCTGTATTTAGATGAATTTAGATGAGTGAATCGATTGACATTGAAGCTGTTCGTACAGGTAAGCTGAAAAAACTTGCGGGTGCCAGGCTAGAAGACACCGATTTAGCGGGCGGCGACCTTTCGGGTGCGCAGCTAGCTGGCGCAACGCTATCAGGCTGTGATTTGAGCCGAGCCAACCTGAACCGTACTCACCTAGAAGGCAGTAATTTAGTCGGCGCGAATCTAGCTGGCGCAGATTTACGGGCGAATCTGTGGGGCGCAAATCTGATGCAGTGCGATCTGACAGGCGCTGACCTACGCGGGGCAAACTTACGCGGGGCGAATCTTATGGGCGCAAAGCTCACGGGCGCGAGCCTCACAGGAGCCTTTCTCAGCGGCGCTACCCTCATGAACACTAATTTGAAGGATGCTGACCTGCGCGGGGCTGACCTGCGCGGGGCGAACCTCAGCGACAGTAATCTTCGCGGCAGCGACCTTTCACGGGCAGATTTGCAGGGCGCAACGCTCACCGAAGCTAACTTAGAAGAGGCCAATTTGCAGGAAGCCAATTTTACAGGGGCTTCTTTGGCTCGTGCTAACCTGCTGTGCGCCGACTTGCATGGAGCGACTACAACAGGGGCCAATTTGACGGGCGCTTGTGTGACGGGGACTGTGCTTGAAGATTAGTACAGCCTGCTTACAAATCTCGTATCTAGCTAAACTGCTGTAATAGCCAACGATTGACATCCTTTCCTTTTTCAGTTGCGCTACGACGCAGCGCCTCTTCTACAAGCGACATGGACAAATCTGGGAGAATTTCTGAAATCCGGATTTGGCGACTGCCGCCGTTAGCAACCGCAAAAGCAATCATGGTTGCAGCCCTG
>JBGTGK010000123.1:0-4141 GCA_041746795.1 Phormidesmis sp.
GACCGCGATTGGAGTAGCGCTACTGTGGACGGGTTTTTCGCAGCCCGCAGTCGCGGTGAGTTTGCTGACATTGGCCTACGCGGGCATTGGCTGGCTAGACGATTGGCAGGTGATGCGCCGCCGCTCTAACAAAGGCATTTCGCCCCAGCTGAAGCTAACGCTGCAAATTGGGTTTGCACTGGCCTTTTGCCTGTGGGTAATGACCGCTCAGGCTACTCAGTTTACTCAAAATATTGATATCACCTCAATTGCAATGCCTTTTGGCATTACCCTATCGCTAGGAATGCTGTTTTGGCCGTTAGCTAGCTTTGTGCTGGTCGCCGAGAGCAACGCCACGAATCTGACAGATGGGGTTGATGGATTAATGGGGGGAGCGGGGGCAATAGCGCTCCTCGGGCTAGGCGCTTTAGTAGCCGGTACTCACCCTGATCTAGCCATTTTTTGTGCCGCACTAAGCGGCGGTTGCCTAGGGTTTTTGGCTCACAACCGCAATCCGGCTAAGGTCTTCATGGGCGATACCGGCTCTTTAGCCTTGGGCGGCGCCTTAGCTGCTGTCGGCATCCTCAGCGGCAATCTATTTGGCCTATTGATCGTCACGCTGTTATTTTTCGCCGAAACGCTTTCGGTGATTCTACAAGTGGGCTACTACAAAGCGACCAAAGGCCCCGATGGCAAAGGCAAACGCCTTTTCAAAATGGCTCCTTTGCACCACCACTTTGAGCTGTCTGGCTGGTCAGAACTTCAGGTCGTCGGCGTCTTCTACCTAATTAGCGCCCTACTCGCAACGGCTGCCATCAGCGCCTTGAGCTAGCCCAGAAGCCGCTACATAGGTTCTTACATGACCTTCCTACATGACCTATTTGAAGACTTGTCGATGCCTCAAGAGCAATGCCAGAACCTGATAGCAGTGATCTATGCTTTAAAGTAATCGAGGCTATTGTCCTCAATAGGATGAAGCGCTACGAAGCCGGTGAACAGTGGCTAGTATGCTGACAAGACCAATTCTGAAGCGGCTAGCCACTATTGAAACCAGCAAATTATCTACACCGACCGAATTCATAGCGGTCGATGAACAGCCCAATCACCGTGTCATGCATCAGGATAGATTTTGAGAAGCAAATGGTTTTGCGCGCCAACCGTTTGATAGCACAAAGCTCCACGTCTCATCCATTTCCGCTTCCTCCACCCGCACGAATTATGGCTGGGGTAAGAGGCGTTGGCGTCTGCTCTAACACAGCCTACGTAAATAGCTCCAGATGCCGATGTTTTTCTAATTCCTCAACCACTGTCTTTAGACTAACCTTCAGCACCTGAATGGAATCGCGAATGCCGCTGCCAGGGTTAGAAAATCATGAGCAGAGAGGAGTATCGGGACTCTTCAATATTTTGCCGTGAAACACAGATCTAGAATTCTACCGAGCCCTTCTAGGTGGTTGACCCATGTGTTTATCAAAGACTTCTGGTGACATATTTTTCTTCGACAGAATCTATGTTGCATTCTTAATGCAGTTTTAGCTTACAGCAGCTAACTAACTTTGGTTTTAATCTTGTTTCACCTCTATCTTAAGAGAGATTTTCTGAGCGGAGTCTTAAGAGATATCGGCTCTATCTCCCAGTTTCAGGTTTAAGAATATTTAAACTAAAAAAACATCCATGCCCAGGACGCAAACTCGTCTCACTGGGCCGGTCTTGGTGAGATCTCGGATAGGTATTTAGGTGGAACAACCTACCCATAGTTTCGACTTAAGTAGATATTCAATAGCAGCTTTTAACCAAAGGCTAAAGTCTTTTTTGATCGCTCAAGCTTAAGTTTCAACAACGAAACGTTAACCAATAACAACCCTAAACTTAATCCTGGCTTATTCCTTTCGTGGGATTATTTCCCCTGTCGATTAGATGAAAAACGTCCTGTCAGACTCGGGATCTGACAGGACGTTTTTGTTATCAATTTGTTGTCTATTAAATGTGCCTAACCAAATCATTTGGAGAATATTGGGGTTATGAATCCTTTTGAGCCAACACAAGCAGCAGAGTTGACTGGCTTTGCCTCACTGCCCGCCGATACCTTTGCTGAAGGCCCCGATGCCGGTGCAGATAACGGCAGCGGCGCGCCTATTTCTGGCCCTGGCCGCACTGGCCCTTTTGATGGGCAACCCATTCAAGGCTTTAGCGGCGTGCAGTTTGCCCCCGATAGCGATGGGTCTACCTTCTGGTTTTTATCTGACAATGGCTTTGGGACCAAAGGCAACAGCGCTGACTACCTGCTGCGACTCTATCAGGTTGAGCCTAGCTTTGTCGGGGCTGAGGCGGGCGACGGCAGTGTTGAGATTCAGGACTTTGTGCAGCTGAGCGACCCCAACAACCTCGTGCCCTTTGGCATTGTGAACGAGGGTACGGCAGAGCGCTTGCTCACAGGCGCTGACTTTGACGTAGAGTCGTTTGTGATCGATGCCAACGGCGATATCTGGATTGGCGAAGAGTTTGGCCCCTACATTCTGCATTTTGACGCCAACGGTGTGCTGCTAGATGCGCCCATCGCCACCCCGAACATCAACACTCTGAACACCCTCAACGGCCAAGAGCCGTTGGTGATCGGCCACCGGGGTGCCAGTGGTGAATTGCCAGAGCACACGCTAGAAGCGTACAGTTTGGCGATCGCCCGCGGTGCTGACTTCATTGAGCCTGACCTAGTAGCCACCAAAGACGGCGTGTTGATCGCTCGCCACGAACCGATTCTGGGAGACACCACCGATGTCGCTAGCCGTCCCGAATTTGCCGTTCGCAAGCGCACGGGCGTGATTGATGACGTCACCTACGAAGACGAATTCTTCGCCTCTGACTTCACCCTGGCGGAAATCAAGACCCTGCGGGCGATCATGCCCCAGGCCTACCGTACCGATGCCTTCGATGGCGTGTTCCAGATTCCGACCTTTGAAGAGGTGATCAACCTAGTCAAGCAGGCCGAGCTAGACACCGGCAAGAAAATCGGCATCTACCCCGAAACCAAGCACCCCACCTACCACGACGGTCTCGGTCTGTCGCTGGAAGAGCCTCTGCTGGCGACCCTAGAAGCCACGGGCTTTACCGACCCCAGCCGCGTGTTTATCCAATCCTTTGAGGTCTCTAACCTAAAGGATCTGAACACCAAGACCGACATTCCCCTGGTGCAGCTGCTGGATGCCTTTGACGTGGCCCTGGATGGTTCCCTCATTTATCAAGATGAGTATGCCCGTCCTTACGACTTCACGGTGAACGGCGACACCCGCACCTACGGCGACCTGCAAACGGTTGAAGGACTGGCCGAAATTGCTGAGTATGCCGACGGCATTGGCCCCTGGAAGCGCATGATTGTGTCCGTCGAGGGTGTAGATGCTGACGGAGACGGTGCGGCTGACGATGTGAATGGCGATGGCGCCGTCAACGATGCCGATAAAACGACCACGGCTCCCTCTACGCTGATTCCCGATGCCCACGATGCGGGGCTGTTTGTCCATGCCTACACCTTCCGCAACGAAGAGCGATTTTTGGCCTCTGACTACCAGGACAGCACCACTAAGAAGGGCAACCCCAATAAGGAGTTTGAGCAGTTCATCAACCTGGGTGTAGATGGCTACTTCACCGACTTCCCCGGCACGGGCGACCTGGTGCGCGACCAAATCACCAGCGACTTCGTTCGCGCTCCCCAAAACCCTGAAGTGCTTGCCACTACAGAGTTCGATACGCTGACGGGCGATGCTCCCATCGTGATCGGCCACCGGGGGGCCTCGGGCCTGCGGCCTGAGCACACGCTGGAAGCTTATAAGTTGGCGATCGCCCAGGGCGCAGACTTCATCGAGCCTGACCTGGTTGTCACCCAAGACGGCGTGCTGATAGCTCGCCACGAACCGATGCTGGCGGTGGTTGCCCTCAACCCCGACGGCACCATTCAGCGCGATGCCAACGGCGAGCCGGTGATCAATAACACCAACACCAGCACCGATGTCTACCTGCGGCCTGAGTTCGCCGATCGCCTGACGGTAAAGGAGCTAGATGGTCGCTTAGTCGGAGGCTGGTACGCCGAAGACTTTACCCTGGCAGAGGTCAAGCAGCTCAACGCCATTGAGCGGATTCCGGCTCTCCGGGGTACCGAATTCGACAACGA
>JBGTGK010000124.1:0-3418 GCA_041746795.1 Phormidesmis sp.
ATAGGTCGCCGCGTGAGCTTTGAGTAAGCTACCGAGCGCTTGAGTAGAGAGTTCCACTAGGCCCAGCTTTACCAGCAGTTCTGCTAGCGTACCTGCGGCAGTTTTGGCCTGCTCCATAGAAAATTTTTGGCCGTATACCGCGCCCAGGTCAACAATCATTTGGCCGTTGATGGCGGTAGCCGCGAGTAAGTCGAGGCTAGGTAAAGGGCTGGCAAATGCGCTAGTGGCTGCAATCCACTGCATTTGTTCGACAATGGGCATAGCACGTGATCGCCGCTGTCCATTCAACAGTTCTTGAGTATTAGTCTGCAACGCCTTAGCCTGCCTCAGCGCAGTCGTAAGCACTAGCGCGGAAGTCTCTTTTTCAACTAAGTAGCTCAAACGTTCGGTGAGCTTTTCAAGCTGAGGCGCGGGCTGTTCGGTAAACTCTTCAAAGGTGCCGTCTTCCTGATGGCGACGAACCTTTATCGGGTTTGGCTGAGCGGCGATCGCACTCACCCCAATGTCCAAATCTTCTACCCGCGTCTGAATTTGCGCCATCACTGACTGCCGGTCTAAGGGCGCAAGCTGATCTTGCTTGTTGAGAGCGATTTGCATCCGGTAGCCCGCTTTTAACAGGGACTGAATGCGCTGTAGCTCGGACTGAGTGAGGTCGGCGGCAGCAACGAAAAGAGTCAGATCTGTATCAATCGGCGGCAAGGACGATTCACCATCGACTTCTGCGATCGCCATCACTTGGTCAGACTGCCAGCTCTCCTTAAGCTGAGAAACTAACGCCGTTTTGCCGACTGACTTATTGCCAACAACGGCTAGCTTCAGCGTTTTGCGCTCAATATTGGCCAACACTTCAGCCATAGAGGCTCGCTGCTGATCTATTTGCAGCCGAACGGACTGAGCTTTAGCGGCATTGGCTGGGAGTTCTGCTGTGAGAGTTTCTAAGCAGGTTTCGACTTGGGCGATCGCAGCCTCAACGGCAGTTCTATCGACTGGCCCTAACGCTAGCGGTGACTCGACGGTAACAGCGGCAGTCGTGCTTTTTCTGAGCCACCAGATGCTTGAGCCTATGGCGATCGCGCCCAGCAGTCCAGGCCCATCCGCCACGGCATGACCCAGCGGCGAGCTTCCTACCGTGCTCAGCAGCCATAAGCTTGCTGACAAGCCTAAACCACCGACTAAAATTGGACGCTTCAGATTCATCTTCAATTCCATGGGGCGTTACCGCGAGCTGCTGTGACTGACTACTGTGCTGCAACTATTGTATAGAGACTTGATGCGATTGGGAAAGTAGTAAGAACCGAGGCGGTAACCATACAAGTTTTATCGGCACTTTTGAAAAATTGACTAATATTCTTGAATCATCTGAGCGTACTTATACCTATGTTCTTTTGTTTGCTCAGTTAAGGTTTCCTGTGTTCTGGTTAATAAAAAGCTCTTTCCTGGCTCTGGTTGGCACAGTAATTGAGCAAAATGCTGATATCTCGATCAAGCTTTATCAGGATCAGCCGCAGAAAATAAAGCTCAATAACAAGGTAGGGATGGACTGGGTACGGCGTAGCTATGAGAGCTGGCCTGCGATCACCGAACCTAATCTGTCAGGATAAAGTCCACCATCCAAAATTATCAATCAAAAAGCAGAGCGGGCTTATGCAAGAATCGACCGACGAAAAATGGGTTAGCTGGTATCAGTCTTTTTCATAGCGATCGAAGAGCGACTAGCCGAAAAGCTGGAAACGGGCGCACTCACGACAACGCACTGGTTTGCAAATCAGGTGGCACCGCTCAAGCTTTGAGTGAAGCGCTTAGCTAAGTAGCTACTTACTTTGCAAAAAATAAAGCTTAGTTGCTAAGGCGCAACAATATGTCAGCATGACTAGTAGCTAATAAGTCCATTACCCATCAATGGGACTCATCAATTTTTTAATGCACCCGTTTAATGCCCTATGGAACAGCAGAACCGCAACGTTATTATCACCGGAGCCTCTTCGGGTGTTGGCCTGTATGCCGCCAAAGCGCTTGCCGAAAAAGGCTGGCATGTGATTATGGCCTGCCGCAATATTCCCAAAGCTGAGCGGGTCGCCAAAGAACAGGGTATTGTGCCTGAAAACCACACCGTTATTAAGCTCGACTTAGCTTCTTTAGAGAGCGTCCGCCAGTTTGTAGAAGCGTTTCGAGCAACGGGCCGGTCTTTAGATGCGTTGGTGGTTAACGCGGCTATTTATAAACCCCAACTCAAATCTCCAGAGCGTAGTGAAGACGGCTATGAAATTAGCGTAGCCACTAATCACCTGGGCCACTTTTTGCTGTGCAATTTGCTGCTAGAAGACATGAAAAAGGCTTCCCACCCAGAGCCTCGGCTGGTGACGCTGGGCACCGTGACTGCGAATCCTAAGGAGCTAGGCGGCAAAATTCCGATTCCAGCGCCGCCCGATCTTGGCGAGCTAAAGGGCATGGAGCTGGGCTTTAAGTCACCGATTGCGATGATTGATGGTAAAAAGTTTAAGCCGGGTAAAGCTTATAAAGACAGCAAGCTGTGCAATATGCTCACCATGCTAGAGCTGCACCGCCGCTATCACAAAGACACAGGCATTATCTTTAACGCGCTGTATCCAGGCTGCGTAGCTGAGTCAGACTTGTTTAGAGATGCGCCCAAGCTGTTTCAAGTCATTTTTCCTTTCTTTCAAAAGAATATTACGGGTGGCTACGTCAGCGAAGCAGAGTCGGGGAAACGCGTGGCTCAAGTTGTGGCTGATGAAGGCTTCAATAAGTCGGGCGTGTACTGGAGCTGGGGCAACCGCCAAGATGAGAACCGGGAGGCGTTTTGCCAGGAAGTTTCTAACGAAGCGGCGGATGAAAATAAGGCCAGCCGACTATGGGAGCTGAGCGAGCAGCTGGTAGGAATGGCTTAGTCCTTACTTAGCCTCTGCTTAGCTGTGCAAAAGTATTCGGGGATATGGCACAACTGATGGGGCTCGTGTACCTTTAAGGTCGCGTTAAATTTGAGAGCTCGATCATGTTGAATGATTCGCTGTGCCAGCAGGTATCGCACACTCGACTATCGACAGTTGTGGGTAAAATGCTGCTACCGGCGCTTTTTCATCCGCTAATTTTGGCAACCATCTTGGTAGCTTTAGCTAGCCTGCCCTGGGTGCTTAAACGAAGGCGTTGGAAAAAACCGGTAGCTGTGCTGGGGATCGTCCTGCTAGTTGGCTACTTAGCCGTTATTTCGCCCGTTGCTAGCTGGCTAGGTACTCAGCTGCTAGTAGGGTTTCTTCCAGCGGACGTGGGCGAAAAGGCAGATGCGATTATTGTGCTGGGTCGCGGTGAACAGCAGAATCCGGTGCGAGCGGAAATAGCGGGCACCCTGTGGCATGCCAAGCGAGCGCCGTTGATTTTTACGAGTGGCCGTAATGATGCGCCG
>JBGTGK010000125.1:0-12258 GCA_041746795.1 Phormidesmis sp.
GTAAAGTCGGCTCAGTCTGTCGCCGAGTGGGGGCCAGATTTGGGGCTGACGCTGGATGATGTGGGTGGGTGCGCGGTGATTTGTCCGGCGCTGGAGTCATTGCGAAGTCTCCAGTACCTCACCCACGCCCCACTCGGAAAATATCTTGAAAAAGCCATCACCCGTAATCTCAAAAAGCTTCTGTACCAGCTTCAAGCAGATCATCCTAGCGCCTTCGATCCTGCCGCCATCCAGCGGGTACACAGCATCTGGAGCTTTGATCGCGAAATGGTTGTTCCTCGGCTAGGCCTTAGCTCCGTAGAAGAGTACTACACGATTACTAGCGGCCTCTATCTCCTACCCAAGCTCAAAAAGCCCACGCTGATTCTCTACGCCGCCGACGATCCGCTATTCGACCCTACGCTCATTGAAGATATTGAAGACGTTTGCGCCGCTAACTCGGCGGTTGACTTAATGCTGACTCAGCAGGGCGGACATGTCGGATACATTAGCAGCGTCAGCTGCCAGGATGAATGTCAAGATTCCGACCGGTGGTGGGCCTGGAACCGAGTGCTAGACTGGCTTGGCACAGACGCCGCCTGTTCATAGTCAGTGGCTTGTACTGCTGAAAACAGGCCGGATTTGGTCTATTCTTAGCTTAGGCGCTATAAAAATACCTAAATATTTTCACTTAGGTGACCTTATTTCACCCAACCCGGTAGCTGCGCCGTTAGCATAACGCTAGATGACGATGGATTTTATTGTCTAAAGCTTGTTGATGAGCCAGCCACTAACTTCAATATGACATCAGACTCCTGGCCAGCAAAAGAAACCCTGCGCTTGGCAAAGCTTCAGGGCTATAACATTTTAGATACGCTTCCTGACCCGGCCTACGACGACATTGCCACGTTAGCCGCTCATATTTGCCGGACGCCCACAGCCTTAGTGAGTTTAATTGACGGCGATCGCCAGTGGTTCAAAGCCAGGTTGGGACTAGATGTCAGCGAAACGCCGCGCGAGATTGCCTTTTGTGACTGGACGATACGGCAGCCAGATGTCCTTGTCGTTGAAGACGCCTACCGAGATGCACGCTTTGCGCAAAACCCGCTGGTTGCTGGAGAGCCGCGTATTCGCTTTTATGCGGGCGCTCCATTATTGACGTCTGACGGCTACGCTCTCGGCTCTTTATGTGTTATCGACTATCAGCCTCGTCAGCTCACTGCTAATCAGATACAGAGCCTTCAGGTTCTAAGCCGCCAGGTTGTCGCTCAGATGGAGCTTAGCTTCCAGGCTAATCAGCTCAAGTTATCCAATGAGCACTTAGAGCAGCGTGTAAATGAACGAACCGCTAGCCTGACCTCAGCTTTAAATAGTTTGCTTAAAGCTCAAAGCAGACTGCGCAGGCGGGAGATTGCGCTGCGTCATAGCTCACTTCACGATCCGCTGACCGGCTTGCCTAACCGCAGCTATTTTTTACAGCGACTAGACCAGTCTGTGCAGCTCACCAGCCGTCAGCCTAAGCACCTCTACGCGGTTCTATTCATTGATCTCGACAACTTCAAGCCAGTCAATGACATCTTGGGCCATGCGGTCGGCGATCAGCTGCTTCAGCATGTCGCGGGTCAAATTAAGCGGCTGCTGCGAAAAAGCGATTTGGTAGCGCGTTTGGGTGGCGACGAGTTTGCAGTATTGCTAGACGACATTCCCAGCGAAGAGCACGCTATCGTAGTCGTTCAAAAGCTGCAACGGCAAATCCAATGTCCTCTGGTCATTGATCAGCAGCAAATTTCTATTGGCGCTAGCATCGGCATTACGTTTAGCAGCCATGGCTATCGCCACCCTGATGCAGCGCTTAGGGATGCTGACCTCGCTATGTACCAGGCTAAAACCCAGGCCAAACAGCAGGCTCAATTCAGGCTTCAGTCGCGGCTAAAGCAAAACAAACAGGCCTTCAGAAAGTCGTTGAAGCCGTTCAAGTCACCTATTTTTATCCAGGATGAGCGATCGCCAGTAGAGCAAAACTTTGTCGTATTCGACGCTGCCATTCAAAGTGGCAACCAGGCTAGGCGATCGCTAGAAGATGAACTCCGTCAGGCACTGTTTAAAGACCAGTTTCAGCTTTATTATCAGCCTATCTTCAACTTAGGATCTGGCCAGCTGTCTGGATTCGAGGTGCTCTTGCGCTGGCATCATCCAGAGCGCGGCTGCTTGAATGCTGAGGAATTTATTGCGATCGCCGAAGAAATTGGCATCGTTCGTCAGCTTTGCTGGCAAACCATTCACACCGCCTGTCAAAAGCTCAAACAGTGGCGATCGCACCCTAGCTGCCCTGGACTCCTTATTCACCTCAACCTATCTTTGCCGCAAATGATGTACATGGAGCTGCTGCCCCAGTGGCAAACAGCGATCGCTGAATATCATTTGCCGCTAGGCGCTGTCCAAACAGAAATAAAAGAGCAGATTTTGCTCAGCAGCGACCCTGCTGTTATGAGCTTTTTACAAAGCCTGAAGGAGCTAGGAATAGGACTGTGCGTGGATGACTTTGGCCAGGGCCATTCTTCCTTGAGTCGGCTACATCAGCTCAATATCAGCGCCCTAAAAATAGACCGAACCTTTGTTAAAGAACTCACCTCTGCTGACAGTGCAGACATTGTTAAAACCATTATTGACTTAGGGCGCAGTGCTCAGATGAGGGTAATCGCTGAAGGGATTGAAACCCAGCAGCAGATGGCGCTGCTGCTGGAATTAGGCTGCCCTTTGGGTCAAGGCTTTTGGCTCGCTGAGCCCATGAGTGCAGCCGATGTTGACGAGTGTTTGCTCGCCAGCTAAACCTCTGCACAAATTCGCAGTTGGGGCCAACTTCAATTCTGTAACCTACTTGTCTAAATTCGGGAATTCTCCGATAGTCATGACAGCTTCATGTACCAGCAAGAAAACGCTGAACTAGCTGTAGGTTTTGGTTTTTTAGTATCTATGAATTTCTCTCTTACCAGGCTCAAAAAGCTTCCCAATGACTTTTTGATGCCTATGTTAACTATTGCCGTTATGATCAGCCTTGTATTTGTGGCTATCGGTAGCTTTAACACCGCTAAAATCTCTCAGGGCTTTGAGCTTGTCGTCACTAACGATTTTCAGCTTCAGCGGCTAGGCGACAAAATTGGCTACTACGACGAAGTGCTAACCATGTCTGCCCGGATGGCCGCAGCCACTGGAAGCTCGGCTTGGGAAGAGCGCTATTATGCATTCGAGCCCCTGCTAACTGACGCCATTGATCGCGTTATTGAACTCAATACTAAAGACTATGACCTTCAGCTCGATCCGATCACCAAGGCTAACATTCGGCTCGTTGAGATGGAGTACGAATCCTTCAAGCTGGTGCGTCAGCAAAAGCCACAAGCGGCATTAGCCCTGTTGTTTAGCGAGGAGTACAAAGTTCAAAAAGAGATCTACGCCATTGGCCTGCGGCGGTGGTCTAAGGTTTTAAGTCAAAAGGTTGGGGAGAATTTAAAGAGGTACGGAGAAGGTCTGTTCCTATCCGCCGTTTTTAGCATGGTGAGCTTTTGGGCCATGCTCATTGCCTGGACAGGACTGCTCTTCATCATCAATCAACATATTCACCGCCAAAAAGCTGCTGAGAAGGGGCTGCGTCAGGCCAAGCGGCAGCTAGAAGTGAATCATCAAGATCTGCAAGTGTCTGAGGCTGCGCTTCAGCAAAAGGCAGCCACCCTGGAGCAAACCTTGCAGGAGCTACAGCAGGCACAAGTGCAAATGGTGCAGAGCGAAAAAATGTCTAGCTTAGGTCAGCTCGTCGCTGGCGTTGCTCATGAAATCAATAACCCAGTTAATTTTATTCATGCCAATTTGGCCCCAATTAGCGAGTACGTAACGAGCCTACTTGGCGTGGTTGGGAGCTATCAGCGTCACTATCCAGAGCCTGCTCTCGAAGTTCAGCAAGAAATTGAAGCTGCCGATTTAGACTTTATTTATAGCGATCTGCCTAAAATTTTGGGGTCTATGGAAGTAGGCACTCAGCGAATTCGTCAGATTGTGCTTTCGCTACGTAATTTCTCTCGCTCTGATGAATCTGGCTGTAAGTGCGTTGATATTCATGAGGGGCTCGAAAGCACGCTGCTAATTTTACAGTACCGTCTTAAAGATGCGGGTGACTGTTTAGCGCTTAAGGTTGTGCGAGACTACGGCTCTCTGCAAAAAGTGGAATGTTATCCTGGCCAGCTCAATCAGGTATTCATGAATGTTTTATCCAATGCGATTGATGCCATAGACGATGCCTGTATTCAACGGGGCGATGGCAAAAGAGGGGAAATTACTGTGCGAACCCAGGCTCAGGAAATCGGTGGCAAGGATTGGGTAGAAATTGCAGTTGCCGATACGGGTTTGGGCATGTCAGATGATGTTCGCTCGCGTATTTTTGACGCCTTCTTTACTACTAAACCAGTAGGCAAAGGTACTGGTATGGGACTTTCTATCAGCTACACAATCATTACTGAAAAGCACGAGGGTCGGCTCGCCTGCAACTCGACAGTAGGACAGGGAACCGAGTTTATCATTCAGATACCTGTCGTCCGGTCTGCTGCTGGCTCTTCTGCCTTGCCGTAGCGATCGCAGCTACTATCAGCAGCAGCGGCGTCAGCCAATCGCCCCAGCGGACATAAGGCGTCTGGGTGTGCCGCCGGTAGATAGTCTCTAGATGGGTGACATATTCATCCGGGGCTGATAGCCAGTGCGATCGCCCCTTAGGATCTACCACCCCAGAAATTCCAGTATTCGTCACCCGTACTTCCCACCGATCGGTTTCCACCGCTCGCATCACGTCTTGGGCGTGGTGCTGCATCATCTGCCGGGGCGAATAAGGATCGTTATTAGAAGCCGTAAAAATAGCCTGCCCGCCACGCGCTACCTGCTGTCGAAACAGCTCTGCAAAAGCCGACTCGTAGCAAATTCCCGCCGCCATCGGGCCAAAAGGCGTCTCTAGCAGCTGATCAAACTTCCCCGGAGCCATGCCTTCTAAGGAAAGTGAGAGGCGATCGCTCAGTGGCTTGAGCACATTTTCAAACGGTAGATATTCTCCTAAGGGCACCAGCTTTACTTTGTTATAGCGTCCAGCAATTTTGCCGTCAGGCATCAGCGTCAGCAAGCTCTGCGTCAGCGGGGTGCGATTATTTTCGATCTCCTGATGCACAAACGTCCCCAGTATTAGCGGCACATGGTTTTTCACTACCGCCCGCTGCAACAAGTCACGATCCTGCAAAAAAGCATCCCACTCCTGAGGAATAGCCCCTTCAGGCGTTAGCACTAACTCAGCCCCCTCACGAGCCAGCGATTCATACCCGCTCAAATAAATCTGCCGAGATGCCTGAGTGCCCCTACTCGTCATCTTTTCGTTAGTGGGAATGTTGCCCTGAATCAAACCGACTGCTAGCGACTGATCGGGCCTATCTATCAGCGGCCTGCTGTACAGTCCAAACCCCAGTAAATGCAGGCCCCAAAAAAGGACGATTGCACAAACCACAGGTCGCCGCTTTCCAAAACCAAAAAATAGGCCCCTGTTTACTCTCTGCCTGGTTCTTCCGCTCTCCCTGGCCTGTAGGCTGAGTGCAGTCGTTGGCGCAGTCTCTGTCATCTCTGGAGAGATTACCCAACCCTCAGCCAAGCATCCATTCACCGCCACAATCGCTGCTGTCACTACAAGCGGCCCTGATAGCTGACCTAGCTGCAACCCCAGCAAATTATCAGGACTCTGCGTATAGCTCAAGGACGTCCAATACAAAGGCCCCTTGCTCCATACCCATTCCAACGCGCCCCACAGGGCTGTCCCTACTAGCACGCGAGCTGTACCGGTTACGGGTTGCCATCTGTTAACTGCCCTCATCAGCCCGATCCAGGTCATGCCAATGGCAGCGCCCCAAAGCGTGATAAACGCCCAGGCAAACAGCGCGATCGCCAAGCTGCTGAGCCAGGATACGTCCATCCACATAATTCCTAGCCGAAATCCCATAATCCACGACAGCGCCGTGCCGTGATAAGCCACTCCCCAAATCGCTGCATAGCCCAGCGCTCTGCGAAGCGAGATCTGTGGATAATAGGCTATTCGCCACAGGGGAACCATGGCCACCCAAGCCAAAGGCCAGGCATTGACCGGGGCTAATCCCATCAGCAGGCCACCGCCCGCTAGGGCTAAGACCACGCTATATTTGCAGGTTGAGATGCCCAAAAATTTCAGCAGATACTTATGAGAAGAGGGCCGATCAAACAAGGGCTTACCAAAAAGAGAATAGTCTTCTTAAGATCATAAAGCTTTCAACCGTCGTCTTTGGATCGCGATAGTCTTGCTACGCTCCTGTTCTCGACTTATTGATATAATCCGCTATCAGCTTACGCATCGGCACACCTAAAAAAGAGCAGCAACTATGGCAGACTGGCAGGTGATTGAAGGCGGCATAACTGCGCCTAAGGGCTTCCGCGCAGCAGGGATTACGGCAGGTTTGAAGCCTTCGGGCACGCCGGATCTGGCCCTGATTTTGTCGGACTGTGATGCGATCGCAGCGGGCGTATTCACCACCAGCCAGGTACGCGCGGCCTGCGTCGATTACTGTCAAGATTTGCTAGAGGAAAAACCGACTGCCCGCGCCATTCTTTGTAATGCTGGACAGGCCAATGCCTGTACGGGCGAGCAGGGCAAGCAGGATGCGATCGCCAGTGCCCAGTCCCTTGCCGCCGCCTTAGGCATTTCCCCTACCGAAGTGCTGACCGCTTCTACGGGTGTGATCGGCCAGCGGTTAAAAATAGATGTTTTACAAGCAGGCATTCCTGGCCTGGTCGATGCGCTCTCTTCAGAGGGCTCAGATCAAGCCGCCCGCGCTATTGTCACAACAGATCTGGTAACGAAGTCGATTGCCTTAGAAACTCAGATTGGCGATCGCCCCGTCCGCGTCGGCGGCATTTCCAAGGGCTCCGGCATGATCCATCCCAACATGGCCACTATGCTTGCCTTCGTTACCTGCGATGCTGCCGTATCGCCACAGCTATGGCAGGACATGCTCAGGCGTGCCACCGAAAAAAGCTTCAATCAAATTACCGTTGATGGCGATACCAGTACTAATGACTGCCTGCTGGCGCTGGCCAACGGCGAATCGCGAACGCCTGCAATTACCGCCGCTGGCCCCGAAGCCGACAAGCTAGAAGCCATGCTCACAGAAGTATGTATTCACCTAGCTAAGTCTATCGCTCGCGACGGTGAAGGAGCGACCTGCTTGATAGAAGTGCTCGTGAAAGGGGCTATGAGCGATCGCGCCGCTGGACAAATTGCTCGCACCGTCGCTGGCTCCTCCCTGGTCAAGTCCGCCATTTTTGGTCGCGATCCCAACTGGGGCCGCATTGCGGGTGCTGCCGGTCGAGCAGGCATTCCCTTCGACTCAAACGAACTCTCTATCGCCCTAGGCGACTTTATACTCATGCGCGAAGGTACCCCACAGCCTTTTGATAGAGCCGCTGCCAGTGCATACCTCACCCAGCAATCAGAGCGTAGCACGCTGGCAATGTCCAAAATTTTGCTTAGTAGTACAGAGCACAGTAACGAGCTGCTAATCGCCGAAACTCAAACGCCTTTTCTCCGCCAAAAGCTTGAAATAGAAGCCTTGGCCCATCCCATTCAAATTACTCTAGCTGTCGGCAAAGGGGCTGGAGAAGGCACGGCTTGGGGCTGCGACCTGAGCTATGACTACGTGAAAATCAATGCAGAATACACGACTTAGAGTTAGCTGTGTTCGGTGGAAACTTTTGTGCTTAGGCTGTCGTCACAGATCTCAAGGCTGTTAAGACGCTAAAGCAGAGAATCGAGAAGTCCATGCGTAAAGTTACTGCATCAGCTATCATCCTGACTGCACTGACAGGCTGCGGCCAAAATAGCCAAAATAGTAGAGTTCCAAGCACACAATAGAGCTTCAAAGTCCCTTCGGGGGAAGCGATCAGTAGAAACGATTTCCCTAGTCAGCAGCGACTAGCTCAACGACGTCTGCGCGAATAGTTACGTCATAGCCATGCAAAAAATCGTTGCCCAACAGGCCAATAGTCACCGCGTCGCCGATGCTCACTCGCGCATCTCGAAGCGTAATTTCTTCGATCGATATTGAACGCATCTGCCCAATATCAAACGTAACTTGGCTTTCACTAGCCGTGGCTGCAACCATTTTTTCTGTGGCGACTACGCCTAGCTCATCAGCCATCTGGCGCGTGATCAGCGTACGGCTCGCCCCCGTATCCAAAATCATTTCATAGCTCCGTTCGCTATTGAACTTGACTTGTACCACTGGCGTTCCATTGAGTCGACGGATAACAGGCACCTGCACTTTTTGAGACGTATCGCTGCTATTTCTAGCCGTCTCATTGGCAGGCTTCACGGCTATTTGAATAGGTGCTACCGGACGGCGGGTGGATGGAGGTGGTGTATTGACGGCTCGCTGTAGTGCCTGAAGCTGGGCGTTTGCGTGGTCGGCGTTGCGAGCGTACTCAGTGGCTTTTTGCTGAGCCGTTTTATAGCGCTCATCTTCTACGCTTACTTTCTTTAACTGCTCAGAGGCTCGCTGCCAGCGACTGGCGATCAGTCCCCAGTCATCGGGTGATACGGCTGACTGGCTCAAGCTATAGGCGCTAGAAGCCAAGTTGATGCCCTCTCGATAATTTGCTGAGGCGGTCGATATGCCTACGGTTGCAGCCTGCTGACTTTGGGCTGTAGCAGGTGCTTCGGAACTGGATGCTGCCTTATCTCTAGAGAATTCGGAGCCTTTAGAGAATTCAGGGTCAAGCGATTCGCTCAGAGGTGCCAGATCTCCCGTTAAGTCGGTTTCTTTAACAGCCGCAGTTGTACAGGCGCAGCACACCAGCCCGGACAAACCCGTCAATAATATGAAGCGATAGAAGGATTGAGATTGGCCCATAGAACATTAGGGATTGACCTAACATTAAATTTCCCTGACTTGCTTTATCGCTTGCTCGCGCCTTCTACGGATATTATGAGTAGAGTTTTGTCAAGTTCAGTGTTTCTAGCCCAGCCTTGAGCTTTTTTCACGCTTGACATTTGCTTTACGAATGCTCTTCACTCAATTTTCCTAACTTAATTATGTTTGATCCATCCGCCCAACCGGCTTTGCTCGTTTTAGAAGATGGCTCTACCTATAGGGGCTGGTCGTTTGGTGCGAAGGGTACAACGATGGGTGAGGTTGTTTTCAATACGGGGATGACGGGTTATCAGGAAGTCTTAACAGATCCTAGCTACTGCGGGCAGATGGTGATTTTTACTTATCCTGAGCTGGGCAACACTGGGGTCAATGCAGAAGACGAAGAGTCGGCTAGGCCCTACGTGAAGGGTGTGATTGCTAAGAATGTGTGCGATCGCCCCAGCAGCTGGCGCTCAACTCAATCGCTCGGGAGCTACCTGGACGCTCACAACATTCCTAGCATTCATGGCATTGATACTCGCGCCCTTACTCGCAAAATTCGCAGCGTCGGCTCGATGAACGGCATCGTCTCTAGCGAAGTACTCGATGCCGATGAGCTACTCAGACAGCTGCAAACCTTGCCGTCTATGGAAGGGCTTAACTTGGTCAAAGAAGTAACTACTCCTGAAATCTATGAGTGGAGCGAGACCACTCATAACAACTGGGCTTTTGGTTCTGGGGCATCTGGTACTACGGATTCTGGCATAGAGCCTGCTGCCCAACCATCACTGACGGTGGTTGCCGTTGATTTTGGCATCAAGCGAAATATTCTAAAGCGGCTGGCTAGCTATGGCTGCAAGGTTATTGTGGTACCTGCCGACACTTCTGCTGAAACAATACTCAGCTATCAGCCTGACGGTATTTTTCTATCTAACGGCCCTGGCGATCCAGCGGCTGTTACCGATGCGCCTCAGCTCACCCGCGACTTGCTAGCTAGCGAGCTGCCTACTTTTGGGATCTGCATGGGCCACCAGATTTTAGGCCTGTCTTTAGGCGCTCAAACGTTCAAACTAAAGTTTGGACATCGAGGGCTCAACCAGCCTTGCGGCCTGAGCGAGCAGGTCGAAATTACCAGCCAAAACCATGGCTTTGCCCTCAGTGCTGACTCTATTGACGACTCACAGGTCGAAGTCACCCATCTCAACCTTAACGATCAAACGGTGGCCGGTATTCGGCATAGACAGCTGCCGGTTTTCTCTGTGCAGTATCATCCCGAAGCCAGCCCTGGCCCTCATGATGCCGACTATTTATTTGCCAGCTTTGTGCAGACCATGCGAGATCGGCAGTCATAGCTTGCGATCGCTATCTGCCGCCTGCCTACCGATCTGGCCTTAGTTCTTAACAAAGAGCAAGATAATCTGCTTCAACTGAAAGATAGTAACCTTTAGTAGGGTACGATATGCCTGGCTTTGTACTGGCTCGCTGTCAGACTGGGGAAAGAATTTAGGTCTTTCTTGCAGTCGATAGTATCTTGCCTTATACTTAATCGTCATATCGTTATTGATGCCAGGCATACCAGGAGGATCCCATCGCTGAGTCGCTTACCTTAACCGTTAGTCTAAGAGGCACCCGCGAAGTGAGGGGAAAATGTCAGATCTTTCGCCTCACTGGGCTTTTAGATGCTTTTTCAGAGCCTACCTTCCTTAAGGTTCTTAACAAGTACATCGAAGATGGCCCAGCCCATATCATTTTGGATCTGTCTACTATTGATTTTGTAGATAGCTCTGGCTTAGGTGCGCTCGTCCGGCTGGTCAAAAAGGCCAAAGGCGAAAGCGGCAGCGTTCAGGTGGTCAGCAACCCCCGAGTCACGCAAACGGTTAAGCTCGTTCGGCTAGAGCAGTTTTTATCTTTGCAGCCAAGCGTGGACGCCGCCCTCGAAAACGTCAAAAAGCTGTAGCTTAGCTTAAGAAAAGATGCCGGGAGAGATACCAGGAGAGATACCAGATCCTGCCGAGCTTGACCTGATTGAGCTTAACTGTACGAAATTGAACCATGGCGAGTCTGATCTGGTAGCGTTCGCTAACCAAAACTTTAATCACTTTATTAGTCAGCAGCTTGCTTCTCAGCTAGAAGCTTGTAAGCTTTCGAAGGCTCAGCTTGGTATGCTGGCTCCAGTGTCTTTGGCATACATTGGTGACGCTGTTTTTGAGCTATATGTGCGATCGCGCCTTCTGCTCCCGGCCCAAAGAATCCGCGACTATCACGATCAGGTCGTGAATCAGGTCAAAGCCGAACAGCAGTCTCACTATGTAGATATGCTGATTCCGCATCTAACCGATGAGGAAAAAGACGTGCTCAGGCGCGGACGTAACGCCACGTCGGGCCGTCATCGCAGGGCCGCTGCCCGCAGCTACCAAAAGGCCACCGGCTTTGAGGCGCTGATAGGATTTCTCTACCTTAGCGATCAGCCGCGCTTGCTCAGCTTGCTCAGCCGGTTGTCTATATAGTAGGGCATAGAAGAAGGGTATAGAAGGGCACTCATGATAGAAAAAGGTGCTTACGAGAAGCATCTATACCATCAATGCTCAGTCGTGCAAAAATAAGTATTCAGACCTCTGTGATATCACTAGAGGCACTAACCGAGGGATCAGGCGTGAGTGACCTAGAAAATTCACCAGACAATTCAGAAAAACCTTTCAAGGCTCCTCGCACTAAAAAGTCGGGTGCTAGTAGTCGGCCCTACAAAGGTTCTCACAAGAGTTCTAAGCCTGGTTCTAGCTACAAGGGTCAGCCCCGACATTCTAGCGGCACTGATGCTGATGGGAACCCTAAGCTCAAGGCAGGAGCTGGAAAAAGTAGACCTAAAACTGCCAGTAATTCTCCCTCTGTGAGAGGTCGTAAGCCGGTTAGAACTGGATCGGCTCCTGCTTCGAAGGGTAGCTATCGCGATGATAAAGATCGTGATGATAAAGGTCGCGATCGCCGCCAAGACACGCCACAAAACGATCATTCAAACCACGCCGCAGAAGAACTAAATCCCGATCTAATCTATGGTCGTCATGCCGTAGAAGCGGCTATAGAGGGCAACCGCTCGCTCAATCGGCTATGGGTTAACGAAAAGCTCCGTTACGACTCTCGTTTTCGACCGCTCGTCATAGCGGCAAAAGCCAACGGCGCAGTGATTGATGAAGTTGATGGGCTGCGCCTGTCTCAAATGACGCAGGGTGCCAACCATCAAGGCATTGTTGCCCAGGTAGCAGCCTATGGATATCTCGAAATAGAAAGCCTTGTCCAGCAAGCAAAAGCGGCTAATCGTCGCCCGGTG
>JBGTGK010000126.1:0-10138 GCA_041746795.1 Phormidesmis sp.
AGACTCTAATGTATTCATTGTGATAAACGCTGGTAGTTTTTGCTTTTATCAAGCGTTCACCACTTTTCCTCTTTTGGCAAGGCTTGCAGCCTTTTTCCCTACGGCACGCTGCCCCTTGTTTGGCCTAAATTTAGGTAATAAGGTAGAAGGCGACGTTATTCAGCAGGCGGCGAAGCGGATTCAGTCGCTGTTTCAGCTTCCTTACAGTGCTAATGATTTTACGGGACGGGTGGCGAGGCTGGATGAAATTTATGCGGTGCTGAATGCGGCTGGGCAGGGTGGCACGGTTGTGATTTCAGCTATTTCCGGGATGGCAGGAGTCGGCAAGTCGGCTTTGGCGATTTATGCCGCGCATCAGATGAAGCAGCACTTTGCCGATGCCCAGCTATATATAAATTTGCAGGGTGCGGATGCGCGGCCCCGCGACCCGAGTGATGTGCTGGGTGAGTGGCTGCGGGCTTTGGGTATGGATGGCGCTGAGATTCCGCTAACGTTAGAGGCGCGAATGAGCTGCTATCGCTCGCTGCTGGCAAATAAGCGGGCTTTGGTGCTGTTGAATAATGCCCACGATGAGGCGCAGGTGCGACCTTTGCTACCGGGGGGAGGCGGCTGCGCGGTACTCATAACGAGTCGCAAGTCACTGGCACTATCAGGGGTGCAGGAGATTGCTTTACAGACGATGCCCCGTGATGAGGCCGTGGCGCTGTTGACAAAGCGAGTAGGTGAGCAGCGGGTGGGCGCTGAGCGGCTGGCGGCTGAGGAGATTGTGTGGCTGTGCGGCTATTTACCAATCGCGATTCGGATTGCGGGGGGTGTGCTGAGGAGACCGGCTAAGCGGCTGGGGAAACTGGCGGACTATGCTGCCGAGTTACGGGATGAGCGGGGGCGGCTGGATCGGCTAAAGCTGGCGGGTGGGGAAGACGTGCGGGCGAGTTTTAATCTGAGCTATCGGCAGCTCAGTGAGGCGGAGCAGCGTTTGTTTGGACTGCTGGGAATGCTGACTGGGGACTTTGGTATGCCTTTGGCGGCGGCTGTATGTGAGGTGACGGTTGAGGAAGCTGAGGAGATTGTAGAGCGGCTGGTAGATGCGCAGCTTATAGAGGTTATAGAGGCGGGGCGCGATCGCTATCACGACCTGATGCGGCTATACGCGCAGGATCAGCTAGGGCCGGATAATAGGTTGGCTGCACATAATAAGGCTTTTCAGTGGTATTGGAACGGTGCTGATTTTTATGAAAATGCTTTCGACCCACAGCGTCGCCGTCAGGTAGCGGCCCAGCGGGATAGCGAGGCGACGGCTGAAGTGAGAGAGATGGCCTTTTACCAGACGGCACTAGCCTGGTTTGAAGTTGAGCGGACTCACTTACTGACTGCGTTTGAGTGGGGCTATGAACAGAAAAAATACGACGAGATAGTTTCTTTTGCCATAAATCTAGTGCTATTTTTCCAAGCTCGTAGCTATTGGCAAGACTGGGAGGACACTCATTTGCTGGCGTTGGCGGCTGCTAAGGAGAGTGAGAACAGAAAGGGAGAAGGCCCAACCTTGAACAATTTAGGACTGGTCTATCAATTCCAGGGCCGCTGGGAGGATGCGATCACTCAATACGAGCAAAGTTTAGAGATATGTCGCAGTTTGGGCGATCACCATGGGGAAGGCCAAACCTTGAACAACTTGGGAAATGTCTATCACTCGCAGGGCCGCTGGGAGGATGCGATCACTCAATACGAGCAAAGTTTAGAGATATATCGCAATCTGTGTGATCGCCATGGGGAAGGCACAACCTTGATGAATGTGGGAAATGTCTATTGCTCGCAGGGTCACTGGGAGGATGCGATCACTCAATACGAGCAAAGTTTAGAGATTAAGCGCGGTTTGGGCGATCGCCATGGGGAAGGCCAAACCTTGAACAATTTAGGAATAGTCTATTGCTCGCAGGGCCGCTGGGAGGATGCGATCGCTCAGTACGAGCAAAGTTTAGAGATATGTCGCAGTTTGGGTGATCGCCATGGGGAAGGCACAACCTTAGGCAATCTAGGATATCTCTATCAAGCGCGAGCCCAGTACCCAAAAGCCATCAAATATTGGCAAACCGCCCAAACCAAACTCCACCCCGACTCCCCCGAAGCCAAACAAAACGCCCAAAAACTCAAACAACCCTACGATTCCATCCAGCAAAGACTCACTCGCCGCCTACCCTACGCCATTCTCCTCATTTTCGCCGCCTTCAACCTCCTTCGCGGCCACTGGCTCATCGCCACCCTCACCCTCCTCACCTTCGCCGCCTTCCTCACCTACCGCCTCTGGAAACGCCGCCGAGGCCGCCGCTAGTCACAAATTGAGGTATAAGAGGTATAATACGTTAACTACAGTTAACATATGATTGAAGTTCGACAAACAAAAGTATTTGCAAGCTGGTTCAAGAGCTTGAAAGACCGCAGCGCAAAAGCCCGCATACAGGTGCGTATTGACCGAATGGAAATAGGCAACTTTGGCGACGTTGCTTCAGTGGGAGAAGGGATCAGCGAGCTTCGGATTCATTACGGCCCAGGTTACAGAGTGTACTTTTTGCAGCAGGACTCAGTTGTAGTCGTGCTTTTATCAGGAGGCGACAAAAGCTCACAAAAGTCTGACATCAAAAAAGCTAAAGAACTTGCCAAACAACTGGAGCAATAGATGATGGCCATAGAAACAACTCGTTGGGATTCCGCAGAACACCTGCAAACAGAAGAAGACATTCAACTATACTTAGAGGCTGCTTTAGAAGAAGCTGACGACGATCCTGCTTTGCTTATTCACGCACTCAGCGTTATCGCTCGGGCTAAAAATATGAGTAAGTTAGCGAGAGACGCTGGACTCAGCCGTGAAGGATTGTACAAGGCTCTATCTCCCGAAGGCAATCCCACGTTTGCGACCGTAGCTAAAGTCGTAAAAGCGCTCGGCCTTAAGCTGACAGTTCAACCTACTGCTTGATCTAAGGATTCAGAATTGCTATGAGCCAGAAAAATGAGCATTACCCTAGATGACGAGGTGTTGGCCTTTGTAGATAAGCAAGGGAATGACCGCAGCCAGTTTATAAACAAAGTCCTTCTGAAGGAAAAACAGAGAATCTTCCTAAAAGAGCTAGATGATGCCTACCTAGAAGATGCAAACGATCCCGTAGCACAAGCCGAGAGAGCCCTCTGGGAGGTTACCGTGGGCGACGGCCTAAAGGACGAAGAGGACAAAGAGAACGAGTAAACTGCTAAACTGCTAGTGAGCTTAGCGTCCTTTTTGAACTCATCGTTCAACCTACATAGCCCCATTTCAGAGGAGCTTCAATGTCTACTGCAAGTTCGGTGCCAGCCGTAGCGGCCAAACCCTATGTAGAGATAAGAAACGGCGGATACTATGTGATCAACACCCGCGTTTCGTTAGATTCGGTTGTCTATCAGTTTCAAGAAGGACAGCCGCCCGAGAACATCTTGCGGTCTTTTCCAGCGCTAGGCACTTTAGAGAATGTGTATGGTGCGATCGCCTTCTACTTGGCAAATCGCTCTGACGCTACCCCGCAATCCCTGCAAAAAAATGCACCCGAACTGTATGCAAAACTAATGGCCGCTAAGAGAACTCATCAGCTTAAATCTCATTGATCAGCCAGGAGTGATATTTGCTCGCAAGCTGTTGAATCAGCGTTTTTTCTACGTCGCTCACATCAGCTATGACGCCCCGGTAGCGCTAGCCACGCTCATAGAGCTGAAAAATTTCATCTTCAGCCAAGTGCGCAATTGAGGCCGTTTGGCCTTGCTAGCACAGCGACTTAAGAAAGGGTAACTGATCGAGCTTAGGCATAGCTAGGTGAAGGCGATCGCAGCCGATAAACACGGTAGATAGGCTTCATTGTATCGCCATCTAATAGACAATCAGCTGCCAAAGAATGACGGTGAAGCCGAGGGTCAGGCCATGCTGCGGAATCAGCTTCAGCCAGGGCTGACGGCCAATTTTTTGCGTGAGGACAACGCTGAGCAAAGTGCCAAAGATAAGGGTAGTTCCCTGCAAAAATGCAATCACCGCAGGATGGGCGGCAACGCTACTGCCGACGGCAGGCAGGTTGAAAGTCGCCCAAAACACCGGCAGGATTTGTCCCGCTTCTGAGAGGCCTAAGAGGAGATAGTGAGCTAGGCTCGCGAATAGTAAGAGCGGCAGATAGCCGTAGGCAAGTTCTAAAAAGGTGCGCTGGGAGCCGGTGCCTTGAAGGGCAGTGCGGAGACGATCGACGAGGAGGGCGATCGCACCCGGCAAAAACAAAGCAACGGCAGAGGCCAAAGCATGTCCCCAAAAGCTTTCTAGCAGCCGAGTATCTCCTAACGCTAGCGTCGTCAGCTGCGGCAGCCGGTGTAAAAACACCGCACCCAACAACAACAGTAGCAACGCCACCTCATAGCCGCTCGTTTTATGAGTTGTCCATAGCCCGATTCCGGGAGGCCGCAGATTCAGCGCAACAGACTCATGCGGACAGGCTTTTAGGCAGGTCATACACAGTACGCAGTCGCGGTTATCAGTAAGCTGTGCTGGGTGCGAATACACCGGACAGCCCATAGTTGCCTGCCCTTCTCCTTCGGCAGGCCCACCCTTGTAGCAGTGATAGGTCGTGCAGGTCGCCGAGCAAATGCCCTGCTGCGCCCGCAGCTCAATTATAGAGAGTTTGGCAAAGAGACCGTTCATGCCGCCAATGGGGCAGAGGTAGCGGCACCAAAAACGTCGCTCGAACAGAACAGAACAAGCGATCGCGCCAGCAGTAATAATCAGCAGCAGCCAGGCAGAGAGGTAGGCCGTATTCTCTAAGTTCCACAGCTCCTCCCACAGCAAAATCAGCGCAAAGCCGCCGTAGAGTATCCAGCCGCCCCAGCGCTCAGCCCACTGCCGAGGCCAGCCTTTGAGCTGACGCGGCCATAGCTTAAGCGAGAGAAACTGCGCGACTTCGCCGTAAATCATAAAAGGACAAATGGCACACCACAGCCGACCGACAAAAGGAAAGCTGATTAAAATTAGCGGCCACCACCAGGCCCAAAAGAAGTTCAGGGCAAAGTTGCTATCGCGGGTTTGCGGCCCCCAAAAAAGCACGGCAATCACAATCGGATAAAACCATAGCGTGAAGCCGTAGTTGATCCGCTCTGGCCACCAGGGGCTGAGTAAAAACTGTCGCAGCCTGGGATAGCCCTGAAGCAAATTGAAGCGAAACCGGCGGCTTTGTTTTTCTTCTGCCCAAAAGACCTCTTCAGTCAGCACGCGGCTATTGCCCGACTGGCTAACGGCGCGTTCCACCATACTTTCTAGCTCAGTGAGGTTGCCTGGAAAGTCATAGCTTTGCAGCCGCCTGAGCGCTTCGGGCGCAATTTTTCGTTTGCCAATGCCCTCCTGCCTGCACTGTAGCTGAGCGAAGTAGTTCGCGTAAGTTTCTAGGTCAGCCTTGCGAACGCGCAGGGGAGGAACTTTGATTTGCTGGACAGCGCATTTTGTAAACTCGGGCAGGGTTTTCTCAGAGATCATTAAAATCCAGGCCAGAGACTTTCTGCTGGGCAAAGGGGCCTCTCCTTCACGAGTAATCGGCTGGTACGCTCCCGTAGATACAAGCTTGATAACAGGGGCCTTGAGCGATTCATCTAGGTCTTGGATGTTGTTAAGCAGCAGCGTTCCATTGCCCAGCCACTCTAAAAGTCCTGGCTGGCTCTCTCCTTTACCAAAGAGATCTTGGGCTCTGAGATTTTCGCAGTTTATCTGAATCATGGGCGCAGCTTTGTTACCAGAGCCAAAGTGAATCAGCGCGGCCAGGTTGTCTTTATTGAGACCGGGTTCACCAAAAATTAGGATAGGCGCTCTGCGGTCGTCCTTAGGCTTCAAATTAGTAGCCTCGCGAATGTTGTTTCGCAGGCGAATGGCGTAGCGACTGCTGCCAACAACGCCTCGTTTTACCTGAGTGACCCGATAAGACAGCAGCGCCTGCTGACGCTCTTGCTCGTAGGCAAGCTGTTCGGAGACTTCTTCTAGGGCGCTGGCGAGCAGCTTGGAGAGTTCTTTGCTTAGCTCGGGAAGTTCTTCCGTGAGCTGTTGAAAGTCAACGCTTTCTAGTTTCCAAAGCACACAGTCTGTAAGGGAGACAATCGTTTGCGTGGTGTCTGTGTTTAGCAGTAACTCTTGCAGGTGAAGGAGCGCACCGGGCTCTAGCGTCGTCACTTTAGCGGCGCTGGTACGCCGGGTTCGGTAGCTTTCTAGCTGGCCTGACTTGAGAATGTAAAGGGCGTCAGGAGCGGTGTCTTCTAAGATGAGGCGGCGGTTAGCGGCAAAGGGAATTTCTTGCAGGCGAGGGGCGATCGCGCTCACCAATGCCTCGGGCAGGTCGCGAAAAAGGGTGTGGGCTTGTAACCAGCGGATTCGCGCAGCAGCATCCATAGCAGCTCATAGCAGAAAAAGGGCTTATGTGAGATCCTATAGGGAACGTCCCTCATATTGTGTAACGAATTTCCTGATGACTACCGATTTAATCTGTCTGCTGCTGCTGGCGCTCTGGTCAATTCCGCTAAATCACGTGCCCGCATTTGGGCGGGTGTCGGAGGCGGGGCTAGCGTGGGCCGCAAGCAATCGTGAGAAGCCGGTGACGGTTCCCCCTTGGGTAGATAGGGCCGACCGGGCACAGCGCAACCATCACGATAACCTGGCAATGATTGCAGCGGTAATTTTAATTGCGCATTTGGCGGGGCAAACGGATGGAATAACGGCAAAGGCCTCGATCGCCATTCTGGGGCTTCGCGTTTTGCACGGCGTTTTTTACTATGCAGGCGTCCCAACGTTGCGATCACTCTCTTACGTAGGCTCTATCGTTGCGCTAGGCGTAATCGTGTGGCGAATCGTCGCGTAGGATGCGCGCATTACGACAGTCGATCGACGGGTGCTAACTCAACTCTTCTGTACAGCGCCGATAAAGCTATCTTCAGACCAATGCTTTTGAGTTCTACAACAACCTCAACATCGTCTGCCTTTTTCTGATAGGTTTGCAGCGTCCACAGTCCGTTTTTAGAACGTCGGAAAACCTCTACTGTCTTATTCGTAGTGCTAATTAGTACATATTCTTCTAGGCTCTCTAAAGTTCGATAGTCAATAAATTTATCGCCTCTATCGAAGGCTTCTGTAGACTTAGATAATATCTCGACTATAAGCTTTGCGTGGCGTTTGCAGGTAGAATCAGCTCGATCTGTTGGATCGCAAGTTACCAGCAAATCGGGGTAGTAGTAGCAGTTGCAGGCATCTAGCTGAGCCTTCATGTCAGCGATATATACCTGACAGTCTGAGGCTTCGAGATGGGTGTCAATCGCAACCACTGCGTTGATAGAGATTCTATTGTGGCTGTCAGTACTACCCGCCATCGCATGTACTTCACCATTGACATACTCGTGTTTAACCGAGCTTTTTTCCTCAAAAGCCAGGTATTCTGCCGGTGTCATGCGGTTGCTAAAAGCTTGCGCGATCATGGCTAAAAGTCCATTTACCGAAATTGACAAATTGACTAATCAGAAACGACAGCCACTTCTGATTTCTCTTCTTCTTCTTCAGCCAGCACTTCTTCTATAACCGGCTCCGCAGGCGCTTTCATCTTAAAGGTCAGCTCGCCTGCTTTGTTCAGCCCGATTTTTACGGTGCTACCTTCGCTGAAGTTGTCCTCCAAAATTAAGGTAGCCAGCGGATTTTCTAGCTCGCGCTGAATGGCCCGCTTTAAAGGACGTGCGCCGTACGACGGATCGTAGCCGACATCGGCGACGTGATCGATGGCGGCTTCAGACATTTGCAGGGTGATTTTTTGATCGGCTAGCAGCTTGTGAATGCGCTTGAGCTGAATGGTGATAATGCTGCGCAGCTCTTTTTTGCTGAGGGCGTGGAAGAGAATGGTGTCGTCAATGCGGTTAAGAAACTCGGGGCGGAAGTGCGATCGCAACGCCTCCAAAACTCTCTTTTCCATCTCTTCAAACTGCGAGTCATCGCCCGACACGTCTAAAATATGCTCGCTGCCGATGTTACTCGTCATCACAATCACCGTGTTTCTAAAGTCCACCGTGCGACCCTGTGAGTCGGTAATGCGCCCGTCATCTAGCACCTGCAAAAGAATGTTGAATACATCTGCGTGAGCCTTTTCAACCTCGTCGAGCAATACAACAGAATAAGGTCGACGACGCACGGCTTCCGAAAGCTGTCCGCCTTCCTCATAGCCTACATAGCCCGGCGGGGCACCCACTAAGCGAGAGACTGAGTTTTTCTCCATGTACTCAGACATATCCAGCCGAATCAGCGCATCTTCAGTATCGAATAAAAAAGCTGCCAGAGCACGAGCAAGCTCAGTTTTACCCACGCCCGTTGGCCCCATGAAGAGAAATGAGCCGATCGGTCTGGCCGGATCTTTCATGCCTGCACGGGCGCGTCGAATGGCTGCCGATACCGCTGTTACCGCTTCTGACTGGCCGATGACGCGCTCGTGCAAATGGCTCTCTAGCTGCAACAGCTTTTGGCGCTCAGAAGCCATCAGCCGGTTTACCGGAATGCCCGTCCAGCGAGCAACAATCTCGGCGATGTCGGCTTCGGTGACCTGATCTCTGAGCATCGTCAGACCTTTGGCCTGCATATTTTGCAGGTTCACGTCGAGTTCTTCTAGCTCCTGCTGAATTTCTTCTAAGCGGCCATATTTTAGCTGGGCGGCGCGCTCTAGGTCGTTGGCGCGCTCGGCCTTGCTCATTCGCAGGCGCGTGCGTTCCTCTTCTTCCTTAAGCTCATTAATAGCGCTAAGCGTGTCTTTTTCAGAGCGCCACTGCTCGTCTAACTTGTGTTGCTCTGTAGAAAGGCTGCTAATCTCTTGAGTAAGCTTTTTTAGACGCTGTTTAGAAGTCGCGCCACCATTCTCTTCGCTTTCTAAAGAGAGTTTTTCCATTTCTAGCTGCATCAGCCGCCGGTCGATAATTTCCAGCTCTTCGGGCTTGGAGTCTATCTCCATTTTTAGCTTGGCAGCCGCTTCGTCTATCAGATCGATGGCCTTATCAGGGAGAAATCTGTCGCTGATATAGCGATCAGACAAAGTCGCCGCCGCTACCAGCGACGAGTCTAAAATGACTACCCCGTGATGCACCTCATAGCGCTCCTTAAGACCGCGCAAAATTGACACCGCATCTTCTACGCTGGGCTGACCGACATACACCTGCTGAAAGCGCCGCTCTAGGGCCGTATCTTTTTCAATATACTTACGATATTCGTCTAGCGTGCTTGCACCAATGCAACGCAATCCGCCCCTTGCCAGCATCGGCTTAAGTAGGTTTCCGGCATCGACGTTGTTTTGCCCCGCTCCAGCGCCAACGACCGTGTGCAGCTCGTCAATGAAAAGCACAACCTGCCCGTTCGACTCTGTGACTTCTTTCAGCACAGAGCGCAGCCGATCTTCAAATTCACCGCGATACTTAGCACCCGCGATTAAGCTGCCGACATCTAGGGAAAATAAATTGCGGTTCTTTAAGGATTCTGGCACGTCGCCGTTGATGATTCGCTGGGCTAGGGCTTCTGCGATCGCAGTCTTACCCACCCCCGGCTCACCAATCAGCACCGGATTATTCTTCGTGCGCCTTGAGAGCACGTGAATCACCCGGCGAATTTCTTCATCGCGGCCAATCACCGGATCTAGCTTGCCGCCCCGAGCCTCTTCGGTAAGGTCACGACCATACTTATGCAGCGATGGGTACTCATCTTCATTGCTGTCTACGCTGGCGGTTACTGACTTCTCTCCACCACCCCGCAGCGCCTGAATCGCCTTCATGATGTGAGACGTATCCACATCAAAGCCGCGCAACAGCCGCCGACCAATCCGCTCGTCTTCCACAAAGCCGATCATCAGGTGCTCTACAGAAATCAGCTCATCCTGCAAGTTCAGCCTTGCGCCATCAGCCGCATCCAGCATCCGATCCAGGCTTTGGCCTAAGTACAGATTGTTGTCTACCGCCACGCGCACCTTAGCCTGCCGCTTGGCAAACACCTCTAGCTCCTGCAAAATTTGCTCAGGAGAGAGGCCCGCCTTAATTAAAATGTCATCGGCTAACCCAGACTGCTCTAGTGCAGCCAGCGTGACATGCTCTA
>JBGTGK010000127.1:0-2399 GCA_041746795.1 Phormidesmis sp.
ACCCAAATGCGAATAGAGTCACCTAGCCCTTTTTGCTCAATCAGCGCAGGGAAAATGGTTTGTTTCAGAAACTCAAAAGTTTCGGCATCGCGAAAAAAGCTAGTGACCGTAATGAGCACATCGCGATACAGGGCATTCACCTCTACCGGATTGTTCCGCAAATACTCAATATAGGCTTCTAGGCTGTCGAGCCGATACAGTGCCATTCGTCGCTTCAGCCGGCGCTCAAAGGTGGCGCGTTTGTACTGGTTGAAGTCGATCCCCGTGGCGGCTTTCAACAGCACATACAGTGAGAGCAAACTGCTTTCACTGGCCGTCTCACTGGCCGTCTCACTGGCCGAACCCAACTGGAAGCCGTCAGGCTTAGAAAGATAAGGGTGCTGAGCAATCTTCACGATCTGACGGGCGATTTCGGCAGGGGGCAAAATACAATCGACCTGTCCGGTTTCAGCGGCGGTGTTAGGCATACTGCTATACTCAGCGCTGCTTTCGGTTTGGGCAAAGGTAACGCCGCCCATCTGCTTAATGTGCTTTAGCCCTTCAGTCCCGTCGCCATCGAGCCCTGAGAGCACAACGCCCATGGCTCGGCTGCCGCAGTCTTCTGCCAGCGATTTAAAAAATATGTCAATGGACTTGAAGGGGCGATCGCTCTCCCTTCTCGGCGTAAGCTGAAGCCGACCCTGGGCGATCGTCAACTTCTTATTCGGTGGAATCACATAGATTCGGTCAGGCTCTACTAGCGCGTCATGTTCCGCTTCAGCAACCGATACAACCGTCTTCCGATCCAAAATTTGGCTCAGCATACTAGGCGACTTAGCTGCCAAATGCTGAATCACCACATAGGCAATGTCCGCATCTCCAGGCAGCTCATTCACCAGCGCTGAGCAAGCCTCAATGCCCCCCGCCGACGCGCCAATCCCAACAATCGGAAAAGACTCTTCAGCTTCAGCACCCAAGGCTGAATTCAAAGGCTTGTTAGTCAAAATGTATCGTTCCTAGAATATTGTCAGCACTTAGCGGATCGGCTCATCCCACATCAGTGATTTGGCCAGTGATTTGGCCAGTGATTTGGCCAGTGATTTGGCCAGTGATTTGGCCAGTGATTTTGACGCTTCTTTATAGGAAGATTATACTTTTTCTGGTGTTATTTACTTAACTTAATGTTACTTTATGTTCGTTTTCAACCATAACTCTTGAGTTGCTTCCTGCCAGCATTCTTTATACTTTCTCAGGATCAATACCCAGCTCTCTCAGCTTCGCAGCCATCCGCTCAGCCCGCTGAGTTTCCTGGTCAGCCCGCTGAGTTTCCTGGTCAGCCCGCTGAGTTTCCTGGTCAGCCCGCTGAGTTTCCTGGTCAGCCCGCTCGTCTCCAGACAGCAGCAAATTTCCTTTACTATCCCACCAGCGCAGCCAGGGCAGGCTCTGATTAATGAAGTCACCCTGCCAAATGCCTAGCTCCACGCCCATTGGCGCGATGGGATAATGGCCTCGCTCATTAGGGTCACACTTTCGATAACCATTGCCATTCAGCTCATACACCTCAACCGCTGCTTTTTCAACCTCATAAATAGCGTAAAACGGAATCCGAATCGCCTGTTCATACACCCAAAACTTGCCTGCTTTTGCCGCTTCGCTCGTAAAAGGCGACGTTTTATCTCGCTCCTCATCGCCATTGCCCGAGACAAACTCAATCGCAATTAGGGGCGCAACCACCTCTTTCCACATCACGTAAGAGCGCCGCATTTTTCCCTCTAACAGCAGCGGCACGTTAGGCACATAAAACCAGTCAGGCGCTTCAGCGCCCCTTTGGGGTGGCTCGGTCAGTCGCCAATAGATGCCGCTATCTTGACCAATGCAATAGCGCCTATCTGGATGCAGCACATCAAGCACAGGCCGAATCGATTCTGTCAGCAAAACGCTCTGAGGATGCTCCTGAAAATTTTTCACAAATGTCCCATCTGACTCCGGTAGCTGTGTGTGATCCGGTAGCGTCAATGCTTCTTTGTGTTTAGCAGCTTGAGACTGAGCAGTTCGAGAACCTGCAAGGGTCATGGCGCCATCCCATCAATCCAGAGTTAACTTAAAATTATATCGCGTGCGCTGCGTTTGATCTTATTCAAAGCTGTGGAAAAGATTTTTACCGGCACAAAAGTTCTCCGTATTTCCGATGTAAATATCTTCTAAGACTGAGCTACTTACCTAAGTTTTGCCCAAATAAACGGCAACGTGCTCTGGTTTTAGCAGTTGAGCCAATCGATGAATCCAAGGTCTGACAAGGGTATCAGCAGCATTTAGACGAATTTCAATCAGTTGTCCCTGTGCGTTGAAGCAGAGTTGTCCAGTGGTGGTGAACACGTCTCGCATCAGCCGTACAAATCCAAGTTTCTTGAGCGCAGGGG
>JBGTGK010000128.1:0-22692 GCA_041746795.1 Phormidesmis sp.
ATAGCCGGTGAGGCTGGCTATGAATTTGAAGGAGCCGCCGGGGGGCACAGCTCTGGTAATCTAGTGAATCTGGTTAATATTAGCGGGTTGGGTATCGTGCCACAGGGCAAAACTTGTATAGAAATTGGGCAGTCTGTACAAGTACTGAGGGTGGCTAGTGACGTGAAGCGTCAGCCGCTTCAATAATTTGTTAATGTCAATCGATTGTTACAATTGCGATGATGCGCGATCGCCAGGAAAGCTATGGCTTCGAAATACGACGCTGATAACAGCGCTTTCCCAAAGCGTCCGTCGGCCTCCTCTCCCCACTCAAAAAAAATACCCTCGAAGATTTTTGCTGCGGACACCAGTGCTCAAAAACCCATTCACTTAGCTCCCCAGAACGGATCTGCCGCACATCCCAAGGTTAGTTCTTCTGGATCGACATATTTGCCACAGCCTCCCGATCGGCTGTCAAACAGACGCTGGCTAAAGCGCTGGCCGCTGATGGCACTAGTGCTGTTTGGCATCATCGGCACTGTGGGCACAACGGCGGTTGTGAGCCTGTTTCGGGTACCTAATTTGCCTAACTGTAGGGCCATCTTTTGGCCAACGGCTTCGGCTTCAGTGCGGCTTCAGTGCGCCGAGGCTTATGCGGATCAGGGCGGTGTGAAGAATTTGCTGGCCGCGATCGCCCTAGTCGATCAGCTCCCTGAAGATCATCCCCTCCGCCTAGACATCAACAGACGGATTGAGGGCTGGGCCACTCAGGTGCTAGATTTGGCCGAGCGCTCCTTTGAAGAAGGCAACATAAAGGAGGCCATTTCGTCTGCGAAGAAAATTCCTGCTAAGACGGCGGCGGCTGGCCTGGTCAAAGATCGGATTGCCCGCTGGCAAAAAATTTGGCAAGCCGGTCAAGCTGATTTCGATGAGGCGATCGTCAAGCTTAAAGCTAAGAATTTTCAGGCGGCTTTTAGCCTGTCGGTCAAGCTGCTGGACGTGCCTAATAAGTTTTGGTCAACCGTAAAGTACAACGAGCTGACCCAGCTGATCGCTCAGGGCCGAGAGGACGCTCGTAAAATGTCAGAGGCCCTAGACCTAGCCAAAGCAGGCACGCTTAAAGGCTTTACCGCAGCGCTAAAGAAACTAAAAGAGATTGGTGAGGAGAGCGTATTTTACACAGAAGCTCAGACCAAGCGAACTGACATTGCTAAGCAGATGCTGACTGTCAGTGAAAATCTACTGGCTGATCGGCAGCTTTCAGATGCTCAGGCAATGCTTTCGGCCATTCCTCGCGATGCCGGACTCAACAAAGAAATTGAAGACTTTCAGATTTTTGTGAGCGCTTATCAGCAGGCCTGGAGCAGTACAGCAGGCGGCTTGGAAACCGCCATTAGCCGAATGAAGGCGCTGGGTAAAAATCGCCCGCGCTACGCCAAAGGTCAACAGCTGATTGCGCAGTGGCAAGGTGAGCTGCGAAACATTTCGCTCTTGAACCAGGCCCAAGAGCGAGCTGCACGCGGTAGCACCGTCGATCTTAAAGCAGCCATCGGTATCGCCCAGCAGGTCGCACGCAATTCGCCTCAGTCGGACGATGCCAATAAGCAAATTAGCCAGTGGCGAACCCAGGTAGAGACTGCAGAAGACCGGCCCATTTTGGAGCAGGCAGATCGGCTTGCCGCAGTGGGTACGCCTGACAACCTGCGAGCTGCCATTCAGGAAGCCAAAAAGATTTCATCGGGTCGGACGCTGGGTAAAGAGGCCGATGATCGAATTGCTAACTGGACAGGGCGAATTCAGCGAATTGAAGATCAGCCGGTGATTGATCAGGCCCGGCAGCGGGCGCAGAATGGGGATTGGGCGGGGGCGATCGCGGCTGCTAGCCGAATTGGTAAGGGCCGGGCTCTGTATGGAACGGCCCAAGACGATATTGACGAATGGCAGGCAGAAGAAACAGGTCGTTTGCGCCTGGGTGAAGCCGTTGATGCGGCCTCTCGGGGTGATGCTAATTCGCTGGTCAACGCGATCACGATTGCTCAGCGCGTACCCGCTCAAAGCGACAGCCGCAGCCGTGCGGACAGTCAAATTGATAATTGGAGCTGGGATTTGCTGCGTCAGGCAGAGACGACAGCTAACCGGAGTGTGGAAAGGGCAATTAACCTAGCCCGCAAAATTCCGTCTCAAGCCGAAGCCTACGACCCGGCCCAAATTAGAATTCGCGACTGGCAGGCAACGCTCAGTCGGATAGAAGATGCCCGTCGACCTGCGCCTGCTCCCAGTCGGGGCAATTCGCCCCCGGTTCCAGCCGTCGGTGAAAACGGGCTGCCTACGAATCTGGAGCTTGCCCCGCCGCGTGAGTAATGGCAAAAACGCCATTTACGTTTACCGTTTACATTTATTAGAGACCTACTTGGAAAAGACGCTACAGATAGGTTGAATCTGTAGCGTCTTCAGTGCTCATGGAGATTATAAACGCATTAACTAATTAGGTTGTAAACGCGTTATTCTGTCACGTTGTTGAACGTACGCTGCGCCTTATTGCCAACCCGATCGGTTGCTTTATCCAATTTGTTGCCCGCACGATCTAGCTGGTCGCTAGCCTTGCCTGTCAAGTTATCAGCCGTCTCACCAACGTTTTCCTTGATGCTGTCAACCGCTTCTCGAACAGGCTCTAGCGGATCAGAATTAGCATTCTCTATGTTCCGACGCGTAGCGCCATCAACCAGCATTTTCGCTTTGGCTTCAGCTTTCCTCGTATCGCGTCTAGGATCAGCATCATCAAAACCGTTCATACCGCCTGCTTCAGGCTGAATTTGGTCGTAAAGCTCAGTGGACTGTATGCCGCCGCGTTCATTGGTGGTGTAGTCGTTAGCATTAGCTGCGTGAGCAGGTGCTACTAGCGTTGCGCCCCACAGGCCAAGGCTAACTAGGGCCACAATAAAGAAGCGGCGAAGGTTATTTGCCCAAGTCTTTGGCTGACTAAAAGTGGTATTCATAAGTGAAAAGTCTCTTTTATCTTGAACTATCCTCAAAAAGTGTAGAGAACATCGTTTTTCATCCTCTCTTCCTAAAGGCATTCTCCTTTAGTTTAGTGCCTATCTCTAAAGAGGCAGCTTTGCAAAAAAGAGATCTACCTAAGGCTGACGTAGCTGTTCAGCCGTTCGGTGGGCTTTAATACTCACCTGGTCTAAAACGTTGCTTAGAGTGGCCTTCATCACTTCTATAAAGCGTACAGGCCGCTCTTGAAGACCCGTGCGAAGCTGAGTGAGTTGCCGGGGCAGCTGCTCAACGAATCTAGGAGGAACAAACAAATGCTGAGGTAAACTATCTGTCCGCATGGCCGCTGCGATAATCGTATAGGGATTGCGCCTCTCACCAGAGGTCTTGCGAGACAATCTGTTGCTTAAAACATCAGTAGAAAAAGAGTCGTCAGAAGCATCAGAAACATCAGGCCTTTCAATCGGTTTTACGACTTGTTGGGCAATATTATTAGAAACAGATGAGTTGTCACTTTGCTTTGAGGCAGCGTTAAGAGCGGATGGTTCGTTTGCATAAAAAGGAGCGCCTATCGAAGCCTGATCAGAGCGAAGTCGCGGCAGACTTTTTCGATAGCCGTTAGCGGCAGCTTTGTGCGAGCCAAAGTCGCTAGCAAGTGCCGGAGCACCGATACAAAAAATAGCCAAAAGGCAGACTGTGAAAAGAGCGCGAAGTACAAAAATGAGTTTCACAGCGTTTAATTTTACAGTGGTTTATATCATATCCCTTTAACAGCGTGCGCTTCATGAACATCACAGTCTGTCATTTGCGATCGCCCCAAGGCTATGTCGCCAGATATAGAAGCCAGATATACCAGTTTAGAGCGCATCAATTGTATCTATACTCAATCCTGTGTAGGTAGAAATTTCCGCCGTAGAAACGCCTGCTGTCTTCATTCGCCTGGCAACCTGCTGTATGCCTTCTTCTCGGCCTTCTTCCCGGCCTTCTTCTCTACCTTCTTCTCTGGAGGTATCTACGACGTTATTTAAGTCCCGGTAGTACTTTAGGCTGCTGATATAGGTTGCCTGCTCGTTTAATGAAAAACTAGCGATTTCAGCCACGTCAAAGAGCTGATCGAATATGCCTTCCTGAAGGGGCTCTGGGCGATCGCGCAGCTCAGCCAAATGCTTCAGTACAAACAGCCACTTGTCTAAATGCGACTCTAGTTCCGCTAGTGATTTCGTGAACTTCGGCAGCTCAATATAAATAAACTTAAGCTTGTCGTAGAACACTTCACAGTGCTGATTTTTCAGCTCAACAACATGTAGCAACGTATCTTCATGCCGATGGTCGTCAAAGATAAAATCCAGCACACCAACGGTGTAGACAGCGGCTAGCTGATAGTTCCAAACGCCTTGCTTTGCCTGTTCTTGAATCGGAAAAGTAGCATAGTAAACACTGCGGTCTTTAAAGAAGTTTTGCTTAGCTTTTTGGACTTCAACAATAAAGCGTTCTCCATTTTCGCTTTTGCAATAGATGTCAAAAATTGCCTTGCGATCAATCGCCGTACTCCCCAAATTCTCAGTATTTCTAAAGGTCAACTCTTGAATGCGGTGATAGTCAGGCAAAAGAGTATTCAAAAAATCAATTAAAAGGGCCTTGTTTGGCTCAGTGCCAAAAATCCGCTTAAACCCAAAGTCTGTAAGCGGGTTAACGTACTTATCTCTAAGCGGAGATGCCATATTCACTGCCTCCAAACATTCAGATCCTAAACCTTCAGCCTTCAAACAGGCAGCTAAACGAAAGGACTGTACTCCTTTTCATCCTACTGCTAAATTTTTACAGATGCTTTGCTTAGGCATAGCTGCCTAAATTCTGATTTATAGCTGAGTTTATAGATGAGCTGGCTCTGCTGCAAACTCTACTGGGTTTTGATCGCGGCGGTGCTGTGCTGAAATTGGCGAACCCTGGCGATCGCCCACCAAAGCAGCTGTATTTTCTAACGCTGAGCGCAGCTGCCTAGCTGCGTAGATCGACATATCTCTGGGGACACTGATGCGATCGCGCAAATACCGTAACCCTACATCACTCTCTACAGGCGGCTGGCAAACCTTCTCAGTCATCATATGAGTGAGCCCACAGCGCAGCGCCTCATCAAAGTCGTCATCCTCAGTTGGATTCACCCGAATGATATTACGTCTGTGCTTAATAACGCGCTGAAGCGCCTCGGCCTTAGCACTCTCCTTAGCACTCTGAGGCTCAGGGTAAGTCGCATCCGGCAGGCCGTACCAGGGGCCACTGTCTACCCGGATCTGATTGCGCAGCGTTTGCGGCTCGCCGTTGGCATAGCAGCCACCCATCTGCGGGGGTAAATCGTGAGCATGCGTATGAAAATCGCTTTGGGTGCCCCGATAGGTCGAGCGGCTTTCCATCGCTTCGAACCAGGCTGACAGGTGAGGATTCTCTTCTCGCAGTGAGTAACCCTTGTAGTAATACAAGCTAGCGTTCATTCTCTCTACGTAGGGCGTAAAGATAACGTCGGCAGTACTAAAGTCTGCTAAAAAATAGGGGCCAGAAGTGCGAGTGATCGCCTCTTCCACTTGAGCAACAACCTCTAAAAAATCAGCCTGACGCTGTTGCTCTTGGCCGAACCAGCGAGCAGGCTGACATAGCCAGCCACACCAGGCTCTAAACAGCAGTCGTTCTAGCTGACGCAGCGGCAAAACAGAGGGATCTTGCATACCAGGGCCGAGCGAACCAAAGGCCTTCTCTAACGCCATCAAAATGTCGTCGCTCTCGGTGATCGTCCGTCCGTCTAGTTCGAGAGCGGGCAGCATTCCTGAAGGCACTTTTCGCTTGTACCAATCTTCTTTGGTGCCATAGCAAAACATAGTGACCTTCTCGATGCGGTAGGGAATTTGCTTTTCCTCTAGCCACAGCCACACTTTTTGGCAGTAGGGACACCAGGCGTGGTTATCACGATATAGCGTTACCCGCACGTCCGACTCAGCCTTGCCAAATAGGCGCAAACGCGCCTGGGCATTGGTCGGCCCGTTAACGGTATCAGCGGTGAAGTTAGTGAGAGCAGCAAGTTCTGACCAGCTCAAAGGGGCAAAAGGCATCTAAATCCCAGCGCCTCCTAAAAATTCTCGAATGGCGCGATCCTCAATTCGGCAGCACTGATCAGGCTCACAGCTACTCGCCTGTAGGGCTCTCATCAGCATTGCCGTTTGATCAGCCCGCCCGGCTCCTATCGGTACTAATCGATCCGCCTCACCGCCCGGTGTAGCGAGCTTCTCATCTCTAATTTTAGACAGCTCATTTTCTAACGCATCAATTCGATCCACCAGCGCCCGAATTGCCATGGCCTCAGAGTCAGGCAGTTTGGCGTGATCCAAAGGTTCTACCCGCTCGCCCGAACGGTATACGATGCGCCCAGGAATGCCCACTACTGTGCAGTCGGAAGGCACCTCCCGCAGCACCACTGATCCTGCACCAATGCGAACATTATTGCCAATTTGAATGTTACCTAACACCTTTGCACCTGCCCCGACAATGACACCTGTGCCCAGGGTTGGATGGCGCTTACCCATCTCTTTCCCGGTACCGCCCAGCGTTACCCCCTGATAAATCAACGCCAAATCTCCGATGATGGCTGTCTCACCAATTACCACCCCCATACCGTGATCGATGAACACACCGCAGCCAATTGTTGCACCGGGATGGATTTCGATCCCAGTGAGCCCTCGGGCTACGTGAGAAATCAGCCGAGGCACGAAGGGAATGCCTACGTTCCACAGCCAGTGAGCGAGCCGATGCAGCACTAGCGCCTGAAACCCTGGGTACAAGAATACAACTTCTAGCCAGTTTCGCGCCGCAGGATCGCGCTCAAAAATGATGCGAAAGTCTTTAATGAGGGCGTTGAACACGGGGGAATTTCCTTAGGGGATCAAGAGAAGTTAGGCGTCAGGAGAATGAAGCTGACAGCTTAAATAGCAGAAAGCCATAGCTATAGTAACGCTTGATTAATGTCCTTCCAACCCCGCTAGAGGTTCAAAAAGGTTCGGTCAGCTACTTTATTGATATGTCTTTGAGCGGTTGAACTGAGAGCGGGTTCTGATCTATTGAGTCCGGTTCGGAAACGCGAAGCGTATAGTTCAGCTCGTTATTCTGGCTAAAAGAGCCCACCCAAATTTGATATCGGCCAGCTGGCCAATCGCTATCGATAACGGCTGCATCTCGGTCGCCTCGACGGGCGTTGTCGTTGCAGTCAATGCCTTTTGGCCCCTGAATGAGCAGGGTAGTATCACCGCCTTTGCTATCAACGGCGACTTGCAACCGAGGCTGGTCTTCAGTGAGCACTAAAATATGGTTAGGTTCGGCGTTAGCGTAGCCTAGGCAAAGTTTTCGGCGGCGATCGCGCGCAGCCATCTGAGTCAAACTATCGCTACCTGATGTTGTCCCCTGCACGATCGCGCTGCCTTGGGTTAACGTGATCGGCTCATTTGCTTTTACGTCGGCTTTTAGGTCGGCTTTTGCCTCAGCGCCTATTCCCTGAGGCATCGTCCATCCCGGCAGCGAGCCTAACGTTAAGACAGCACCCACCTTCAAAGCTCTGCTGAGTCTAAAGTTTTTTTTCGGGGCCGGTTTCACTTTGTAAGTCCTCTTATATAACAGCTGTTTTTTTAATTCTGACAATTTTTATTAGAACATCGGAGTAGGGATTTCCATTTAGCCAGCTAGCCGATACCCAGCCGCCCAGCAAAGCTTGGGGTCAGCGGCAGCAGCACCAGCAGCATCAGAAAAAGTGACAGCAGCGCTAACGCCGCCCGAGCATCGTCTGGCTCGGTAAGATCGTCCGTACAGGGGCGCTCTGGCTGGCGCTGCAAGAACACAATCAGCACCGCCCAGTACAGCGCCAAAGGGTTAAACAGGCCCACTATTGCTAGCAGTATCAGCGTGATGGTAGTCGCTTTTACCAGCGTTTTGCGCCCGTAAATAGCCTGCACTACCCGACCTCCGTCTAGCTGTCCGGCGGGCATCACGTTAATCGCGGTGACAATCAGCCCCATCCAGCCCATCACCATCAGCGGATGCACATCGACCAGATCGGCCTGCAAGGCATCTCCTAGCACCGTGCGAGCCAATGTACCGACTAAAATAGAGCCCTTAAAAAACTCTGCTGGCAGCTGGAACATGCTGCCAGGATGGGAAAGTACGAGCCCTAAAAACAAAAAGACGAAGGACAATATTCCACCTGCCGCTGGCCCAGCAAAGGAAACATCGAACAGCACAGAGCGGTTGGGTAAAACGGATTCAAACCGGGTGATTGCGCCAAAGGAACCGAGCTGTAGGGCAGGTAAGAAAAAGGGCCAGCTGAGCTTTACACCGAGCCGATTGGCCATGATGCGGTGGCCCAGCTCGTGGGTAATTAGTACGGCTGCTAGGCCCAGGGCAATCGGCAGTGCCTGCGGCAGGCGCTCAGGCGATTGAAAGACATCAAAGCTCTGTAAAATGCCCGAGGTTTCTAAGCAGGTTGCCAGGGTTGCTACCGCCAAAGCTACCGCCAAAATCTTTTGTCGCGTCGAGATTGGCTGCGGCCCGTTGCTGCTGGGTAAAACGACTACTACTGGCTTATTTTCAGGGTCTGCCAGTAGAAAAGAACGGTAGCGATCGCCCAACGTGTCCGTTAGTTTTCGGCTCAGCGTCTGCGCTGCCTCATCGGGCTTACCGCGCAAATTGCCTTTAAAAATAGCCCCTTCCTGATAGGGCACGGTTTGCGTCCTAAAGAAGGTATCAATGCCAAAAATACCTTCAATAACAGCCATGTCTTCGGCTGGAATCGGCGGCAAACTCTCCGGCTCTTTAGGTATCTCTGCTTCGGCATCTGCCGGGTTTTCAGCCAGTGCTAACTCAGTCACTTCGCTGCTACCTGCTTTAGCTTCAGCTTCTCCTGCGGCTTCTTTACTCATGAGAGCGGCGGCCTTTTTTTCAGCAAGTTCTGCTTGCCCAGCCTCTCTGAGCCTTTTGCCCAAATAAATATAAACCCCGGCTGAAGAGACAACCAGCAGCAAAATTCCGGCCAGATTTAGATAAATACCGACCGCCGAGAAGCCAAAGAACAGCAGCCATGGCCCCATCAGCACCACCGTTTGCAGCCAGGCTAAAATGCCAGCCTGGCCGTAGGGTTTGGCCTGTAAAAAGCCCCAGACTAAAATGCCGACGGCTGCGATTAAAAGTAAGGCTGTGATCATAATGAGGGTATCTACGGCGTTGAATGGCGTTGAATCTACGGCGTCAACCTCTATTTTAGTAGAGGATGGTATGCCCTTCTATGGATGAAACTTTCAGGTACACTGGCTTCTAAGCAATGCGAGCATCCATGGCGAATCCTCCCTCTTCTCAACCTCCTTCCAATTCCGGGTCTGCATCTGCTGACGACGCTTTTGAAAGAGAACTTCCCACCGGCGATTCACCTATTCGCTTGCCTGCAAATATTTATGCTGCTCGTCAGCAACAGCCCTTCAATAGCCAAATGCCTAATGGCCAAGCCATTAACCAAAATAGTTCGCAGAACCTTTCCCAAAGATCATCCCAACAATCAATGGGCGCTGGCTACAACCACAACGAGTCATTCACAGTTGACTATAATCCAGACCCTGACTCACAGGCCGATAATGAGGAGCTAACCCCCTATTCACCGCGCACTTATCTAAGTAACGATCAGGACACGGGGCAGGCAGCCCTGCAAAACCGCCCGGATGCTGAGGATAGAGATGAGGGCCTAGCGCCAGAAGCGTCAGGAGTCGCTCCCGAAAGATACCAGCGCCAGCCTTCTATCAATCCTGTGAAGGTAGCCCAAGCGCCGATTAGCGTAATTGCGATCGCAGGAGCCATCATCACAACAATCGGCTTTACCATCAGCAGCTTTTGGCTAACCTTAGCAGGCTCCATCGTCACCTTCGTCGTTTCCTTGAAGCTGCTCAGCCCCACCCTAAAAGAGGCTTTTGGCGATTTAACCCAGCAGCAGCGAGCCCTGTTCATTGCCGTTCCTGGCCTTCTCTTGGGCATTGTCGGCCTGATTTCTACCAGCGGCATCACTCGCCTGATTGCGCGCTGGGGCAGCGGTCTACGTTGGGACATCATTAGCGCCTTGGGCGACTTTTTAGGGGCGATCGGCCAAATTTTGATTGCGGTAATTGCGGTCTACGTCGCCTGGCGACAGTACATTATCTCCCGCGACCTCACCCTACAGCAAAACCTGATTACCCAGCAGCAAACCATCGACTCTTATTTTCAGGGCATTTCAGAGCTAGTGCTCGACGACGAAGGTCTGCTAGAAGATTGGCCTCAAGAGCGGGTGATTGCTGAAGCTCGTAGCGCCGCTATCCTCAGCAGCGTGGATGCAGGCGGCAAGGCCAAAGTACTGCGTTTTCTCTCTCGCTCTAAGCTGCTAACGCCGCTCGCTCGCGACCAGCGCTTAGGACGCCCCATCCTCGATGGCATGGGCGGCTATGCAGAAGACCGACTCAACGGCACCCGCGTTATTGACTTAGGCGTCATGCTCGCAGCCAGCAGCCTAGCCAGTACCGACCTGCGCTGGCTTGATTTGAGCGAAGCTAATTTAATCCGCTCCGACCTGACCGACTGCGACTTGGTGCGGACTAACTTTGCCCGCGCTATTTTGTGCGATGCCAACCTTACCAACTCTGATGTCATGGGCGTACGCTTCTTCTACGGCGACCTAGCAACAGCCACGCCGCGCACTCGTCAGGACAGGCCCGACTATGCGACCGGTGAGTTCACTGGAGCCGTAGTTGAAGGCATTGACTTAACCAACGTTCAAAGGTTCTCAGAAGTACAGCGCTGCTACTGCTGTGCCTGGGGCGGTAGCAAAACTCGGGCAACCGTGCCGGGCGGCTGTGAAGGCATTCCGAATCAACTGGGCCGGTAAAAAGTAGTTACATAAAGCAGGCCCAAAAACAGAACATAGGAGCAGAAGATGCGGAAGTTTACACTATGCTCATTCCTCTCTATAAAGATCCCGAAAACTCAAGGTCGCCGTTGAAGAAGATTTGGTACGTAAGCACCAGCAGCTCTCCGCGTAAATACAGATTTACAGTCATGATTGGGTAAATTTGATTTAAGTTTTTACTTCATTCCTGCCGTCTCAGCTCCCTATTCCAGCACTGCATCTTTAGTACTATGGTTTCACGCTCTTCTGGGAAACGCTCTATTAAGCAGTCAATCAAAAGGACTAAAAAGCGAAATAAGCAAGCCAAAGGCGCTACCTCTGGGCAGAGTAAGAAACGAATTGGGCTTGGCAGAAACGCTGTTGTTCAAGGCGCTGAAGCTGATGCCAGCGCTGAAAACCTCAGCCCCAGACAAAAATTGGTTCTAGAGCGTGCTGCCGCCGCGCGCCGCCTGGAAACGGTTACCTTCATCCTTTTCGTTTTCTTTGGCTGTGCTTTCCTGGGCTTTCTCATCGGTGTCGTGGTCGATCCCAAAATCGGGGTGGCTGCGGGGGGAGCGCTCATGTGCCTGGTCATGTCGTTTAAGTATCAACGATTAGCGCTGTATGCCTTTCTCATCTACATGCCTATCTCAGGTACGGTTACCTATGCCTTGGGCGGCAATGCTATCCTGCAAATCGCCAAAGACGTTTTCTACTTTCCGGCTCTGATTGGGGTTTATCAGTTTTGTCGCCAGAACCGCCTGCCCATTATTTTGCCAAAGGCGATCAAGCCGCCGCTGCTTTTTCTATTGATTATTGTCATTATTACGGCCTTAGTTACCAATGTGCCTGACCAGTTTGTTGGGGGTGAAGACAACACGCTGCCGGTGGTGATGGCGCTTTGGGGCATAAAGATTATATTTGGCTACGTTCCTCTAGTAGCTTGCATTTACTATCTTATTCGCAACAGCGATGACCTGATTTTTCTGCTGCGAATGCAGGCTGTTATTATCCTAGTCGCCTCGGCTTTGGGATTCATTCAGTATTTCAGGCTCAAAACAGGAATCTGCGCTGGCACTACCGGTCTGGGTGAGGAGCTGTACCGCGCGTCTTTAGAGGCCCGCTGCTTTGTGGGGGGTTCTTTGCTTTATTCTCCAATCGTCGACCAAATTCGGCTGCCTGGCACTTTTGTAGCGCCCTGGCAGTGGGGCTGGTTTTTAATTTCCAGCGCCTTTTTCAGCTTTGGTACAACCTTCAGCGACAAATCTCCCTTTTGGCGAGCCGTTGGCCTAGTGTCTTTGGTCGCGGTGATGGTGATGGCGGTGGTTTCAGGACAGCGAATTGCACTGGTGCTGGTGCCTTTTTCGATTGGCGTGCTGACGGTGCTGACGGGTCAGGTCACCAACTTAAAACGCTTTATCCCCATTGGGATTGTTCTCGGCATTATTGTGTTGTATCTAGCAGCCAAAAATCCAGATGTCGTGGCTTCCCGGTTCGATAGCTTACTTACCCGCTGGGAGGCCTCTCCACCTCAGCAGTTTATTACAGAACAGTTTCGACAGGTATGGGATCAACAGCAGGGAATTTTTGGCCATGGTGTAGGTCGGGCAACCAACTCTGCTCGCAGCTTTGGTAAAACCGTTCTGATCGAAACCTATCATCCCAAACTACTGTACGAGATTGGCCCGCTTGGCCTGTTTGGAGTGCTGCTGGTGTATACCACGCTAACCGTAGTAACCTTCAGGGTTTATCGAGCTACTAAGGATAAAAACCTGCGCAGCTATGCCGCTTCTATGTGGGTGTTCATTCTCTTGATGAGCTACTGCCCGTACTACTATCCTTTGGACGTAGACCCGGTTGGGGTTTATTACTGGATGGCGGCTGGCATTGTGCTTAAGATTCCAGAGTTAGAGCGGCAGGAGCGTGAAAAAGCGGCGATCGCACTTCAGTCCCACAGCGAAGCAGACCCACCCGCTAAGCTAGCTGCCAAATCCAAGGGTCAGCGTAACCGAGTCAAAAAACAGGTTCACTTTACATAAATCGCCCCATAGCTCGCATTTCTACCTAAAACATGACTGCCCAAGAAATGATAACTTCTCTTGCTCCTTCCCTTAAGACCAACGAATCGGCTGCTAGCTGGCCGCTGATATCAGTTATCATCCCCACCTATGGGCGCGAAGCCGTGCTGTGCAACAGCATTAAAAGCGTGCTAGATCAGACATACCCAGCCTACGAGCTGATTGTTGTAGATCAGACCCAGCAGCACGAAGCGGATACTCAAACGCTTTTAGATGAGCTGTCAGCCGATGGAAAAATTCAGCTGTATACCGTATCTTGGGCTAACCTACCGGCGGCGCGTAACTACGCGGCTGAGCGGGCTAACGGCAGCATTTTTCTTTTTTTAGATGATGATGTAGAGCTGCCCGAAGGCTTTTTAGAGGCCCATGCTAAAGCCTACGAAAATAGGCCCGATGTGGGCGCGATCGCCGGACGCGTGTTCGACCGAATGAAGCTCGCTGACTCACACGTAGATCCGATCGATACCCTGCCGCCAGAGGCCATGGATCCGGCGATCGCCTGGTTTCATATCGACCTAGTGCATACCGTTAAGCCGCAGCAGGTGCTGACCGCTAGAGGCTGCAATATGTCTTTTCGGCGATCGCTGTTCGATCAGCATGGGCTCAGATTTGACGAACGCTTTCAGGGCAGCGCAGTCCGAGAGGAGTCGGATTTTTGTCTGCGATTACGCAAAACCGGCCTGATGGTTTGGTACGAACCCGCCGCTCATTTAGTCCATTTAGGCGAAGAAACGGGCGGTTGTCACGATATCAACATGCGCTCAATTAAGTATCAAACTACTTTTTACTACAACCACTTTTTGATGGGGCTGAAAAATCTCACCCCCAGCCAGCTGCTGCGGCTCTCAGAGCGCATGTTCGACTGTCACATCTTAGGCAATCCACCCTGTAATAAAAGTGGCTCTCCAATCAAAGTCGTCTCCCGCTTCTTGTTTTATATTCTGGGTTTTATAAAAGCAGCGCTCACCCTGATGAGCCCCCTTCAAAGAGAAGGCCGAGTCTTCACTCAGCCACCTGCTCTCGATAGTAATTAGCCAACTGTAACCAGTCAACCCCGATGGCGTTGGCGCACTCTTAAAAACAACTCAAATGAAAATACTTGTCGCTGGCCACGCATATATTGTTGATCTTAACTGCGAAAAGCTGCGATCGCTCACTCACATCAACCCCGATGTAGAAGTGACCGTCGTCGTTCCTAAGCTTTGGTATCCTGGCGGCGTTCAAAGCCGCCCAATAGAACCTCAGCCTCGACAGGAAGGACGCTTTCGAGTGGTGCCGATTGCCAACTTCAGCCGCAATAATCAGAGCCTGCTCAGCTTCGGCACTGGTATTGTCTCGCTCTTACGTGAGTTCCGTCCGGACGTTATCCACGTCGATCAAGGCGCTAAGTCTGTCGGCTATGCCGAACTAATCACACTAAACCGGCTGTTAGGGCTGAAGGCCAAAAACGTCTTCTTTACCTGGTGGAACTTACCCTACGAAGTCAAATTTCCCCTATCCGTCCTAGAGGCTTACAACCTGCGGCACACTCACGGCGCGATCGTCGGCAACCAGGACGGGGCCGACATTCTCCGCGACCATAGCTATAATGGCCCTACCTGCGTCATCCCTCAGCTAGGCGTAGATGAAAGCCTTTTTTGCCCATCAGCTCAGCCTGATTTGGCCATTAAGCACGGCATCACTCCCAACGATTTTGTGATTGGCTTTGTTGGGCGCTTCGTGCCAGAAAAAGGCCTAGTGACGCTGTTTGAGGCATTAGGCAAGCTGCAAACCAACCTCCCCGAGCGCCCCTGGAAACTGCTGCTGCTAGGCCGTGGCCCTCTCAAGGAAAAACTTCAGGAGCAGGCCGCTGCTATGGGTATTGCCAACCGCATTATCTGGATAGAAAGCGTTCCTCATGATGACGTTGCCCGCTACATTAACCTGATGGACACGCTGGTACTGCCGTCTGAAACGACCTATCAGTTCAAAACGCTGAGCGCGGTGGGTTGGAAAGAGCAGTTCGGGCATGTGCTGATTGAAGCGATGGCCTGCAAGGTGCCCGTGATTGGCTCCGACTCAGGCGAAATTCCCTACGTGATTAAAACCGACGGGCTGGTTTTCCCAGAAGGAGATGCGGTGGCTTTGGCTCATAAAATCACCCTGCTAATTGAGCAGCCCGATCAGCAAAAGGCACTAGCAGAAAAAGGCTATTGCCGGGCAATGAATGAATACACCAACACAGCTCTAGCAAAACAACAGCTAGATTTTTACACAAACTTGTTCTAAATTTGCTAGCACTATCTATAAAGTTTGATTTGGTCAGGTGGCTAATCTGATTGAAGGGTAAAACGGTAAATTGGCTACTCCGCTGTCTAGTCATTTGGCTGTCTATTCATGCCGTAATAAGTCCTGCGTCCATATCGGGCATTCTTGATACATGCAAAGACTTTATCCGATTTATTGATGTGGCACTGAACAAGTCATCTACCAGACATTACTGCTTCATGCTGTCTTTTTGGTTTTTTTAATTGGCAATTGCTAACTGCTCTGTGAAACATTTGTCTGTATCAAAGCGGATTGCCCGAAGGTGGGGACGCCTGCGCTTTTCGCCTAAGCCGCTGCACCTTTTAATTGGGGTTTCTGTAGCGCTGGGCGGCTGCTCTGAGGGCCAAATTCAATCAGTGCAAAGCATCGTCTATGGCGAGCCCGACCAGCTCTCTATCCAGCCCATTCAGGTTTGTAAAGACGACGGTAGCAGCTGCGCAGGCGTTAATTTATTTGCAGATATCACCGCTAAAATCCTTGAGCAGGCCAATCTTAAGGTGTCTTTTTTGCCGACTAATCGGCTCAACGCTTCTCGCTTTTTGTCTATTAATGACCGTCGCGATCGCAGCTCCATTGACTACGAATTTTACGAACTCACGCGCACAGGCCCAGCCGGTGCTTTTGGCCGCAATCCTGACTCTACTGAAAACAGCGGCCCGATCAACGTTTGGTTTGTAGACAATATTGAAGCTAACAATGACCTTACTCAGTTCGGCTTAGCCTGGGTGGGTGCTAACGGCGTAATTGTGAGTAAAGCCGCCCTTGAGTTTGGTCAAAACGGGCGTACCGATACGGTTGCCCACGAGATTGGGCATAACCTGGGGCTCAGGCACGCTACGCTGGGTGCGGGCGGTGCTAATAACTTGGAGACCGATGGCGATCGCCGGAATATTCCTAGCTCAGTCGATGACATTGGCGCAGAGGGTGCTGGGCTAAGCACCTTAACCAACGCGCAAATCGCTACCATTAAAAGGAGCCCTTTTGTAACCCAAGGTAATTCGGGGCTTGCTCCCGGTACAGAAACCTCAGATGCAGACGCAGATGCGATCAGCGTGCCTGAGCCTGTTAGCTGGATCGGATTAACGGTTTTAGGATTATCTATCGTCACGCTTATGCCAAGGTCTTCAGCTACTCGTACTTAGCAGGTAATAGAAGCAAGGCGATAGAAACAGAGCAATAGAGCAAGCAGGCTTTATGATCAAACTTTTATTTTTTCTCGTCGGCGGCAGCGTAATTTTGGCCTCAGTGGCTTTTTGGCTAGCTCAGCAGCCTGCGCTGTTACCCGCTAATTTGCCTGCTAACCTGACAGCTGGCGAAACTGGTGAACCCAACGGCGTCAGTCCAGCCGCTGGCGAAACCGTGTCTGCAACCGCGTTTGAGACTGCATCCTCGGACAGTCTCACTCGGCCACCTACGCGCCAAACTTTTACCAACGGCGCTTATCAGCTAGAAATTGCGGCCAAGGATAGCTGGCGATCGCCCTCAGCCGTCGGCAAGCTGTATAAAAACGGCACGCTGCTCTGGCAAAAAGATTTGCCTCACCAGTACGGCCCCAGATTTTCCCTGGTGAGTCCTTCCGGTCAAGTGGTTTTGTTTGATGAATATATCAACGTGGCCAGTCTTTATGCGATCGCCCTAATCAGCCCCACTGGCAGAACCACCCGTCAATACAGCTTCGACGACATCAAGCAAGCCCTCCCAGACATGGCCCCTGCTGACTTTACCCGACAGGCGGCTAGCGGATGGTGGATTTCAAGCCTGCCAACCTTAGCGGCAGCAGGCAGTTTGGCTAGGGTAGAAACCGGAGGCACTACACTAGAACTTGATCTGGCCACAGGCGAACTAAGCCGCTCTGACAACCGCTAGAACAATGTTAATAGTGTAGCCGACGCTCCGCTTGAAGCCCCTCAACCCATCTGGCCACCATGAAGCCGTTAAAAATCCTCCAAATCGTGCCGTCTATTTCGCTGGTATATGGTGGCCCCAGCCAAATGATTCGAGGACTCAGCGCCGCGATCGCCCAGCAGCCAGCCACAGCCGTTAGCCAGGTCACCATCCTCACCACCGACTCTAACGGCGACGTTGACGAAGCCTCGCTAGACGTACCGTTGGGCACACCTGTCGCCGAAGACGGCTACGAAGTCATTTATTTTCGCTGCTCGCCCTTCCGTCGGTACAAATTTTCGACAGGCCTGCTTAGCTGGCTTTGGGCCAACGCCCACCGCTACGACATCGCCCACATTCACGCATTGTTCTCCCCAGTCAGCACAACGGCGGCCACCGTCTGCCGATGGAAAAATTTGCCCTACATCATGCGCCCGCTCGGCACTTTGGACCCTGCCGACTTACAGAAGAAGAAACAGATTAAAAAAATATACGCCAGCTTACTAGAGTGTCCGAACCTGGCAGGTGCAGCCGCTATTCATTTCACCAGCGACCTAGAGTCAAAAGTCTCCGAGCGGTTTGGGGTGAGCACGCCCGGCAAGGTGATTCCGTTAGGGGTTGCGCTGCCGACTCTGCCCGAGCGCTCGGCATCCCAACTGGCTATTCGCAAACGGTTTGATATTCCCGCTGAGCGGCCTATTATTCTGTTCATGTCTCGGGTAGATCCGAAAAAGGGATTTGATCTGTTGCTACCCGCACTAGACAATTTTTATCAGGACGGTAAGCCTTTTCACTTTCTGCTTTGTGGTGCTAATCCGCAGGACAGAGCCTATGAAACGAGAATCAAAAAGCAGGTCGAATCCTCGGCTTGGGCGAAGCAGGCAACCGTTGTGGGCTTTGTCTCGGGCGAGCTAAAGGCTCAGATCCTCAGCGCCGCTGATGTGTTTGTGCTGCCTTCTTACTACGAAAACTTTGGGATTGCGGTGGTCGAAGCCATGGCGGCGAAAATACCCGTCGTTATTTCCGATCAGGTGCATATTTGGCCTGTGATTAAAGAGAGTGAGTCTGGATGGGTGGTGCCTACGGAGGTAGGGGCTTTAACGGCTGCTTTGGGTGAGGCGATCGCGCAGCCAGATGTACGATCGCAGCGCGGCGAGAATGCTCAGCGCTGTGCGAAAGAGAACTATAGCTGGGAGGCGATCGCCCAGCTCATGACCACCACCTACCAGCAGCTTTTAGTGAAATAGAGAAAATCCAACTATTGGAAAGTAACGCTGTAGGGCCTTGGGTAGTCAGTATAGGGCCGCATGTTTGTAAAAGCGTTCTCACTTAAAACGCAGCCAATGCTCCGCCTTTAGACATAAAATTCCAATCGACAGGCGCAACTCATCCAATCAACTGACGGGTTACCTCTAGACTTAAGAATAGTGTCTATTAGCATCCATATTCATGACAGACCAGATCGATCTCTTCAGTGCGAGCGGCGTGGAGGCAACCCCGCCCCCGGCAGACTTCGACCCTGAAAAAATTCCCACCAGCGCTAAAGTCCCCATCCCCCCAGGCACCTACGACAACCTCGATCAGCTTTCTGGCCATTGCAAAGGCTGCGTGCGCTGTGAACTGGCCGAAACTCGTACTAACGTTGTCGTCAGTCGGGGAAACCCTAACGCCCCCATCTTGATCATTGGCGAAGGCCCCGGCCAGCAGGAGGACGAACAAGGTCTTCCTTTCGTGGGCCGATCTGGCCAGCTGCTTGAAAAAATCCTCACCGCCGTCCGATTAGACTCAGAAAAAGACACCTATATTTGCAACATCGTCAAATGCCGCCCGCCCGGCAACCGCAACCCTACAACCACCGAAATCAACGCCTGTCGCCCCTATATTCTGGAGCAAATTCGACTCGTCGATCCTAAAATTATCTTGCTCACTGGAGCCACCGCCGTCAAAGGTATTATCCCTAGTGAGAAGCGCGGTATCACCAAAATTCGCGGCCAGTGGCTTGAGTGGGAAGGCCGCCTGTGTATGCCTATTCTTCATCCCGCCTACCTGCTGCGCAACCCGTCACGCGACCCCGGCAAACCTAAGTGGCTAATGTGGCAAGACATCCAAGCCGTCCGCACCAAGCTAGACGAACTCCAAGTCGAGTCCTAACCAACTGCATAATCAGGGTACTATTCTAAACGATCAATCACACCCGCTCGGCAGTCCCGCAGCCATAGCTGCACCGCCTGCCCCACGCTGCCCTGGCTATCCTCACGCGGTGGCAAAGGGGCGCGATTGGTGTTGGCGTCGTCTATCGACGAGAACATAAACGTTAGCCACCAACCCTCGGAAGCCTTCGCCAAAAATAGCCAGTGATATTCCTGTACTTCTTTGACCTGTAGCCCCGAATATTGTCGGGAGAGCGTCGTAAAGAATACCTGCGTCAACGGCCCGCCCGCTTCTGCATTCGTCGTCAATGCGTACTGGTTTAGATCTAAGGGCTCCAATTCAGGGCGTCCGGCGATTAGCACGTAGGAAGGTCGGTAGGGCTTCTTGAGGAGGTTACCGTTTGTGATTTGATCAGTATTGCTGTCAGGTAAGACGGCTACCGTTCGCTGAAGGACTCGATTGGTGTAGTTGGGAATATCGCGGATGAGTTCTGCGGTGAGCGTTTCTATGTCACTGGGGCAGGTGCTGGGCGATCGCAAGCGAGTCTCTTCCTCACCAGTCCTCTCATTAACAGGTTCCGCTACAGCAGGCGGCGGCACTGCCAAAGGCTTCACTTCCAAAGGATCGCCTTCCAAAGTCTCCTCTCTCAGCTCATCCAAGGACAGCGCCGCTACTTTCACCGCTGTTTCTGCCCCTGTTTCTGCCCCTGTTTCTACAGACGCCATAGCCCTTGCCGCTGGCAAAAAAACCAGAGCCAATCCTAATAGCAGCGCCCCGCCCCGGTCGATCACGCCGACATTTCCTCACAGATGCGCCTGAAGGCTTCTGTTGGATCTTTGGCCTGGGTGATAGGTCTACCAATTACCAAATAATCAGCCCCCGCATGAACGGCTTGGGTCGGCGTCATCGCCCGCTGCTGATCGCCTTTTTGTGCCCAAGTAGGACGCACGCCTGGACATACTAGCCAAAAGTCGCTGCCACAGGCGGCTCGCAACATAGTGGCTTCCTGAGGCGAACACACAGCGCCGCCTAGCCCACTTGCTTGTGCCAGCAGCGCCATTTGAGTTGCGTAGTCACTGGGCTCCAGCGGGATTTTTAGCTCATCGGCGAGCGATCGCCCTCCAATGCTGGTTAGCAGCGTCACCGCAATCACCCGAGGCGCAGGGCAATCTGCCGTTTGGGCTCCCTCCACTGCTGCCGACTGAGCGGCTTTGAGGGCGATACTTCCCGCGCTTGTATGTACCGTCAGCAAGTCCACGCCATATCGCCCAGCGGCCCGACAGGCACCCGCCATCGTGTTGGGAATGTCGTGAAGCTTTAAGTCCAAGAAGATGCGCTTGTTGCGAACTTTGAGCGTTTCTAAAATAGTGGGGCCGCTGCTGATGAACAGCTCTAGGCCGACCTTCCAAAAGGTGGCCTCGGGTAAGGCGTTGATGAGGGCGATCGCCTCCTTTTCTCCCGGCACATCTAACGGTACGATTATGCGCTCAGCTACGCTCTTCACAGCATTTCCCCTTTTCGTGTTCAATTTGTGAGTCGCACAAACTTTTTCTTGCCGATCTGCAAAACTTTTCCAACTAGCTCGTCTGGCCCAGCAAACGTAAGGTTGGGATCTTCTATCTTCTCACCATCTACTTTTACGGCTCCATTTCTGATGTGGCGGCGGGCCTCACTGCTACTTGCACATAGCGGCGTTGCCCCCAGCAAATAAAACAGCTTGGCAGGAAACCCAACTTCAGCTAGAGAAAATTCTGCCACGGCCTCAGCGTCCTGCGCCTGCCCTGCCATTAGCGTTAGCGCGTCTTGCTGAGCTTGTGCTGCCGCCGCTTCTCCGTGAAACTGGCTGGTTACCACTTTCGCCAGCAGCTTTTGCTGTTCTCTAGGGCTCTGTGGCAGCTTATCCAAAGGCAAATTAGTCAGATGCATGAAGTACTCCATAATCACCGCATCCGGTACCTTTTCAAGCTTGGAATACATCGAGAGCGGGTCTTCTTTAAGGCCTACATAGTTGCCCAGTGACTTGGACATTTTCTGCACCCCATCCGTACCAATCAGCAGCGGTAGCAACATGCCAAACTGAGGCTGCTGGCCAAAATGCCGCTGTAAGTCGCGCCCTACGGTTAGATTAAACTTTTGGTCGGTGCCACCTAGCTCCACATCTGCCTTCAGCGCTACCGAATCGTACCCTTGCAGCAGCGGATACAAAAACTCATGCAAAAAAACCGGCGTTCCTTTTTCATAGCGGTTAGAAAAGCCTTCCTTCGCCAGCATTTGACCTAGCGTCATCGTGCTCAGCAGCTCCAGCATTTTGCTCAAATCTATATCGCCTAGCCACTCAGAGTTATAGCGAATTTCTAAGCGCCCCGGCGTATCAAAGTCCAAAATAGGCCGCACCTGATCTATATAAGTCTCAGCATTGGCTTTTACCTCTGCCTCGGTTAGCTGCTTGCGCACCTCAGAGCGATCGGTCGGATCGCCAATTCGGGCTGTAAAATCGCCCACCAGCAGCACGGCTGTATGGCCCGCATCTTGAAAAGCCCGGAGCTTTCGTACCAAAGTGCTGTGACCTAAATGAATCTCTGAGCCCGTTGGATCAATGCCAAACTTTACTCGTAGAGGGCGATTCTTTTGCGAAGAGGCTCCGCCAGCGCTTTGCTGCAACCGTACTAGCAGGCTATTGCTTTCATCCACGCTGCCGTCACCAGCAGCTTCTGTCTGAGCCGGAAAAACCTGAGCCGGAAAAACTTCGCTGACGCCCCGATAGATATCGACAAACTCTGCTGGAATTTCAGCAGGTAGCGAAGCAGAGAGGGTTGAAACAGTACTAGCAGCCATAGAACAAGCAGATAAACGTAAAACCAGGGGCGAAAAATATAAGCCCTGCCAGTGTAGCTTTATGGGTGAACCTGCGGCACTGCGCTGCTTCCTTTTGTCAGAACCTGTTGAAACCTTGAACCTCCTTGAAAACCACAGCTATAGTCAGTCAAAATGCGAGCTGAAGACCCTAGTAAAACTGCGGCATTCAGCTATTCTCAAAGCCAATTTTCATAAAAAGCTAAGAAAAAACTAGACTTTCGTCAGAGATCATCTATATTGGCGAGATAGCTAAATCAAAAATTTGCCGTCCTCCTTTAAAGCTCAGCGCCCTTAAGTTAGGAAATATCGTCTCCCTGTGTCTTCTAATACTTATCGTAAAGTACGACCCCGTCCACGTAGAACGACGCGATCGCCTCAGGTTCTTCGTTACATTCAAGACGTGGGACAAATCGGGGCCACTACCTTACTGACCGCCACCATGCTGGGCAGCTCCGTCGTTGCAGGCGGCCTAGTCGGCCTTGCCGTGAGCTTTCGCAACCTGCCAGA
>JBGTGK010000129.1:0-6587 GCA_041746795.1 Phormidesmis sp.
ACCGAGTAATATGATTTTTTTAACGATCGCTAAAGTACGACGAACCCACCGGCGAAAAGACTTATAGCCGCCTGTGAGAGTCGCGGTTTGAAAGCCGCATAAGGTGAGCATGGAAGCGACAGAGCTACTGCGCATTCCCCCTCGCCAGCAGTGAACGCGCAGGGTTTTATCGGGGGCGTTAGCGTAGCCTCTCTCCTGGAGAATCGCCTTGGCCTTGCGCACCATTTCACCGAGCTTTGGCCCGGTCAAATCAAGCCCTAGCTCTATGGCCTGCTCGCGACCTGCTTGCTTATAGCAGGTGCCTACCTGGGCGCGTTCATCGTTGCTAAAAAGCGGAAAGCTAATTGCGCCTGGAATATGACTTTTCTCGTATTCACCGGGCGATCGCACGTCTAAAATCGGCCCAGGTGCGGTCAGAAATTCATCAATAGAAAGCTGAGGAGTCGCTTGAAACACAGGTATTTTTTAATGGCGTAGCTAAGTTACTCGATTGTAAGGGTTTGCGCACCTGCTGACGTTTGGCCCTGGGCTGAGGTTAGGGTGCCAATACATTGACTGTGCTCAAATCCGAGGCAATGCAGCTCGTTCAAACAGGTTTCTACATGGGATGATGGAATGCTGGCGAGCAGTCCACCGGAGGTTTGGGGGTCGAAGAGAATTTGAAAAAGGGGTGAGGCGGAGTGGGTAGTGTGGGTTTGAATGTGGGCGATCGCCGCTTGTCGGTTACGGGCGTGCAAAGAACTCAAAATACCTTTTTGCAAGGTGTGTTCTACGCCGGGTAGTCGCTCAATGTTATCTAGCTTCAGCGTTGCATTCACCTGCGAGGCCGCCATCATTTCTAATAGATGGCCTGCCAGCCCAAAGCCTGTCACGTCGGTGCAAGCAGTCGCCCCATGCTGTCGCAGACAACCCGCAGCCGTGCGGTTAGATTGCAGCATACTTGCCACTGCGCTTTCTATCCATCGGCCTTTCGCCTGCTTTTGCATATCAGCCGCAAACAGGCTACCGGTGCCGAGTGCCTTGGTGAGTATTAGCGCCTGACCGGGGGCCATGCCGCCTTTTGGCCAGATTTGGTTCTCTTCTATCCAGCCGTTGCAGGCAAACCCCAAAGAGAGATCTGGCCCTTCCGTCGTGTGACCACCGACTAAAAACGTTTTGGCATCGGCTAAGGCGATAGACGCACCGGCAAGCAGCTGATAGAGAATCTCTTCTTGCTTGTCGTCAGTGCCGTAGGGAATCGTCGCTAGGGCGAGGGCGGTGCTGCTAGTTGCGCCCATAGCAAACAGATCGCTCAGACAGTGATTGACGCAAATTTGGCCGAAGATAAACGGATCGTCTACGAGGGCGCTGAACTGATCGACGGTATGAACGGCAAGCTTACCCGCAGGGACTTTGACGATAGCGGCATCGTCTGGTGTGTCCAGGCCCGTATAAATATTGTCGCGGTGGGGCCAGTCAGTGTTGCTAGGAGCCTCAGCGCGAACCCGGCTAAGGGCACGGCTGAGCACCTGTCCACCTACTTTAGATCCGCAGCCTGCGCAGTGCATGGGGGCAAGGTGGCTAAGCGGAGCCGAAGCCATCTTTGGAAAGCTAGAAAACAGGCCCATAAACTTTTGATCAATGCTGTTTTTCCAAGCGCGGCACCATTTCGCATGGATCGCAAATGGCCCCCAAGAGGCGATAGACGTTTGGGTGTCGGTGTCAATAATGTTGAGGTAACGGCTCTGGGGCTTAAAAGGCTTAAGCGGCTGGCTGGTGACGTAGCGCTTCAGATTTTCATACAGCGGTGGGCCTTGCCTAACCGCAAATACGCCTGCCTTGGGACGCTTGTAGTTGACCATTGTCGCAACGTCGCCCGCTGCAAAAATGTTGGGATGCGAGCAGGTTTGCAGCGTGTCTTTTACGGCAATGAAGCCCGCTTCGGTGAGGGTGAGGCCGCTGGACTGAAGGAAAGGAGGGGCGCTGGCGTTGGTGACCCAGAAGGTGCGATCGCACTTCACCACTAGCCCCGACTCGCAGCGCACCGCATCTGCCATCACCTCACAAACGCTTTCTTCGGTATGCACATCAATCCCTTGCTCCTTACACAGGCTCTCTACCTTGTGCTGAGTCCACCGATTTCGTCCTTTGGCAAGATGTTCGCCCCGCTGAAAGATATGCACCTTCACCTGCCGATGCGGGTCTGTTCCATAATTGGCGACGAGCTGCTGAAGCCGGGTGTGCATTGCAAAAGCCATCTCAACGCCGCCCACGCCGCCGCCTACGATACTAACGACAGCCTCTCTTTTAGGATCGCTTCCTAAATCTTTTTCAAGCCTGTCGAGATAGTGCTGCCAATCTCGCAGCAGATGAGGCACGGGCTTTGCGGGGACAGCATACTTATCAGCCCCCGGCACCTGAGACTTACTGGGCGTGCTGCCCGTGTCTATAGAGAGTACGTCATAGGCAATCGGCGGATGATCGCGGCAGATAATCTTTTGCCCGTTGGGGTCGAGCCCAACCATTTCATCCATCATCAGCCGACAGTTGGCAAAGCGAGTGAGGGGCCGCAAGTCAATATGAGAGGTGTCAAAGTCGTAAAGGCCAGAGATATGGCAGGGCAACATGCCAGAGTAAGGCGTGTCGGCCAGGTTGGTAATTAGCGTCAGGCGCACGTTGGCGGGCCACGGCTGCATACCCATTTTGCGCAGAACAAGCGCATGGCTATGCCCCCCGCCTACCATGACTAAATCTTTGTTGATAGAAACAGGCGGCTGCATAGGGGTCGGTGTAAAAGCTGGGCTGTTGATGCGCTATTTAAGTCTACGAGTATGTGATTGAATTAGGCGAAACTAATTTCTGTCTGAATTAATAGAAAAAAGGAGTAGGTGCAACTAAATGCATCTACTCCTTTTTTTGTGCGAACTGCTCAAGCTTTTATGACACTTTTGCTCTAGCAGGCGGCATCACAACCTTTGTGGCTAGCCCGACGGACTTCAGTCCTTTAATGAGCCACCAGGTAGGGTCGATTTCCCACTTAGTCAGACCGGCTGGAGCCATGTTGGGAAAGGCATGGTGGTTGTTGTGCCAGCCTTCGCCGTAGGTGAGTAGCGCTACCCACCAGAGATTACGAGAGTTGTCGTCGTTATCGAAGTGGCGGTAGCCCCACATGTGGTTGGCGGAGTTAATTAACCAGGTGCAGTGCCACAGGGTGACGGCACGGACAAAGACGCCATAGATAACGAATGACCAGCCGCCAATGGCGTACAGCAATAATGCAACCGGTACTTGCAGCGCGAGGAAATACTTGTCTAAAAAGGCGTAGTAGGGGTCGCGAGCGATGTCTGGCGCGTTTTTAGCATATATTTTGCGGTCGAATACTTCGGGCTTAAGGTAGAACATCCAAACCATGTGACTCCACCAGAAGCCTTTTTTGGCGGAGTAGGGGTCTTTTTCGATGTGCTCAGTGAAGGCGTGATGCTGGCGGTGTCCGGCAACCCAGAAGGTGGGGCCGCCTTGAAGGGCGAGTGCGCCGCAGGTAGCAATCATGTATTCTAGCCATTTTGGCACGCGGAAGCTGCGGTGGGTGAGCATTCGGTGATAGCCCATGCAAATGCCAATGCTGCCAGAAATCCAATGAAGGAGAATGGCGACGCCGAGCGCTGACCAGGAAAAAAACCAGGGAGCCAGTAGCGCTACGCCATGGAGCACCGCAAAAAATCCAACGGTGGCCCAGCTGATCTTATCCGGTGCCGCTGGCGAATTTGCCGTTGCCTTTTCTACAGAACGCGGATCTGTGGTGGAACGTTTGGCGGTTGTTTTGAAAGCAGCATCGGCAGGAGAACGTGCTGCTGTATAAGGCGTGGAGCGTGCGAGGCTACGAGTGGGCAAGTGAGTATTCATACGTCTTCTTGAACTAAAGCTTGCGATCGCGCTAAGCTACTGCAAGTGCTGCTTACATTTGGAAGTTTAACCTAAGCAATTTTAAAAAGCAAGTGGTGCTTGCAAAATATGTTCCTAAAGATACCGGGGAAATAACTCAGTCCGTTAACTAGGGTTCATCGGCCCTGTACATTCGCGTTTTTACCTTTAAAAAAGATGGCACAGAAAAAAATATCAAGTCGAGAAAAGATTGTGGAGTCGGCGCTGTTGCTGTTTTCAACCCAGGGAATTACGGCGACGACAACTAAGCAAATTGCTGAGAAGGCGGGCGTCAATGAAGTGACGTTGTTTCGTCAGTTTGGCAGCAAGCAAGGCTTGCTTTTGGCTGTCTTAAAAGAAGCGCCTGTCTTAGAGAAAATGCAGGCGGCTCTCTCTGATATTACGGGCGCGAACAATCCGCTGACGGCTTATGGATCGTCAGGTCTAGAGCTGCTTGCAAAGGTGCCGGAATTGGTGCGATCGCTCATTGGTGAAGCGGGCCTCTCGCCCCCCGAAAACCTGCAAGCGCTGAATCAGGCCGTGCGTCAGGCCAATCAGCAGACGGTGGCTTATTTACTCGGCGCTCAGCTCAGCTTCCCACCGGGGCTCTCTGTAGAAGCGGCGGCGAGTCTTTTGAACACGCTGATTCTGGGCCGGGCGGTGATTGAATCGATCAGTGATGGGCATGAGCTATGGCAAAGTCAGGCTGACTTTTTAGCGGCGGTAGATGCTTTGTTTGCGGCGGCTAAGCCGGTGGACTTGGAGCCTGCAAAAGATATTGAGACAGACGGGGCAGTGGTAGCAGATTTGCCTGCGGAGGTGGTGCGATCCCTCTTTCAAAAAGCCAGGAAGTTGGGCGCTCAGGAGTATGCCCTGGTATATGTTCTGTTTGGGGCCGGGCTGCGAGTAGAGGAAGCAGCGGGATTGTTGCGATCGCACTCCTTCAGCACCAAAACGCAGCATCTGCTCACCATCATCGGCAGTATCACAGGCAGTGCGCCCAGACAGGTGCCGCTCAACCGCTGGATTATGGGCGACCGTTACGGCACCTATTTGAAGAATCCGCTGACTCAATGGATTAAGACTTTTCCCGATGAGCAGTCAGCAGTGTTTGTAAACTCAAACAAAGAATCTTTAGATGCAGAGGGGATTAGCGAGCTGTGGAATACGATTCTCTATGGGAAAGAGATCACGATTTCTGCTGACTCCAAGACAGCCAGCGACGCACCGATTCTCCCCTTTCAAGCTCGCCAAACCTGGTGCATAGAGCTACTGATGAAAGAAATCAGCCTGGAGAATTTGAGCATTCTCTCAGGACTAAGCCTAAAGGATTTAGAGGCTTATGCTCATCGGGCAAAGGAAAAAGCGGCTTTGGAACAGGCACTGGCGATCGACCAAAAAACTTAAGAGTCAACCTCATAGGATTGTATCTCTGAATATTTGCCTAAAAATATTTAGCCTAAAAATATTTAACGGTCACCTGCACTTCTGGAGCATCTTCGGCAAACTCAAAGCGAGTTGTTTCAAAGCTAGGCGTTCCCGTAATAATTCGAGGATCGTTAGAAAACCCGATGCCCTCTTGCGGAATTCCTAATGCGCCTGTATTTAGCTGACCATCCTCATTTTCATCGTGCAAAATGCTGACCGCATAGCTGCCATAAGGAACCTCAAAGCTGACTGTCAAAGGCAGCGCGGTGATCTCAAAGCAGCGATTGCAAACAGCCTGCGTATCGTCTTCTGGGAACCCAGCTTCGGTATCAAACAACGCGATACAGACTTTTCCCACCTGGTTGCGTAATTCATGAACGGTTAGCGTCAAACTTGCCATCTATAATGTGCCAATCCAAGACGTAGGTTGGGCTACAGCCTAACACTGTAGGGCTGTGAGTAGGGCTGTAACGCTATCCTCAAATAGCTATAGATGATCTAAAGTTAAGAGAAATCTCACGAAACAGCCGTCATGAACACTTTACTGTTGTCTTCTCTACTGCTGGTAAGCCACCCGGTTCTAAACCACGAAGCACCCAAAGAGATTCCTCTTCCTCAAGCTGATACTTTGGCTGATACTTTGGCTGAGATTTTGCCTGAAAGCCCTCAGACAGAAGTTACCCTTAGCCAAAACCCGAGCCGGAATTCACCTACCTGCGAGCCGGGTCAATTTGTTTCTGCATTTCCTGATGTCTACCCGACAGACTGGGCGTACCAAGCCGTAAACCGATTGGCTAGTCGGCCCGAGCAGTGCTTTAATCTTCCACCGAACAACTAGGGAACATGCGCTTAAACAACATTCCAGCATCAGAGATGCCTGATCGTAAAATTCTAAGCTCGGACAAGCCGCTAACACTCTCGTTAGTCGATGCATCTACTGACTGGCTTAAGGTTGTCCCCTCTCGAATAAATAGCCTCGTACTTTTTGCGCGGGATATTGAAAAAGTGCTTTATTGTCATGCGATCGCTCCCAATCCAAACGCTACTTGTTGAGCGATTACACTGCGATCGCATAAAACCCAACTCACAATTGCTGAACATTCAAACATCTGACGAACCGATAAAACACATAGTTAACGATTAGCACTAGCTGCTGAAGCCGTAAACAATACAATCCCAACTCGATCAATGTGCTCACGTAAGGGCTCGTCTTCCAAACTGCCATAGTCAACGATATCAAAAAAATAAGGCAAAGGACG
>JBGTGK010000130.1:0-7335 GCA_041746795.1 Phormidesmis sp.
CAGAGTAGTGGTTGATAGGAACCCAACCCCCACTTCATTTGAGAAGTGGGCTAAGCCAGGTCATTTTGACCGGACACTGGCTCGGGGACCCAAAACTACCGCTTGGATTTGGAACCTTCACGCTGACGCTCACGACTTCGATAGTCACACCAGTGATCTCGAAGATATTTCACGCAAAATCTTTAGCGCTCACTTTGGCCACCTAGCTGTGGTGTTCATCTGGCTGAGCGGCATGTACTTCCATGGCGCTCGTTTTTCAAACTACGAAGGTTGGATGGCTAACCCGCTTGGCGTTAAGCCGAGCGCTCAAGCTGTTTGGCCCGTCTTCGGTCAGGAAATTCTGAACGCAGACGTCGGCGGCGGCTTCCACGGCATTCAAATCACCTCTGGCCTGTTCCAGCTGTGGCGGGCTTCGGGTATCACTAACACCACTCAGCTATATGCCACTGCCATTGGCGGTTTGGTGATGGCTGCTCTGATGCTGTTTGCTGGCTGGTTTCACTACCACAAGGCAGCGCCTAAGCTGGAGTGGTTCCAAAACGTGGAATCGATGCTGAACCATCACCTGGCAGGCTTGTTGGGTTTGGGTTCACTGTCTTGGGCCGGTCACCAAATTCATGTGGCTGCGCCGATTAATAAGCTATTGGATGCAGGCGTGTCACCTAAAGACATTCCGCTGCCCCATGAGTTCTTGTTTGACAGGGCGTTCATGGCTGAGCTGTATCCTGGGTTTGCCCAAGGACTGAAGCCCTTTTTCACTTTGAACTGGGGCGTTTACTCGGATTTTCTCACCTTCAAGGGTGGCTTGAATCCGGTGACGGGCGGTCTTTGGCTGACTGATTCGGCTCACCACCATTTGGCGATCGCTGTTCTCTTCCTGGTTGCCGGTCACATGTACCGCACTAACTGGGGCATTGGTCACAGCATCAAGCAGATTTTGGACGGCCATAAAGGCGATCCGCTTCTGTTTGGCGGTGAAGGTCACGTCGGTCTGTACGAGTTTCTAACGAATTCCTGGCACGCTCAGCTAGCGATTAACCTTGCTTTGCTTGGCTCGCTGACGATCATCGTGGCGCAGCACATGTATGCGATGCCGCCATACCCCTATTTGGCGACTGACTACGCGACGCAGCTGTCGCTGTTCACTCACCACATGTGGATTGGTGGATTCTTAGTAGTAGGCGCTGGCGCACATGGTGCAATAGCACTCATTCGCGATTACGACCCGGCTAAGCATGTCAACAACGTGCTCGACCGTACGCTCAGAGTTCGTGACGCTATCATCTCTCACCTCAACTGGGTCTGTATTTTCCTCGGCTTCCATAGCTTTGGCCTCTACATTCACAACGACACCATGCAGGCTTTGGGTCGCCCTCAAGACATGTTCTCCGACTCGGCGATTCAGCTTCAGCCCATCTTTGCCCAGTGGATTCAAGGGCTCCACACCGCAGCGGTTGCTGCGTCAGGCACTGCGCCTAACGCCCTAGCTCCTGCAAGCTACGCATTCGGCGGTGGCGTCGTAGCCGTAGGCGGCAAAGTTGCCATGATGCCTATTCATTTGGGTACGGCTGACTTCATGGTTCACCACATCCACGCGTTCACGATTCATGTGACCGTGCTCATTCTCCTTAAGGGCGTGCTGTATGCCCGTAGTTCTCGCCTTATCCCTGATAAAGCTAGTCTCGGCTTCCGCTTCCCTTGTGACGGCCCCGGTCGTGGCGGTACCTGTCAGGTATCAGCTTGGGATCACGTGTTCTTAGGTCTGTTCTGGATGTACAACAGCATCTCGATTGTGATTTTCCACTTCAGCTGGAAGATGCAGTCAGATGTATGGGGCTCGGTATCCGACAACGGTACGGTTTCTCATATTACCGGCGGCAACTTTGCCGCTAGTGCAATCACCATTAATGGTTGGCTGCGCGACTTCCTGTGGGCGCAAGCTTCGCAGGTGATCAATACCTACGGTTCGGCTTTGTCGGCTTACGGTCTGTTGTTCTTGGGTGCCCACTTTGTTTGGGCCTTCAGCCTAATGTTCCTCTTCAGTGGCCGTGGCTACTGGCAGGAGCTGATTGAGTCTATTGTTTGGGCTCATAACAAGCTGAAAGTAGCTCCCGCTATTCAGCCCCGCGCACTGAGTATTACTCAGGGTCGTGCTGTCGGCGTAGCTCACTACCTCCTAGGCGGAATTGCCACCACATGGGCATTCTTCCTGGCTCGAATGATATCAGTAGGTTAAGGAGCACGGAGGACTTATAAAACGTATGGCAACTAAATTCCCGAAATTTAGCCAAGCTTTGGCACAAGACCCGACAACGCGTCGGATCTGGTACGGGATTGCTACGGCTCACGACTTTGAAACCCATGACGGGATGACGGAGGAGAATCTTTACCAAAAGATTTTTGCTTCTCACTTCGGTCACCTGGCGATCATCTTCTTGTGGACCTCTGGTAACCTGTTCCACGTTGCTTGGCAAGGCAACTTCCCACAGTGGACGAAAGATCCACTCAACGTGAAACCGATCGCTCATGCGATTTGGGATCCTCACTTTGGTCAGCCTGCGGTGGATGCATTCACCCAAGCTGGCGCTAGCAGCCCGGTTAATATCGCCTATTCAGGTGTGTATCACTGGTGGTACACCATCGGTATGCGCACTAACGGCGACCTGTACGCTGGTGCCGTTGGCCTTCTAGGCTTTGCAGCAGTTATGCTGTTTGCAGGCTGGTTGCACCTTCAGCCCAAGTTCCGGCCTAGCTTGTCCTGGTTTAAGAACGCTGAATCTCGCCTCAACCACCATTTGGCTGGTCTGTTTGGCGTCAGCTCTTTGGCTTGGACAGGTCACCTTGTTCACGTAGCGATTCCTGAGTCTCGCGGTCAGCACGTCGGCTGGGATAACTTCCTGTCGGTCAAGCCACACCCCGAGGGTCTCAAGCCGTTTTTCACGGGTAACTGGGGCGCTTACGCTCAAAACCCGGACACGGCTAACCATATCTTTGGTACCTCTACGGGTTCAGGCGATGCGATTTTGACTTTCTTGGGTGGCTTCCATCCTCAAACAGAGTCGCTATGGCTAACCGACATGGCGCATCACCACCTGGCGATCGCAGTCATCTTTATCATTGCAGGCCACATGTACCGGACTAACTTCGGTATTGGTCACAGCATTAAAGAGATTCTGGCGACTCACCGTCCCCCTGAAGGCACTCCCTTCGGCGGCGCGTTGGGCGCTGGTCACAAAGGTCTGTACGACACGCTGAACAATTCGCTGCACTTCCAGCTTGCTTTGGCGCTGGCTTCTTTGGGCGTGATCACGTCTCTGGTTGCCCAGCACATGTACGCGCTGCCTCCTTATGCGTTCATCGCTAAGGACTTCACCACTACGGCTGCGCTGTACACCCACCACCAGTACATTGCTGGATTCATCATGGTGGGAGCCTTTGCTCACGGTGCAATCTTCTTGATTCGGGATTACGATCCTGCGGCGAATGAGAACAACGTACTGGCCCGCGTGCTTGACCACAAAGAAGCGATTATCTCGCACCTCAGCTGGGTTTCTCTGTTCCTCGGTTTCCATACCCTGGGCATTTACGTTCACAACGATGTGGTCGTCGCCTTCGGTACGCCTGAGAAGCAAATCCTGGTTGAGCCTGTGTTTGCACAGTTTGTGCAGGCCGCTTCTGGTAAGGCGCTCTACGGTTTTGATACGCTGTTGTCTAACCCTGATAGCATTGCGACTACGGCGTGGCCCAACCATGCTGCGGTCTGGCTGCCGGGTTGGTTCGATGCGATCAACAGCGGTAGCAACTCTTTGTTCTTGGCAATTGGGCCTGGTGACTTCTTAGTTCACCATGCGATCGCGCTTGGTCTTCACACGACTACTTTGATCTTGGTCAAAGGTGCGTTAGATGGCCGTGGCTCTAAGCTCATGCCCGACAAAAAGGACTTTGGCTTCAGCTTCCCTTGTGACGGCCCTGGTCGTGGCGGCACCTGCGACATCTCTGCGTGGGATTCGTTCTACCTAGCGATGTTCTGGATGCTCAACACCATTGGCTGGGTGACCTTTTACTGGCACTGGAAGCACTTGGCCATCTGGAGTGGAAACGTAGCCCAGTTTAATGAGAGTTCGAACTATCTCATGGGCTGGCTGCGCGACTATCTCTGGCTGAACTCTTCTCAGCTAATCAACGGCTACAACCCCTACGGGATGAATAATCTAGCAGTTTGGGCTTGGATGTTCCTCTTTGGACACCTGGTTTGGGCGACTGGATTTATGTTCCTGATCTCGTGGCGTGGTTACTGGCAAGAACTCATTGAGACCCTTGTTTGGGCTCATGAGCGCACGCCTCTAGCTAACCTAGTTCGCTGGAAGGACAAGCCGGTTGCAATGTCGATTGTTCAAGGTCGCTTGATCGGTCTGGCTCACTTTACGGTGGGATACATTCTGACTTACGCTGCCTTCCTGATTGCGTCAACGTCTAGTCGATTCGGCTAAGCGTTCGTAAATCGCAGTTAGACAGATGAAATGAAGCCCTTCAGCATTGCTGGGGGGCTTTGTTTTTAATAGCGCTGTAAACTGTAGAAAGAATAAGAAGTACTTGATGAGCGGTGGCCTATGGTTGTTTCTTCATCGAAGCGGATTTTGATGGATACCTGGGTTAAAGCAACTTGGGATGAGTTTTTAGCAGTTGCTTATGACGACCCTGCTTATGCAGAGGGTAGAGCTTACTTTGATGCCGGATATATGAGGATGGAGATGGCATCTTTGGGTGTAGGGCATGGTCGGCAGAATGGGGTTGCGTGGGATGTAATTACCTTTTTCAGTGCTGCAAAGAACCTGGATATTACAAAGTATATGAACGCTAGCTTTCAGAAAGCTGGTGAGCGAGAGTGCCAACCAGATGCGGCTTTTTACATTGGTGAGGGTGCGAAATATCTGCCGCCTCAAAATAACTTGCCAGTGAACATAGATTTGTTTGGGCCGCCAACTTTAATTGTTGAGATCGGTTCGACCTCATTGAGCGATGATTTAGGCCGTAAACGAATATGGCGTTGCTGATTTTTGGGATGAATCAAGTTTTTAGGATTTGACCAGTCAAGTCTTGACTCATATATTCATCCTCTAATTCAGCAACGCCCGAATATTGTACGAGCGGCTTGGCGTGCAGGAATATTGGGTTGTAGATGTGCAGGCTCAAAAGGTTATTGCGTTTTCTGTTGCTGAAGAGCGGAGTGGACAGATACGAAGTTCTGTAGTATTTCCTGGGTTGGAGATGGGTTTGGTTGAGGAGGCTTTGAGGCGATCGCAAACTGAAAACGATGGGGCGATCGCACAATGGCTCCTCAAGACCTTTGCTTAGTAACCTCTTCCTATGCCCTGAAACGCATTTAGCAGCTAGATCTGATGGTATAGTTTTCTATTGTTTCGGGTAGAAAATGATGGTCATCAGCAGGCGGCGGGCTGCTCAGTTCACGCCAGAAAAGTATTTGGAGCTTGAGCGCAGCAGTCAGCTCAAGCATGAGTATATTCAGGGGCAGGTGATTGCGATCGCAAGCGCAACGAGGGCGCATGAGGTCATCACCGATAATTTAACAGCGCTGTTTGTAAATCATCTGAGAGGGACGGGCTGCATTTCGCACTCTGGCGGCGTGAAGGTCTATATGCCAGAGCTAGGCGTGTTTTATTACCCCGATCAGTCAGTGACCTGTGATGAAGATCAAGGCAGCGGCGATAAGGACTTTATTCTTTACCCTAAGCTGATTGTGGAGGTGCTTTCTAAAACAACGGCAGCTTTTGACCGGGGAGATAAGTTTGCAGATTATCAAACAATTCCTTCGCTAGAGGAATATGTGCTGGTTCATCAGAATCAGATGGTTGTAGAACGCTTCTTTCGGGACATCGAAAAGGACGTTTGGCTACCTCACATCCATCGGGCCAAGGATAAGGTAAGACTTAAGAGTATTGGGTTTACCTGTCCGATTGAATCTTTGTACGAGAACGTTGAAAATCTTTGATGGGCGATTCTTTGAAGGGGTTTGATTAACGCTTTAAAAACGCTGGAAGTATAAGCTACGATTGCGAGCAAAAATAGGTGGTCTTACTTTACTCCGGAAGAATATTTGCAGCTTGAGCATACGAGCCCTATTTAAACATGAGTATAGACAAGGACTTGTGCATGCGATGGCCGGAGCGAAGAAAGCTCATATTGCCATCGTTAGCAATCTTTCAGGGCTACTATTCAATCACTTGCGAGGTGTTAGAAGTTGTATCGCTTATGCCACAGATATTAAGGTCAAGTTTCTAGAGGGTGATGGATATTATTATCCTGATTTGGCAGTGACTTGTGACAAAAGAGATCAGACTTCAGACAGCGTTTTTATTCAACATCCCGAGCTAATTATTGAGGTGCTATCGGATTTGACTAAGGATTTTGATCGGGGAGAAAAGTTCTTGGACTATAAAACGATTTTAGAGTTAGAAGAATATGTGCTAGTTCATCAAAAGCAAATTTTGGTTGAACGTTTTTGGCTAGGGCTGGACGGTTTGTGGCTGGAGCAGACATACAAAGCTGGCGAAGAGATTCAGTTTGCTAGTATTGGATTTGCTTGCCCAATAGAATTTTTGTATGAAAAAGCTGAGCAGTTTTTAGAAAGGAAGGGTTGAACCCATTTTGAGCAAGATACAGAGTCCAAGAGGCGATGAATTTGCTTGTACAGCTTGTTTGGGCTCTACGCGAGAGATTTTGCGGAAGGCGGGGGCCGAATGGGGGGCACCGCACGATGGGGGATTGCGATCGCAGTCCTAAACAATGATATAAACCCATCCTTATCAAAATAGCATCCACTATTGCTGGTGTGAGCGAGTAGGCAGATACCATCACGAGTGCTGCGTTTGCTGCGGTTGTCTAATATCCGTTGCTAATCTATGAGCTAATAGGCTCGGTGTAGCCTTGAATGTTCTCGGGTTCAAATGGATCAATAACGCGAGTTGCGTGCCGAATGACCGCTTCAGTCCCCTTAACGATAATGAGATATTTCCCGGCATTAAGACGATTGCGGTAGGGCAAGGCATCTCCACTGCCCACGGTTAGCCCGACTCCACCCCCCACAAAATAAGCACCCAGTCCAGCAGAGAGCGCTCCTAGTAATCCGCCAAAAATATGATTGCCCAGGCCGCCCACCGGAATTGCCTCAATACCCGTAATCACATTAAAAACATAGCCCGCTGCAAATCCAAAAGGCACTAGCCAGTAGGCCTCACGCTTAAAGCCCTTAGCTGCCTGCTCTTGAGGATCAATCAGTCCATACTCATCGGCACTTTTATAGCCATCGCCCAATAT
>JBGTGK010000131.1:0-18275 GCA_041746795.1 Phormidesmis sp.
ATTACGGCACCTTGCTATCAAGAAAAGCTAGGCCATCCGCTGTTGTTTTCTAGCCAGCTGCTACCTGAGCTGAAGCAGATCAGCGACTCAAGTTTGGGATTGCGAGAGATTGTGAAAAAACACTCATCAAAGCTTACAACAGTCGAATTTGCCACGCCTGAAGTGTTGATAGATGTCAACAATAAAGCCGCCTATCTAAGGGCTTTGGAGGATACGTCACTTTAACCAGGCTTTCTACAGCAGCGTTTCGGGTACTATGCCGTGCTGCAAAGCGAAGATAGCGGCTTGAGTGCGATCGCGTACATCTAACTTTTGCAAAATAGCATGAACATGCACCCGCACCGTACCCGTCGTAATGTGCAGCCGCTCAGCAATCTCCTGGTTGTTTTGGCCGGTAGCCACGAGCGCCAAAATCTCTTGCTCCCGATGGGTGAGCGGGCTTTCGGTATCGCTGAGGGGAACCGCGACGGTAGTATCGCCAGGAGAATCCTCCTCCGTTTTATAGGCCCAGGTGCGAATCTCTAGCGTACTGTGCCTATCCCACCAAGAGGCACCCGCCGCTACCGATTGGAGAGCTAATATGAGGGGTTCGGCTTCAATTCCTTTGAGGCAAAAGCCGCTGGCTCCCGCTGCCACAAGCTGTTCAATCAGCGGTTTTTGAGAATGTGAGGTCAACACCAATATCGGTAAATCAGGATGCTGTTGCTTAATCTGGCGACAGGCTTCTACCCCGCCGATACCCGGCAATCCAACATCTAGCAAAACCACGTCTGGCAGCGTTTGATTGGCCAGCTCAATGGCGCTTTCACCATCGACAGCCTCAGCCACAACATCAAGCGATGGCTCTCTTTGCAGGCGTGTAGATAACCCTAGCCGAAACAGCTCATCGTCTTCTACAAGTAGAATTCTCAGAGGGTTCACAGCACTCATATAACGTAGCGACAGGTAGACGGCAGTAAAAAATCGCACCTTGGGGCCTGCGGTTCTCTGCCCAGATCTTACCGCTGTGAGCGTCAATAATTTGCCGACTGAGATAAAGTCCTAACCCAGAGCCCTTGGCCTGACGGTTACTGTAGCTCTGATAGAATCTTTCAAACAGGTCGGGCAGCTCAAGCTCGTCAATGCCGGGGCCACAGTCGCACACCTGGATCTGCTGCTCATTTCCAGTGGTTTCTAAAACCACTTTTACCCAGGTGCCTCGGGGGGTGTGGTTGATGGCGTTGCTCAGTAGGTTTTCAAAGACGCGCCGAAGTTGCGCCGCGTCACCACAGACCCAAAAGGCTTGACCATGCGGAGTGAAGTTGATATAAATTTGGCGGGACTGAGCTAGGTGGGTAATGGTGGTGATGGTGTCTGACAGGAGCGATCGCAGGTCAACGGGCTCAAGCTGAAGCCTTAGTCCTTCGGCGTCATTGCGATAAACATCTAGCATGGTTTCGACAAGCTGTAGGGTGGAGCGGTGCGATCGCTGCATCATCGCCAAAATATCGTGCTGCCTTGAGCTAATGGCCCCAAACTGCTCGGCTAAAAAAGAGTTAATCGTTTCGATAGCGCCGAGCAGTGGCGTTTTAAGGTCGTGGGTCAAGGTAGAAGCGAAATCTTCGCGCAGGCTAGCGAGCTGGGTTTGGAGCTGAATGTAGCTGCGCTGTCGGGCAATCTCATCTTCATAAAAACGGTTGCGATCAATCAGATAGCTCGCCGCTAGCAGCGACACAACCGCTATTAGCCGGTTGGCTAGGATTGACAGGTTACCTGCTTCATAAGTTGGAAACACCAGGTTTAACAGAGTGAGTAGCGCCGCTGCTAGGGTTACTGCTATGGCCTGCTTACGGCTGAGATAACGGTAGGCTAATACAACGGCTCCCGCATAAAGATAGCTAAAAACAAATGCAGCAGGCGTAGAGTATTCCAACAGGATTACGGCTAAGAAGATAGCGGCAATCAGCCCATAAACTGTCTGAAATCGTCGAGATAATAAAGACAACAAGCGTCTTTTAAAAGAGATGAGTGGAGCCATAGCTAATCTCTGCTGCTAGTCTTATGAGCGTAAAAAAACGTCAACAAAGACGTGCCTGAACACTAGCTTAATTGAAGCTTATCTAAAATGATTTGTCACATTTAATTTCAAAATCTTAGCCCCTCAATACGCAACCTATACCCGCTGATATAGAGACTCGCCTAAAGAAGTACTCCGCGAAATATAGAAACCATCCAATGCTGATATACAGCTACGTATAGCTTTTTCTAAAGCGTAAATATATTGCCTGATAGATTAATAAATAACGCAAATTTGTCACCATGAGAACTGCAAAAACAATCTATCCATCAGGCTTAAATGCCTGCTTAGGCTAATGACTCAAGGGTTGATTCAAATTGCCTTGACGCTGCTGATTCTGGTGGCAATCGTGCCTTTTTTCGGTCGCTATATGGCAAAGGTATACCTGGGCGAAAAAACGTTTCTAGATATTGTTCTCTCTCCAACAGACCGATTTATTTACCGGGCTAGTGGCGTTCAGCTTGAGCGAACGATGACCGGCTGGCAGTATTCTAGAGCCGTTCTTTTCAGCAATTTGGCTATGGGCGTCCTGGTCTTTTCGATCATGATGCTACAGAGCGTTTTACCGCTAAATCCAACCGGGTTGCCGTCGCCCAGCTGGGATTTGGCACTGCATACGTCCATTTCTTTTGTGACTAATACCAACCAGCAGCACTACTCTGGCGAAACCACCTACAGCTATGCCAGCCAAATGCTGGCGCTTGGTTTTTTGATGTTTACCTCGGCGGCAACAGGATTGGCGGTAGCGATCGCCTTCATTCGCGGCCTAGCCGGTCAGCCACTTGGCAACTTCTATGTTGACTTAACCCGCTCTATCACCCGCATTTTGCTGCCCATTTCCACCGTCATCGGTCTGGTGCTGCTGGTTCTAGGTGTGCCTGAAACCTTAGCAGGGCCTGCGGTAGCGACCACGCTTGAAGGAGCGACTCAAGCCATTGCCCGTGGCCCAGTAGCCCACTTCGAGAGTATCAAGCAGCTAGGAGAGAACGGCGGCGGCTTTTTTGGAATTAACTCAGCTCACCCATTTGAGAACCCAAATGCCTTTACTAATCTAATGGAGACGGTTGCAATGGTGTCTATTCCAGCTTCGATGATTTACACCTACGGGGTGATAATCGGCAACAAAAAGCAGGCCTGGCTGGTGTTTTGGATGGTATTTGTAATTTTCGCCGTCCTCATTGTCGTAACTGCCGCTGGCGAATATGCTGGGAACCCTTTGGTCAACAGCATATTGGGGGCTCAAGCACCTAACCTAGAAGGCAAAGAGGTTCGCTTTGGCTGGGCGCAAACGGCGCTATGGGCGATTACGACTACGGGCACCATGTGCGGCGCGGTCAATGGTATGCACGATTCGCTAATGCCATCCGGGGGCTTTTCCACGCTGTTCAACATGTTCCTACAAATTGTCTGGGGCGGTCAGGGATCGGGCACAGCCTATCTGTTTGTATTTTTGATTCTGACGGTATTTCTCACCGGCCTAATGGTAGGACGGACGCCTGAGTTTTTAGGCCGCAAAATCGAAAAGCAAGAGATCGTGCTAGCTAGCGTTATTCTCTTAGTTCATCCATTTGCCATTTTGGTGCCTAGCGCGATTACGATAGCATTTGCCAATTCGCTCGCAGGGATTAGCAACCCTGGTTTTCATGGCGTTTCTCAAGTGGTGTATGAGTACACCTCAGCCGCCGCTAACAATGGGTCGGGCTTTGAAGGCTTGGGCGATGGCACCCTGTGGTGGAACTTATCCGCTAGCGTCAGTCTGCTGATGGGTCGCTATGTTCCTTTAATTGCGCTGTTGCTTTTAGCCGATGGCATGGCTCGCAAGCAGCCCGTGCCTGAAACAACGGGGACGCTGCGCGCCGACACGGGTTTATTTACAGGTGTGACCGCTGGCGTAATTGTCATCTTAGGGGCGCTCACCTTTCTCCCCGTGCTGGCGTTAGGGCCGATTGCTGAAGCATTCCAAATAGCGGTGCAATAATTTTACACGTTGTTCTTGTTTACCCTTTACTAAAGAACCATGAGCCAATCTAATTCACAATCAGCGCTGAGCGAGCGGGTAGAGAGCCCCTCTAGTCAGCAGCCAAAACAACAGGTTAAAACGAACGGGCTTTACCAACGGGCACTCAAGGACGCCTTTGTTAAGCTCAACCCAAAAACAATGCTGGGCAATCCGGTGATGTTCGTGGTTTGGGTGGGGACGGCCATCACCCTGCTGCTGACCATTTTTCCTAATCTATTTGGGCCTGCGCCAGGAGAAAATCAGCGGTTGTTCAACGGGCTAGTAACCGTGATTTTGTTCTTCACCCTGCTGTTTGCCAACTTTGCTGAAGCGGTGGCAGAAGGGCGCGGGAAGGCCCAAGCGGATTCGCTGCGCTCCACTCAAAGTGAGACGGTGGCCAGACGGCTTCAGGCGAATGATTCGATTGAGGAGGTCAGTTCGACTGATTTGCGCAAGGGCGATCGCATCTTGGTGATCGCTGGAGATACCATTCCGATTGATGGAGAGGTAATCGACGGCGTTGCTTCTGTCGATGAGTCGGCGATTACAGGCGAGTCGGCACCAGTACTCAAAGAGCCCGGTTCGGACGTGGCTAGCTCAGTAACAGGCGGAACTCGCATCATTTCTGACCAGCTGACGCTCAGGGTAACCGCCGATCCAGGGGAAGGCTTTTTAGATCGAATGATCGCCTTAGTCGAAGGGGCAAAGCGGACTAAGACACCGAATGAAATTGCGCTGACGGTGCTGCTAGCGGTGCTGACACAGGTGTTTTTAGTGGTGGTGGTAACCATTCCACCGATCGCTAACTATGTTGGCAGTCCGGTGGGTGTGGTCACGCTGGTCGCCTTGCTAGTCGCCCTTATTCCCACGACAATTGGCGGACTGCTGAGCGCCATCGGGATTGCGGGGATGGATCGAGTGGTTCAGTTTAACGTGATTGCTACTTCGGGGCGGGCGGTCGAAGCCTGTGGCGATATCAATACGCTGGTGCTGGACAAAACAGGCACGATCACGCTAGGCAATCGCTTAGCTGAAGAATTGCTGCCAGCGAACGGTCATTCAGAAGCGGAGTTAGCAAAAGTCGCCCTGGCTGCGAGCCTGTTCGATAATACGCCTGAAGGAAAATCAATTGTCAAGCTCGCCAAAGAGCGGGGCGCTCAAATTGATTTTGCCAGCGATCGCTCTGAGGGCATTGATTTTTCGGCGAAGACCCGGATGAGCGGGACTGATTTGCCCGATGGCACTGAGGCTCGTAAGGGGGCTGTGAATGCGGTGAAGGGATTTGTGCGATCGCGCGGCGGTCAGTTCAGTGACGATCTCAACGAGGCTTACGAAAAGGTCTCCCGGTTGGGCGGCACGCCGCTAGCGGTCGCGCTTGACAGTGAAATGTACGGGGTGATTTATCTCAAGGACATTATTAAGCCGGGGATGCGCGATCGCTTTGAACAGCTCCGGCGAATGGGGGTTCGCAGCGTCATGCTAACGGGTGACAACAGAATCACCGCTTCCGTGATTGCTAAAGAGGCAGGCGTAGACGACTTCATTGCTGAAGCGACCCCAGAAGACAAAATTCAGGTAATTCAAACAGAACAAGCTAAGGGCAAGCTCGTGGCGATGACCGGCGACGGCACTAACGACGCCCCTGCTCTGGCTCAGGCAAACGTAGGGCTAGCAATGAACTCAGGAACTCAGGCCGCCCGCGAAGCCGCCAACATGGTAGACCTTGATTCTGACCCAACCAAGCTGATCGATTTGGTCACCATTGGTAAGCAGCTGTTGATTACGCGGGGAGCGCTGACGACCTTTTCACTAGCGAATGATGTAGCCAAATATTTTGCCATTATTCCGGCGATGTTCGCCGCCGCAGGCATTGGTAGCCTCAACGTTATGGGGCTAGCTAGCGCTCAATCAGCGATTCTCTCAGCGCTAATTTACAACGCGCTTATCATTCCAATTTTGATTCCGCTGGCGCTTAAAGGCGTAAAGTTTCGTCCGCTCAACGCCAACCAGCTGCTGACTCGCAACATTCTTATTTATGGGCTAGGCGGCATTATTGCCCCGTTTATCGGCATTAAGCTGATCGACTTTGGGGTGGCCGCGATTGGCTTGGCTTAAGGCGATCTGTTGACTGAAACCGCTCGTAGGATAGGCATTTTGCATCTCCCATCCAGTCAGCCAAGATGGCTATCCTACAGCAGTCTCATTACTTCTAACACTGTTCTCAAAAGAGATTTTACCGATGAAACTCGTACCTTTAGTTCGCTCACTGCCACAGGTTTGTACAGAAATGCTGGAGATCCTACAAACCCAGCGTCGCCGCCAGCCGCTCGCTTTTGCGCTGTTGGTGGCCCTTTGCTTCAATGTTGTTTTAGCACCCGCTGTCTATGCTGCAACAGGAGAAGCACTAACGCGACAGACCGCTTATGCTATTGGTGTGCTGCTGCTAGTCACGATAGGACTATCGATTTATTTGTTTGCCGTTATCTTACAGCCAGAGCGGTTTTAAGAAACGAAGCCTTAATAGGCGACTGCGCCGCAGGGTGTAGAGCCTTCATATACAGTTTTGGGAGTGAAAAGAAATCTCATAGTTGTTTCTAATTGCTTTTAAACTAAGTTCGTTTGTACCCTTAATCTATACATTTGGAGAGTGTTTTATCATGATTAGAGAGATTACGGCTGGCATTCGCAGCACTGTTGTTCTTTGGCTGCTAACGGCGATTATCTACCCGGTCTTTTTTCTGCTAGTGGGTCAAGGGATATTTCCCTATCAGGCCAACGGTAGCCTGATTACCGACGCTCAAAATCGGGTAGTCGGCTCGGCTTTGATCGGTCAAACCTTTACCTCAGCAACTTATTTTCGCGATCGCCCCAGCACCGTAACCTACAGCGAAGGCACAGATACCCAGACAACCGGCACCTCCGGAGCTAGTAACCTAGCGCCAAGCAATCCTGATTTGCTCACCCGCGTTGAAGCGACCGCCAAGGAACTCAAACAAGCAGGCATTACACCGACTGCCGACCTGTTGTATGCCTCAGGCTCAGGTCTAGATCCGCACATCAGCTCAGCGGCAGCAGCAGCCCAAGTTAACAGCGTTGCCGCTGCGCGCAAGCTCGACCCCATCCAGGTCACCGAGCTAATCGCCGAGAATACTCAAGGTCGCTTTCTCGGCATATTTGGCGATCCTGGAGTCAACGTCACGACGCTTAATATAGCGCTAGACAACCTGGCAGCGGCAAAATAAGAGAATGTTCTACTCAGCAATCGACCCATGATTCGACAAGACGAAATCGAAGCGGGCAATACCCTGCCTAAAAAGCAAACGCCTGAACCCGTGCGCTCTACCTATGAAAACATTCAGCACCGAGGTCGGCACCGTATCTACATTGGCATGGCCCCTGGGGTAGGTAAAACCTATCGGATGCTGCGGGAGAGTAGAGCCCTGCGAACTCAAGGGATTGATGTGGTAATTGGCCTGCTGGAAACGCACGGGCGAGAGGAGACGGCCCAGCAGGCTGAAGGCCTAGAGCGGTTGCCTTTGCGACAGCTAGTGCATCGCGATCGCTCCCTTACCGAAATGGACACCGACGCCATCATCGCCAGAAGGCCCCAGCTCGCGCTGGTCGATGAGCTAGCCCACACCAACATGCCCGGATCGCTCAGAGCTAAGCGCTACGAAGACGTAAAAGCTATTTTAGAAGTGGGTATTGATGTCTTTTCGACCGTTAATATTCAGCATATCGAGAGCCTGAACGATCTGGTAGCCAAGCTGACAGGGGTAGTTGTGAGGGAGCGTATCCCCGATTTTGTTCTAGATGAAGCAGATGAAGTGATCGTCGTCGATATCACCCCCGAAACCCTGCAAGAGCGGCTTCAAGAGGGGAAAATTTACGCCCCCGAAAAAATTGAACAGTCGCTGCGTAATTTCTTTAAGCGAAAAAATCTGATTGCGCTAAGAGAGCTTGCTTTTCGAGAGGTGGCCGATAATTTAGAAGAGACTGCCGATGCGGACGGCCAGACTCGCTATTGCAGCGTGCATGAGCGAGTGTTAGTGTGCGTTTCAACCCAAGAAAATTCCTCACAGCTATTGCGGCGAGGGGCGCGGATTGCTACCTACATGAAGGCGCGGCTTTATGCGATTTTTGTAGCTCATCCCGATCGGTTTTTAACAAAAGATGAAAGCCTTTATCTCGAAATTTGCAAGCATTTTTGCAATGAGTTTGGAGGCGAATTTTTACGGGTGAATGGCACTGATATTCCTGAGGCGATCGCTAAGGTCGCTCGTCAAAACTTAATTACGCAGGTGGTGCTAGGCCAGTCGTACAAGTCTCGTCTGGAGCTGCTGTTGCGCAGTTCAACGGTGCAGCAGCTCATGCGCCATCTCAAGGAGGTCGATTTACACATCATCGCAACTAATAAAGGCAATAATCAGTAACATCAGGCATCTCTTAATTTAAACAAGAATTGGAGGCAAGATAAAACCTACCGCCACAGGCCTACCGCCACAGCTCGTTCACAGCTTGAACTACTGCGGGCAGTGAGTTTAGCGTCTGCGGCTCAGGTCTTAGCAGGCCAAGGTTGTTCGCTGGCTCATTCTTATTGTTCAAAATCATCAGCGCCAGCCGAGTAACATCCAAAGTTCGACTGTTTCCACTGCCCAACAGATTTCTCACAGCAGGCAAAGCGGGTAGTGCCTGCCTGCCCAAATAAGTCAGCCCCAAAGCCGCCAGCTCACGCGTTTCAACATCGCCGTCAGAGAGCGCCGAAACTAGGGTTGGTAAAATCAGGCTGCTGTCCTTTGTCAGCGTCCAAATGGCATCCGCCGCATACAGTCGAGTCAGCGGATCGTCACTGTTCAGCGCTGCCGTCAGGCCAGGCACCGACTGCCGCCCAATTTTTACTAAGCTGCCCGCCGCCGTTTGGCTCACGCCCGAGTTCCTGCCTAATAGCACCCTCGACAGCTCTGGAATGGCCACATCTGCTAGCGGCCCAAAGTCACCCAGTGCGCCTGCTGCCGCCTTCCGCACGTCGCTGTCCCCATCGCTCAAAGTCTCCGCCAAAATCGGAATCACCGATTGCAGTGCCGCATCGCTTAGCCTATTTTTCTGGTTAATATTGCCAATCAGCGTAGCCGCCGTTCGCTTAGCCAGACTGTTTGCTGACTTGTTTTGTAGCACCTTGCCTAAAGCGGGTATGGCATCTCCACCCGTCTTCAGCAGCGCCTCAGCAGCGACATCCTTCACCAAGCCAGACTCACTTTGAATGGCCGCCGTCAATATGTTGATCAAAACATTTTGGTCTAGGCCTACCTGCGCCAGCGTACTCGTTGCCAGCGCCCGCACGATCTCGTCATTATCCTTTAGCGCATTCAACAGAGTGGGCGTAGCCGCCGCCGCACTTGGGCCAATTTTATTGAGCGCGTAAGCCGCTGCTGCTCGCGTGGGCGCACTGTCAGACTCCAGCGCCTTAGCTAACTGAGGCACAGCCGCCGTACCGCGCGCCGCTAAAGCATCAGCCGCCGCCTTCCTTCGCGCTGCCTCATTGCTGTTCAACAGCGCAACTAGCTCAGAAAACTCGTCAACCGGCGCTTGTGCAACCGGCAACTCTACCGCAGGTGTAGCTGCAACGACGGGCACGTAAGGAGAGGCGATCGCACTCACCCTTCCACTATTCACCAAAGCCTGATATGCGATCGCTGCAATCTCCGCACGGGTCGCATTCCGCCCAGGATTAAGCTGATTCACGTTGGGATAGTTCACCATCAGCTGCTTATCGGTTGCTGTCGCGATCGCTCCCCTAGCCCAATCTGGAATCTCACCTTTATCCGCAAACACCCCTAGCAGCTTATCCACATTACCCGTTGTCTTAAGCCCCAATCCATTCGTCAGCGACACCAGCACTTCCAACCGCGTAATCGGCTGATCTAGCCCAAACGTCCCGTCCGGGTAGCCGCTTAAAAAGCCCTTTGCATAGGCCGAAGAAATCGCCCCAGCTGCCCAATGATCCGCCGGTACATCGCTAAACGTTTTCGCTGCACGGACAGCCGGTAGCGGAAAAGCACCGCTCAAAACAGAGGCAAACTGCGCCCTAGTCATCTGTTCTCCAGGTCGAAACGTACCGTCTGGAAAGCCGCTGATAATATTCGCTTGAGATAAAGACTGCACATACTGGCTCGCCCAATAGCTGCTTTCCACATCGTTAAAACGCGCCTGCGCAAAGACAGGTGGAATCGCTGCCGATAGAACAACGGTGAGCGTCGTAGAAAGCGTAATCGCGGTATTGACGTACTTATTAGAGCCAAACATGACGAGTTCCTGATGCCTTGGTGAGAACTGTGAGAATTCCTCAGAGATTCACCAGAGAACGCCTGAGTAACCGCAGCGTATCCTATCGGTATCTGCTACCGCTCGACCCCAATAGCCGCTTAATATTTTGGCTATTGGTCGAGCAGCAAACTCATTCTTACTTTTGCGTTATTTAACTCATGCTGTATCGCTTTGTATCTCCTGCTGAGAGGGACTTTCAGTTGCTTTGTGTAATCATTGGGGTTGACGCGATCGCCCCGCCTCTGTCCTTTCTTCTAAGCGTACCAGTTGCAACATTGGGCCAAAGTCACTCAGCCGCGCTCCCCTTCAGATCCTCCAAGCTCACATGCTCAAGCGCCGCCTTATGCGTCGATGCCAAAACCACAGGCGGCGCTACTCCATCATCCAAAGCCTCCTTCCACCGAGCCGCACATAGGCACCACTTATCCCCCGGCTTCAGTCCCGGAAAATTATACTCAGGCCTCGGCGTACTCAAGTCATTGCCCTGCGCCTTCGTGTAGCTCAAAAACGCCTCCGTCAGCTGAGCACACACCACATGCACGCCTCTATCCTGCGGCCCCGTTTGGCAAGTTCCGTCCCGATAAAAACCTGTCATTGGCGAAGTACAACAGGTTTGCAGCGCCTCTCCTAATACATTTTTATTCTCAGCCATAGTCTCAACCCTTCTAATAATTGCCAGTGGATTGCCAGTGGATTGCCAGTGGATTGCCAGTCACTTCCCTACACAATCTCCTAATCCCAACCATCCAACATCACCTAAATGGCAGAAACCCGCACGGGCGCACCCTCGCGATCAGCTCCCAACATCAATTCCCTCTCTTACTGCCGCCGCATACTGAGCAGGCACCAGCACCAAAAATAACACCCACCAAACACCCATCACGCCCGCCACCGGCAGCGTAATCCACAGCCGATGCAGCAGCAGCCAAGATGCTATCGGTATCGCTATTCCGGTTAAAATAATCGACCATGGCTGACACCACCAGGGCTTCGCCTGCCACATAGAGCTACTAGCGACCGGTTCCAAACTCTCTTTTGACATTTCTCTCATCTCCTACTTCTCAATCCTGCTTCCCATCCTACTTTCCAAAGATCTCAACCGGCTCAATTTCATCCGCCAGCTCAAACTCAAATATCTGCGAATAAAAAGAAAGCTCTGCATCCAAAGCCCGCTTAATATTCTCCCCCTTCCGAAAGCCATGCTGCTCTCCCTCGAACAGCAAGTAAGCCACCGGAATTCCCTTTTCTTTCAGCGCCTCCACCATTGCCTCAGCCTGATTCGGCGGCACAATCTTATCTTCTGATCCTTGCAAAAAGATAATCGGACAAGATAGCTGTTCTACCGCATTAATCGGCGACCTGGCATCATACACCGCCTTCTGTGCTGGATAAGGCCCCACTAGGCTATCCAAATAGCGAGACTCAAACTTATGCGTCTCCGCCGCCAGTGCGCCCATATCGCTCACGCCGTAATAGCTCGCCCCCGCCTTAAACACATCTCGAAACGTCAGCGCCGCCAGCGTTGTGTACCCGCCCGCGCTACCGCCATCAATCGCCAAACGATCCTTGTCAGCCATGCCCTGCTCCACCAAATGCAGTGCCCCGTTCACACAGTCATCAACATCCACAATCCCCCATTTCTCTAGCAGCCGATTGCGATAGGCTCGCCCGTACCCCGTACTGCCGCCATAGTTCACATCCAGCACCGCAAAGCCCCGGCTCGTCCAATACTGAATCGCCGGATTAAACGAACTTGAAGCTGCCGCCGTCGGCCCCCCATGCGTTTTTACCAGCAGCGGTGGCCGCTCAGTCACCAAAGTCTCATAGTCCTTATTCTGAGGCGGATAGTAAATGCCATACGCATTCAGCCCGCCCGTCGTCGGAAACGAAATCACCTCCGGCTCAGACAAATAGCCCGGATCGATCGTCACGCTGCTCGACTGCCGCAGCTCCGTTATTTCTGAGGTCAACAGGTTCAGTCGCACTACCGCACTTGGCTTATTCGTACTCGCCGCCAAAAATACGGCAACCCCTTCGCCTATTTGCAAGCTGCCGATGCCAGAATAAGGCGTCTCAATCTCAGCCATCGATCGGTCTAGCGTATCAAACCGCGCTAGCCGCATCACGCCTTTGTCTATATAGGTACAAATCAGGCTCATGTCGTCTTCAAAGCCGTAGCTGCTCTGACCAAAGTTCCACTGCGGCCCTGCAAACTCTGCCTCAATTGGAAACAGCGGCTCACCCCGCTCCCCTTCCCACCGATACAAATTCCACCAACCCGTCGCGTCACTAATAAAGTGCAGCGTTCCTCCTGGCGACCACTGCGGCTGACACACCGATTCTGTTACATTGCCCACCAGCTTATGCGGACGGCTGAGGCTACCGTCCTCAGTCACCGATGCTATCCACAGCTCCGTGCCATCCCACGGCATCTGCGGATGGTTCCAGGTAATCCAGGCAAGCTGCTTACCGTCTGGGCTCAGCCGAGGCGATGAGTAAAAGTCATTGCCGCTGACCAGCACTTTGGGCAGGCCACCTTCTAGAGGAATAGTCGCGATCGCATTCACCGCCTCCCCACCTTGCCGATGATCCTCCACCACGCATATCAGCCGCTGCCGCTGCCCGTCGACCACCCCATCTGCATAGCGCAGTCCCGCTACAGGCGTCACCTCTGGCGTAATTGCCTCTGGAGCCTCCCCTGCCCGCTGCCGATATAGGCGCTGGTCAGCAAAGTTAGAAAAATACACCGTTCCCTCATGTACCAAGTACTCACCGCCGCCATACTCATGCACCCGAGTCCTAACGTTAAATGGCGCAGGCGTAATATCGCTTACCCCATTCCCTTCAGGCAGCTGAACGTCATCTGGCCCGTAGCGCACAACGAGCTGCCTGCCCCTTTCCAATGGCCTGAGTTCGCCCCAGTAAATATCCGGGCCGTCTAGCCTGATGGCCCCCATTCGGATAGAGCTAGAAACAATCAGGTCTGAAGTAATCGGCGACTTCCAAGACCCATAACCCGTTGGACTAACCATAAGCATTGAAGTGTTATAGAGGCTGCTGTCATAGTCTATAGACTCTCAGAGTGGAAGCGCTACCAATTATTAAAATTGGTGCGTACTGTCCACTGCCCTCTTTCTAAGGACGACCCAAACGTTATGCTGGGCGCGTCATCCACAGCTTTTAACACTTGCCCTGCCTCATAAGGAACCTAGCCATGGCTGAAACCAACCAGCGAAATTACCCCAAATTAAGCACCGCCCTGCGATTCGGCGGAGCCCTGAGTACTGCGATCGCCATCGGTCTGGCCAGCACACTACCCAGCTATGCGCAAAGCAGCCGCCTGCCTGATTTAGGAGGCTCTGCGGCTGGAGATAGCAGCCAGGTTTCTAACGATGCCCGCTTTGAGTGCCAGCTATACGGCGGCCAGTACACCGTCATGTACTCGCCTAAAAGCCAGCCAGAACAAGCTTATCCCTGGGCTACACCGGCCAGCATGGGCGGCGGCTGGGATGCCCAAAAGCGCTGTAATACAATTAGCGATCGCCTCGAAGCCTATCGCCCCGAAGGCCTCGCAGAACTCCAGGTCGGCACCGAAAATGGTTACGACATCGTTTGCGCCACCACCGAGCAGATCCCTGGCTTGTGTAAGATTGTTTTCACCGTACCCCTCGGTCAAAATCCGGTAGCTACACGCGATCGCGTCTTTGAAAATCTCACCTTGGCCGACGCTGGCAACAACACCAACATCGTCAACACCTTCACCGGCTCTAGCGGCTCAAATATCTTGGGCCAAATCAGCGAAGCCCTGAATCTTCCACTGCCCGCTCGCCGCTCTTCAGCCAGCAACGGCATCAACCTCAAGCCCTTCTTAGATACTGCCGATGGTGGTACTGGCGCGGCCCTTAAAAAAATGACTGTTCCTGGCCGTATCCTAAACCCCGATAGCTTCCGGTAAAAAGCGCATTAGTCAAAGGTACAAAGCTAAATCCCTCCTAGATTCAACAATCTAGGAGGGATTAAAATTAGAGATGTGGGGAGCGTTCAAAGTCTTGTAGGATGGGCTTGGTGGCCTGTCGAATCTAGAACGGTCAAGATGGATACTTGGGCTTTTATGAGCTGTCTTTGGTGTTAAAATCCACCCATTGCGACCCTTGTGTCTATGAACGCCGCTCAGCTAATTGCCCAGGAACTGACCATTCAGGTCAAACAGGTAGAAGCCGCCCTCGCCTTACTACTAGAAGGCGCAACCGTTCCGTTTATCGCTCGCTATCGCAAAGAGCGTACGGGCGAGCTAGACGAAATACAGCTAAGGCAAATCGCAGAACGCTACGAGTATTTGACAGAGCTAGCGGCGCGTAAGAAGACGGTGCTGGAGGCGATCGCCAAACAAGACGCCCTCACTCCCCAGCTAAAAGCCATCATCGAACGCTGCCTCAGCAAAACTGAGCTAGAAGATCTTTACCTGCCCTACAAGCCTAAGCGCCGCACTAGGGCCACCATTGCTAAAGAGCAAGGACTAGAGCCATTAGCCGCTGAAATTTCTAGGCTAAATGCAGCGGGCCAGTCTGCAAACCTAACAGCATTAGCACAGCCTTATTTAAGCGAAGCAGTCACCACGCCAAGCGAAGCTCTGCAAGGCGCTTCAGATATTTTGGCCGAAATCATGGCCGAGCAGGCTTCTCTGCGGGCCTACGTGCGCAATCTTCTCGCTCGCAAAGGTCAGTTCACCTCCAAGATAAAGGCCGACCATCCCGAAGGCACCACTAAGTACGAAATGTACCGCAGCTACCAGTCGCCGGTGAGTAAAATTGCGCCCCATAATCTGCTTGCCCTGCTGCGTGGCGACAAAGAAAACGTTCTCAAACTCTCCTTAGAATTTGATGAAACTGAAGTTTTAAGCTACCTGCTGAGCACTCAGCTACGAACGAAAGACAGCAATCTCAAACGGTTTTACACTGACCTAGTGAAAGACGGCTTTAACCGGCTGATGAAAACTTCGCTGACTGGCGAGGTCACTGCGGAGAAAAAAACCTGGGCCGATGAGGCATCCATTCAAACCTTTGCTGAAAACCTGCGGAACCTGATGCTAGCGGCACCGGCTGGAATGAAGCCAACCCTGGGCGTAGATCCTGGCTTTCGCACCGGCTGCAAAGTGGCGGCTATCAGCGAAACCGGCCAGTTTTTGGCCTATGAGGCAATCTATCCTCACTCAGGACAGGGACGGCGGCTAGACGCGGCCAAAGTGCTTACTCGCATGATTACGGCCAACAAAATTGAACTGATTGCCATTGGCAACGGCACGGCTAGCCGCGAGACGGATGAATTTGTCGGGGAGGCGATCGCGGGTTTGGAAAAACCACCGACTCGGGTGATGGTGAGTGAATCGGGCGCTTCTATTTACTCGGCGAGTGAGGTAGCGATCGCTGAATTTCCCGAGCTAGATATCACCGTACGCGGCGCGATCAGCATTGGCCGTCGCCTGCAAGATCCGCTCGCCGAGCTGGTAAAGCTAGACCCTAAGTCCATCGGGGTTGGCCAGTATCAGCATGACGTGGATCAAAAGCGGCTGAAGCAAAAGCTCGATGAGACGGTAGAAAGCTGCGTTAACTATGTGGGCGTGAACTTGAACACGGCTTCGCGGGAGCTGTTGCGCTATGTCTCGGGGGTGAGTAGCGCGATCGCGCATAACATTGTGACTTTTCGAGATGAGGTGGGGCGGTTTAGCGATCGCAAAACCCTGCTAAAAGTCAGCAAGCTCGGCCCCAAAGCCTACGAGCAGGCCGCAGGCTTCCTCCGCATTCCAGGCGGCGACAACCCCCTAGACAATACCGGCGTCCATCCAGAAAGCTACGGCATTGTAAAAGCCATGGCAAAAGACCTACAGCTGCCGCTTAAAGAAATTCCGCAGGCCGCTGACAAGCTAAAGCAGCTAGCGCTGAAAAACTATGTCACCGACAAAGTAGGTGAGCCCACGCTTCAAGATATTCTGAGCGAGCTAGAAAAACCGGGCCACGATCCTAGAGCACAGTTTGCCTATGCCACCTTCGCCGCAGGCGTTAATGAAATTAGCGATCTCAAAGAAGGAATGACTTTAGAAGGCGTCGTTACCAACGTTGCTAACTTTGGTGCATTTGTAGATATTGGCGTGCATCAGGACGGGCTAGTGCATGTCTCTCAAATGGCCGACCGATTTATTAAAGATCCCAAAGAGATTGTGCAAGTAGGGCAGGTGGTGAAAGTAAGAGTGATGGAAGTGCAAGAGAAGCTCAAGCGGATTGGCTTGAGTATGAAGCTTGATAATATGAAGCCTGATAATAGCGTGGCCACTTCCAGTGAAAAAGGCAGCAACGCTTCTATAAAAGCAGACGTAAAAGCAGACGCCAAGCCCACCAACAAGCCCATTCCTAAACGTACGCCCTCTCCTAATTTCGGCAACCAAAAAGTCCACAATTCAGACAAAGCAGCCTTCGATCCTGAAGATCTCAAAAACCGCTTTAACCGTCGCAGACCGTGAGCCAACCCGCCTCAAAACTAAAAAAATGAGGTTTAGGCCAAATCTCAAAACGGTAGAATGAGGGTTTCAAGCATTCAAATTGCTGCTTGAGCAAGAATGACTTTCATAATGAGAATTGCTGCTGTCGCGCTGTCACCATGACCGCAAAAGTGAAAAATTGTGCCCAGCGCGGTTTCTTATGAAGGTGCGATCGCAACTTTCCATTTCAGTGTCACAATGAAGTGTTGAAAACACTGTCTAACACAACTGCCTTCTGCTATGAGCGAATCTCGGAGCGAATCTCGCCGCTACCACGTCACGACCTTCGGCTGCCAAATGAATAAGGCAGACTCCGAGCGCATGGCAGGCATCCTTGAGGGTATGGGGATGCGCTGGGAGGAAGACCCGCTGGCAGCAGATGTGGTGCTGTATAACACCTGCACAATTCGCGATAGCGCTGAGCAAAAGGTGTATTCGTACTTGGGCAAGCAGGCCAAGCGTAAGCGAAAAAATCCGAATTTAACCCTGGTAGTGGCTGGCTGCGTGGCTCAGCAGGAAGGCGAAAGTCTGCTGCGGCGAGTGCCTGAGCTGGATTTGGTGATGGGGCCACAGTACGCCAATCAGCTTGAAAGCCTGTTAGAGCAGGTCGGCCAGGGCAATCAGGTGGTCGCGACCGAGCCAGTGCATATTATGGAGGACATCACCCGACCGCGCCGCGATAGCGAAGTCACGGCCTGGGTGAACGTCATTTACGGCTGTAATGAGCGCTGTACCTACTGCGTTGTGCCGGGGGTGCGAGGGGTAGAGCAGTCTCGCACGCCGGAAGCCATTCGCGCCGAAATGGTGGCGCTAGGAGAGCAGGGCTACACCGAAGTGACGCTGCTGGGCCAAAATATTGACGCCTACGGTCGAGATTTACCGGGCATCACCCCCGAGGGCAGACGGGAAAACACCCTGACTGACCTGCTGCATTTCGTTCATGACGTGCCCGGTATTGAGCGCATTCGCTTTGCCACTAGCCACCCGCGCTACTTTACTGAACGGCTGGTGAAAGCCTGCGCCGAGCTGCCTAAGGTATGCGAACACTTTCACATTCCCTTTCAGTCGGGCAATAACGATATCCTCAAGGCGATGGGCCGGGGCTACACCCGCGAAAAGTACCAGCGCATTATCAATACGGTGCGGCAGTATGTGCCAGACGCCTCGATTAGCGCCGATGTGATTGTGGCTTTCCCAGGGGAGACAGAGGCGCAGTTTCAGGACACGCTCACCCTGATGGAAGATATTGTATTCGACATGGTGAACACGGCGGCCTACTCTCCCAGGCCGGGAACACCTGCGGCTGAATGGGCAAACCAGCTAGACGAAGAGACCAAGCAGGACAGATTGCAGCGGATTAATCA